>JAKJGV010000047.1 GCA_022704185.1 Verrucomicrobiota bacterium
GATCTTCTCGGCGACCGTGACATGCTCCGCGAAAATCTCCTTCAGCTCCTCCGTCTTCACCTTCTTCAGCACTTCGCTGAACGCGGTGATGAGATCGAAGATGCTGACATCGTGCAGCGAGACATCGCTTTCCGGCCCCAGCTTGGCCGTGTCGCTGCCGCGCATGAACACGTCCTGTTGGCGCTCCTCCAGGCCTTCGAGATGCAGCGCGGCATCCTTGAACTTCTTGTACTCGACGAGCTGCCGGATCAGGTCCCAGCGCGGATCCTCCTCCTCTTCCTCCTCCAGCTCCGTCCGCTCCTCGGGCGGCAGCAGCATGCGCCGGCGATGTTGAGGTCCAGCATCCGCATCAAGTCCATGTACTGCATGTACTGGTTCGTGATGCGCACGATGGGGATGTCGTAGATATCCAGCTCGTCCTTCTTGATAAGGTAGAGCAGCAGGTCCAGGGGCCCTTCGAAGACCTCCAACTGAACCTTATATTCTTCTTGTGAAGCCATGACACAGACCATGGTTTGCGGAAGACGGGACTTCCTGTTCGACGTTCAATGCTCGATGTTCAATGTTCGGCGTTCAAGCCGGGCGGCGGTGGCCCAACTCCATGCAGTCACTCCAACCCCACGGCCCGCCGCGCGTTCTTCAGCGTGCGCGACGCTTCCTCCCGCGCCCGGTCCGCGCCGCGCTTCAACACCGATTCCACATAACCCATATCGCGCTGCAGCTCGGCGCGGCGCTGCCGGTACGGCTCGAAATGCGCGGCAAATTTCTCGTACAACGCCTTCTTCACTTCCCCGTAACCCAGCCCGCCGTTGCGATAGCGCGCCTCCATCTCGGCCCTTTCCTCAGGGGTCGCGAACAGCCGGTAGAGCGAATACACGTTGCAGGCGGCGGGATCCTTCGAGTCCTCCACCGTCTTGCTGTCCGTCACGATCCGCATGATCCGCTGGCGCGCCTCCTTCAGATCACCGAAGATCTCCACCGTGTTGTTGTACGATTTCGACATCTTCTGGCCGTCCACGCCCGGCACCACCGCCACTTCCTCGCGAATCGAGGGCTCCGGCAGCGTAAACACCTCGCCGTAGAGGTTGTTGAACTTGATCGCGATGTCGCGCGTCACTTCGACGTGCTGCTTCTGATCGCGCCCCACCGGGACCACGTTGGAGTGCATGATCAGGATGTCCGCCGCCATCAGCACGGGGTACGAGAACAGGCCGTGCGTCGCCGGCAACCCTTTCGCGACCTTATCCTTATAAGAGTGGCACCGCTCCAGCAGCCCCATCGGCGTCACCACCGACAACAGCCAGGTCAGCTCCGTAACCTCGTGAATGTCGCTCTGGCGGTAGAAGATCGTGCGCTCGGTATCCAGCCCGAAGGCCAGGAAATCCAGCGCCACGTCCAGCGATCCCTGCCGGAGCGCCGCGGCGTCGGTCACGGAGGTCAGCGCGTGGTAATCCGCGATAAACAGGAACACCTGGCCCTCTTTTTGAAGGTCCAGGATCGGCCTCATCATTCCGAAGTAGTTGCCCAGGTGCAACTTGCCCGAGGGCTGTATGCCCGACAATATCCTCATGAAAACGGCTCCTCAATCAATTCCAACGCGCGGGGGAGGTTACCGGATGACCGCGTGTGCATCAAAGCAAAAATCGGCCGGAACGGAATGCTCCCCGCCCGGAAAAAAGTTTCCAATCATTGGAAAAACGCGCGGGATTTTTTCCAACCATTGGAAAATTCTCATTATCACGTTGTCGCTCGACCCTGAAAGGGTCCCGCAAGGGGAGGAGAGGAATTCGGTCCGCAAATTACGCAGATCACACGGATAGGAGCTCGGCCATGAAAGGGACTGTTGAAGAAAAGGTCCCCCGCGGGCTCGTCCCGCGGAAACCCCAGTTCGGCGGGCTAAGATGAAAAAACGAAAGTACTGGAGCTCGAATCGAGCGAAAGGTGGCGGGTAACCCGTGAACTCTGGCTCCTGCGGGCAAGCCCGCAGGGGGCCTTGATGAGATTCCACGCATTCGTTACTTCATGCGTGTTCTTCAAAAGCTTCCTCTCGCGACCGGGCTTGAGGCCGGCCCGGCCAACAGGTACTCTCTCGCCATGCTGAACGCCGCCTTTCGCAAGCTCTTCTACTGGCTGCCGCCCGTCGGATGGGCGGCGGCCATCTTTGTGGTGAGCTCCCTCTCCTCGCCCCCCAAAACACCCGGCTTCGCGATGGGCGACAAGCTCGCGCACCTGCTCGTTTTCGCCATCCTCGCCCTGCTCATTCACCGCGGCCTCGCGCAGGAGCGGGGCCTGTCCCCCGCGCGCGCCCGGTGGATCGCCTTCCTCATCACCTCGATCTACGGGGCGCTCGACGAGTTCCACCAGCTTTTCGTCCCGATGCGCACCGTGGAATTCGCCGATTGGATCGCGGATACGCTCGGGGCCGCCGCCGTCTTTTTGACTTGTTTCGCGCGTCCGGAAGCACGCACACTGAACGACGCCGCCGATGAACCAGGCTGAAGCCAGAACCCGGATCGAGCAGCTCCGCAAGGAGCTCAACCGCCACAACCGCCTGTACTACGTCGAGGCCCGGCCGGAAATTTCCGACCGCGAATACGACCGCCTCTACCGCGAACTCCAGGACCTCGAAGCGCAGTTCCCCGCGCTCGTCACGTCCGACTCCCCCACCCAGCGCGTCGGCGGCGAACCGCTGAAGGAATTCGCGCCCGTGCGCCACGCGGTCCCGATGATGTCGCTCGACAACACGTACACGTTCGACGAGCTGCGCGAGTTCGACGCACGCGTGCGCAAGCTCCTGCCCGGCGAGTCCGTGGAGTACATCCTGGAACCGAAGGTGGACGGGGTCTCCGTCAGCATCCGTTACGAACAGGGCGCGCTGATCGTCGGCGCGACGCGCGGCGACGGAGCGACAGGCGACAACATCACCGCCAACATCAAGACCGTCCGGAACATTCCGCTTTCCGCCCCCGGCGCGCCGGAGGTCTTCGAGGTCCGCGGCGAGGCCTATCTCCCGGTCGACGCTTTCCGGAAACTGAACGCCCAGCGCGAGACAGAAGGCGAGGAACCCTTCGCGAATCCGCGCAACGCCACGGCGGGCTCGCTCAAGCAACTGGATTCCCGCGTGGTCGCGCGCCGCCCGCTCGCCGCCGTCTTCTATGCCGTCGGCGAAACCCGGGGCATCGCGTTCACGCAGCATGCCGAGGTCCTCGAGAAGCTCAGGAGCCTCGGATTCCCCACACCGCAACACTGGTGGCGGTGCCGCGATATCGAGGAGGTCATCGCCCGCGCGCAGGAGCTGGAGAAGCTGGAGGCCACCCTGCCCTACGAGATCGACGGCGCCGTGGTGAAGGTGAACAACCTCGATCAATGGAAGCGGCTCGGCACAACCGCCAAGGCGCCGCGCTTCGCGATCGCGTTCAAGTACGCGCACGAGCAGGCGCAAACGCGGCTGACCGCAATCACGATCCAGGTCGGCCGCACCGGCACCCTCACGCCGGTCGCCGAGCTGGAACCCGTGCCGCTTGCGGGCTCGACGATCGCCCGCGCGACGCTCCACAACGAGGAGGAAATCCGCCGCAAGGATATCCGCATCGGCGACACGGTGATCGTGGAAAAGGCCGGCGAAGTGATCCCCGCCGTCGTCGGCGTGGTGGCGGAGAATCGGCCGCCCGGCGCGGTGCCGTTCGATTTCGTGAAGCACATCCAGGGGAAATGCCCGGCGTGCGGCGGCCCGATCCATCGCGATCCGGAATTCGTCGCGTGGCGCTGCGAAAACAGGTCCTGCCCCGCGCAGCTCAAGCGCGCGATCGAGCACTACGTCGGCCGCCGCGCGATGGATATCGAGAACCTGGGCGAAGTGTTGATCAACCAACTCGTGGACCGGGGGCTCGTGAAGGATATCGCGGACCTGTACGCGCTGGGCGTCGAGCAGCTCGCGGGGCTGGAACGGATGGCGGAGAAGTCCGCGTCGAACGTGGTGAACGCCATCGGCGGGAGCAGGCACAGGGAGCTTTGGCGGCTGGTCCACGGGCTCGGCATCCTGCACGTCGGCGAGGGCGCGGCGCGGAAGCTGGCGGATCACTTCAGAAGCCTCGAGGCCCTGGCCGGAGCGGACATCGAGACACTCCAGCGGGCGGAGGATGTCGGACCGGTCATGGCGCAGAGCATCCACGATTTCTTCCGCAACCCCCGAAACCAGGCGCTGCTCAAGCGGCTGGCGCAGGCCGGCGTCCGGCCGGTGGAGCCGGAATCGCGCGCGGAGCCACAGGAAGGGCCTTTCGCGGGCAAGACCGTGGTGATCACCGGCACGCTTTCGCAATACAGCCGCGAGGAAGCGCAGGAAGAGATCCGGAAACGGGGCGGGCGCGTGACGGACAGCGTCAGCAAGAAGACCGATTACCTGGTCGTTGGAGCGGATGCCGGCTCGAAGCTGGCGAAGGCTCAGAAACTCGGCGTGTCGGTGCTCGATGAAGCGGCTTTTCTGAAAATGTTGTGATCCACGTCAAAGGAGGCTGTCGTGACCATAAGAGATCTGCTGGCCGAATCGGTGGAGCGCCGCGGCGACGCGGTCGCGATTCGTTACAAGGCGGATAACCAGTGGCATACCGTTTCTTACCGCGAGCTGCTTTCGCGGGCGCGGGCGGTGGCCGAGATGCTGCACCGTCTCGGCGTGAAGAAAGGCAGCCGCGTCGCGCTCTACAGCGAGAATTCGCCGGAGTGGCCGGAGATCTATTTCGGCATCGTCGGACTCGGGGCCACGGCCGTCCCCGTGGACGCCAAGCTGCAGGAACAGGAAGTCGCGCACATCCTGCTCGACTCGGCGACCTGCGTGGTCGTCAGCAGCAGCAAGAACTACCCGTTGCTGACGGAAATCGAATCGCATCTCCGGGAGCTCTCCCACGTCGTGCTGATCAACGGGAAAGACGTCCTCCCCATCCAGAACTCGCGCAAGGTGAAATACTCGGATTATGCAACCCTGCTGAGGGAAGCGGAAGCAGCGGCGGCCTCGGACGGCTGCGCGTACAATCGTGCCGCGCCGGCCGATGACGACCCCGCTTCGTTCATCTACACCTCGGGTACGACGGGCCGCCAGAAAGGCGCGATGCTCACGCACGGCAACTTCACGGCCAACGTCGCGAGTTGCCGGAAAGCCATTGATGTCTTGCCGGAGGACAATTTCATGCTGGTGCTGCCGCTGCACCACGCTTTCGCGTTCACCGCCAATCTCATGCTGCCGATCGCGGTCGGCTCGGAGATCAGCCTCGTGGAGAACCTGAAAACCGTGTCGGAGAACATGCGCGAGGTGTCGCCGACGGTACTGATCGGCGTGCCGCTGCTGCTGGAGAAGATGTACAACCGGATCTGGAACAGCCTGAAGGCGAACAAGCTCGGCTACTCGCTCTTCAGGCTGGGCATCCGCAAGCCGGTGATCCGGAAGCTGGCGGCCCGGCTCGGAGGCAAACTGCGCCTCGTCGTCACCGGCGGCGCACCGTGCGATCCCGACGTGCTGCGCGGCTTCGAGCAGCTCGGGATCAACGTGCTGGAAGGCTACGGACTGACCGAGACCGCGCCCGTGCTCACAATCAACCCGCAAGCCAGGCCGAAGCCGGGAACCGTCGGGAAGGAACTGCCCGGCGTCGAGATCATGATCATGGACGCGGACGACGCCGGCATCGGCGAAATCGCCGCGCGCGGACCGAACCTGATGAAGGGTTACTACAACAACCCCGAGGCCACCGCCGAGGTGTTCCGCGACGGATGGTTCCTGACCGGCGACCTCGGGTTCATCGACCCCGAGGAGGTCGAGTACCAGGTCTGCAAGAGCCCGCTGATCCGCGAAGCGCTCGCGCTCGGATACCGGGAGCCCGATGTCAAGGTCGGCGAGCAGGTCGGCGTCATCGTCGTGCCGGACCAGGAGGCGCTCGATGCCTACCTGACCCGGCATCGGCACAAGCGTTCGGAGAAGGAGATCGAAGATCTCATCCGGTCGGAGGTCAAGAAGCAGGCGGCTGAAATCGCCGACTACAAGCGCCCGCGGCGGATCCAGATCCGCTGGGAGGAGTTCCGCAAGACTTCGACCGGCAAGGTGAAGCGCTATCTCTACGCCATGGCCCCGCAGGATGGGGGTTGACGCGGAAAGTTCCCGTGTTTCATCCCAGCCGGCTGCCGGGCATGAGCTTATGGCCGCACAGGAACGCGGCGCCCGCCATCGGCTTCTTCCCTTCCGGCTGAACTTCCACGAGGCGCAGGCTGTGCTCGCCGCAGGCAACCAGCGGTCCATCGGTGCCGCACTCCAGGACCATGCCGGGCTCGCCCGCCCGCTTCTCGACGCGCACATCGAGCAGCTTCAGCAGGTGACCGGAGCCTTCAGGCACTTCGCAGAACGAACCCGGCCAGGGTTGGAACGCGCGCACGCGATTGCGAATGGCCGAAGCCGCCATCGGCCAGTCCACTCGCCCGTCTTCCTTGCTGAGTTTCGGGGCCAGCACCACCTTTGTTTCGTCCTGCGGGACGGCGCGGACACGGCCCGCGCGGATGTCGTCGAGCGCCCGCATGAGCAGCGTCGCGCCCAACTCGGCCAGCAGGGGTTCCAGCGTCGCGGTCGTGGCCTCGTCCCGTATCGGCGCCCGCTCCTGCAGGATGAGGTCCCCGGCATCCATGCGCTCGGTGACATAAAGGATTGAAACGCCCGTCTCCAGGTCGCCGTTGGCGATTGCCCACTGGATCGGCGCCGCGCCGCGGTACTTAGGCAGGAGCGACGGATGGATGTTGATCATGCCGCGCGGAGAAATCTCCAGCACCGCGCGCTTCAGGAACTGCCCGAAGTCCGCCACGATCATCAGGTCCGGCTTCAGCTCCCGCAGCCGGGCCACCATGTCCGGCGTGCTCGCGTTTTCGGATACCAGCACCGGGATGCCGGAATGAGCTTCCATGAACGACCGCACGGGACAGGCCTTCAAATGCAGACGCCGTCCGCCGGGGCGGTCCGGTTGCGTCACGACCGCCACCACCTCGTCCCGCTTCTGCTCCAACAGGTTGCGCAGCGCGGGACACGCCAGCGCCCCCGCCCCCATGAAGATGATTCGCATGAAGCCATTCTAGCCTGCCGGGTGCTTGAGCGCAATCGACTCCGACAGTCAGGCATCCATGGCTGGACTTCGCGGGTTCACATCATTAGCATGGCCGGCTGGAAAGGAGACACGCACCCGTGGCGGCGATTTCAACAAGGCAAAAGGCCGAGCAGTTGATCGAGCGGATCCACAAGGACCAGCTCCTGGCGCCGAAAACGATCCTGTTCGGGCGCGGCAAGCTCGACCAGCTCGGAGAACTCGTATTCCCCCTCGCATGGGGCGGCCAGACCGCGGTCATCATCACCGGCCTCCGGTCCGCCCAGAAATCGGGGCTTACCGACCGCATCGAAACCCTGCTCACGCGATTTACCGTGAAGGGGATCCGCACCGCCGCGGTACATCGCGAGCCGACCGTGGAGATGGTGGCCAAGGGCGTCGAACTCGCCCGCCCCGCTAAACCGAAGCTCGTGATCAGCGCGGGAGGCGGCAGCGTCATTGATTTCGGCAAGGCCATCGCGGCCATGCTGACCAACGAGGGCTCCGTCGAGGAATACCTCGAGGGCGTCGGCACCCGCGACAAGCTCCAGAACCCGCCCCTGCCCCACATCGCGATCCCGACGGTCGCCGGCACCGGCGCCGAGATGACGAAGAACGCCGTCATCCAATCCCCTGAAAAGGGCTACAAGAAGAGCCTTCGCGACGACTCGCTGGTCCCCACCGCCGCGCTGGTGGACCCGCTGCTCATGCTCGGCGTCGCGCCGCATACCACCGCATCGGGCGGCATGGACGCGATCACCCAGTTGATCGAATCCTGCCTGACCATGAAACGTCGGCGCGAAACCACCGACCTGGCCAAGGAAGGCTTGCGCCTGATGCGCCAGTCGCTCGCGCTGGCCTACGAGGATGCCGAGAACATCGCCGCCCGCGAACAGATCGCGCTGGCCAGCATGCTGAGCGGGGTCTGTCTCGCGAACGCGGGGCTCGCCATGGCCCACGGCATCGCGGCCGCCCTCGGCGCCCTGCATGAAGTGCCCCACGGATTGGCCTGCGGGATCCTTCTTCCGCACACCCTCCGCTACAACCGGTCCGCCTGCGAAACACAGATGGCGGACGCGCTGGCCGCGTTTCTGAACCAGGATCGGGCGACGCGAAGCACGATTGACGAAGGTATCGAAGCGATCGAAGGACTCAACCGTTGGCTGCAGATTCCGGCGGACCTGAAGTACCTCGGACTTTCAGCGGAAGACATTGACCGGATCGCGCGGGCGGCGGGAGGGACCAGCATGTCCGCCAATCCGATCCCCATGACGCCCGAGAAGACCCGCGAGTTCCTGCAAACGATCGCCTGACCCTGCGGCCGCACGCGTTCGTTGCGGTTGCTGGAGGGCGAGCGGCTTGCCCGCCGAAGGAGGGCCCGCGAGCCGCTGCTTTTACTTCTCCACTGCCGAATACAACTCCTCGCCCGTGCCGGCGTGCACGATGGTGAACTCCTCCATGTGCATGCCCGCATCCGAAACGAACGTCAGCCGGCCGCGATACTTCTGTTCGAGCTCGATCAGCTCCGCCTCGTCTTCCTTGCGAAGGCGGTCCATGACGACCGGGTTCACGATCACCTTGATCGGCAGCGCCTCCTTCTCGTGCTTCGTCCGGCGCATGACTTCCGCGATGTGACGCTGGATCTCCACGCTCATGCTCAGCGTGGATTTCACCTTGCCGCGCCCCTTGCAGTACGGGCAATCCACGTACGTGCTCGAATGGATGCTCTCCTCGACGCGCTGACGGGTCATCTCGAGGATGCCCAGCTGCGAAATCGGGAGAACGTTCGTGCGCGCCTTGTCCGGCTTGAGCGCCTCCTTCAGTGCCTTGTAGACGGAATTCTGGTTCCGGCGCTGTTTCATATCGATGAAGTCGATCACGACCAGCCCGCCGACATTCCGCAGCCTGAGCTGGCGCGCGATCTCCTCCGCGGCCTCCGTGTTCACCTGGAAGATGGACTCCTCCTGCGAGGAGCCGCCCTTGTGACGGCCGGTGTTCACGTCAATCGCCACGAGCGCTTCCGTTTCATCGAAGACGATATAGCCCCCGGATTTGAGCCACACCTTCCGCCGAAACGCGCTCTCGAGCTGCCGGTCCACCTTGAAATGCTCGAAGATCGCGGCATCGCCCTCGTACAGCTTGATCAGGTTCTTCGCCCGCCGCGAGATCCGGGACGCCACCTGCTTGATCCGTTCGTAATCCTCGCGCGAATCAATGACGATCCGGTCCACGTCCTCCGTCAACGAGTCGCGGACGACTCGCTCCACGAGATCGGGTTCCTCGTACAGCCGGCAGGGCGCGGGCTTCTCCTTCATCCCCTGCTCGATATCCTTCCAGACTTCCAGCAGCGCGCGCACATCGCGCACGAAACTGACCTTCCGGGCGCCGGCGCCGGCGGTCCGGACGATCAGCCCGATCCGGTCCGGCACGGGAAGGCGCGCCAGCACCTTCTTCAGCCGCGTGCGTTCCTTCGCATCTTCCACTTTCCGCGACACACCCTTCAGATTGCTCCCCGGCATCATGACGAGGTAGCGCCCCGGGATGCTGAGGTTCGCGGTCACCCGCGGCCCCTTGGTGCCGATGGCCCCCTTCGTGACCTGGACCACGATTTCCGAGCCGATCGGGAACCGCTTGCTCATCTCGCCCGGCGCGAACTTCTTCTGCCGGCCGGACCTCGGGCGCTGGATGCCTTCTTCGGCCTCCAGCCGCGCCGCGTCCTCCGGAATCATGTCCCAGTAGTGGACGAAGGCGTTCTTCTTCATCCCGATGTCTATGAAGGCGGCCTGCAGCCCGTCTTCCAGGTTCTGTATCTTGCCCTTGAAGATGCTGCCGACCACGCGTTCCTCGCTGGGGCGCTCGATGTAGAACTCCTCCAGGTCGCCGTTTTCCATCACGGCCACCCTCGTCTCGAGGCTCTCCGCGTTGATGATGATCTCTTTCTTGATCTTTTTCCCTATGCCGAACATTCGCAGGTACTCCCACATGGATGTATTTCCTTATTCATGGTATCTTCGCACGAACACACTCTGAACGATTCCCAGCCCGATCATGATGCTGATCATGAACGAGCCGCCGTAACTGATGAGCGGCAACGGCAATCCGGTAATCGGCAGCAATCCGATCGTCATCGCCATATTCACGAACACGTGACAGAAAAGCAGGCTTGTGACGCCTACTGCCAGCAACCGCCCAAACTTGTCCCGGGCCAGAAGCCCTGCCCGGATACCCGAACCCAGCAACAACGCGTAAAGGATCAGCAGAACGATCGAGCCGACAAAGCCGGTCTCTTCCGCAATCACCGAGTAGATGAAGTCTGTCGGCGCCACCGTGCGCGGCAGGAAGCCGAGCACGTTCTGCGTTCCCTTCAGATAGCCCTTCCCCGTCGGACCTCCCGAGCCCACCGCGATCCCGGACTGTATCTTGTTCCAGCCCGCCCCCAGCGGATCCCGGTTCGCGTCCAGGAAAACGAGGACTCGTTCCTTCTGGTAATTGCCGAGGAAGAACCAGCCGAACGGCAGCAGGAGCAGCCCAACCGCGCCGAGAATCAGCATGTACTTCACCGGCACCCCCGCGGCAAACATCATCATGAAAGCCACGGGGATGAGCATGGCCGCGGTGCCGAGATCCGGCTCTTTCACGATCAACAGGAACGGGACGCCGACGAGGGCCAGGACCTGGAATATCCTCACGGGTTCGTCCAGCGACCGTCCCGGCCGCCCGAGAAATCGCGCGACCACGACAATCGTGGCGATCTTCGCGAATTCCGAAGGTTGGACCTGGATGCCGAAAAGATTGAGCCAGCGGCGCGCTCCGTACATCTCCTTGCCGACCAGGAGCACCAGCACCAACAGCAGGAGGGCGACGAAGTACAGCCACCATGCCGCGTCGCGAAGGTGGCGATAGTCCGTGAACGCCGTCGCAAGGAAGAACCCGGCGCCGACCAGCGCCCACAGCATCTGCTTGCGATGGAAGGGCGCGGACGGAACATCTTCTCCCCGGCAGGCCGCGCTGTAGATGAAGAGGATGCCCACCGCAAGCAGAAGCAGGATGCAGAACACCATGCCCCAGTCCAGGCGCTTAAGGATTATGCTGATGCGCGCCCAGTTCATCAGCCTTCCCCCTCCTTTCCGTCCGAGGCCGTGATCCCCGCCAGGATGCTTTTCACGACAGGCGCGGCGGTGGTCCCGCCGGAAACCGCGTCCTCAACCATCACGACTACCGCATAGCGGGGGTGTTCGTACGGCGCGAACGCGATCATCCAGGCGATATTGCGCCCGTCTTCCTTGCGTCCGTATTCGGCGGTGCCCGTCTTCCCCGCCATATCGAGGCCGGGCACTCCCGCGGTCCTTCCCGTTCCGCGCGGGGACATCACCACATCGTGCATGCCATCGCGAACAAGGCGGATGTTCCGGGGCACCCACTTGAGCGTGTTCGCGACGACCGGCGGAAACTGCCTCACCACCGCGCCCTCGTCGTCCACGATCTCGGTCACCACGCGCGGACGGTAGAGCTGTCCGCCGTTGGCGATCGCCGCCGTAAGCATGGCCATCTGGATCGGGGTCACCAGCAACGCCCCCTGTCCGATGGACAGGTTGCAGGTGTCTCCGTCCCGCCACCCGTCGTTCATCGTCCGCCGTTTCCACGCGTCGTTCGGAATAAGACCGGGGACCTCGAAATCAACGGGGATCTCGGTCTTCCTCCCCAGCCCAAGCGCGGCGGCTTGGTTGTAGATCGGATCGAGACCGGTCTGCAGTCCGGTGCGGAAGAAGTACACATTGCAGGAGTGCTCGATGCCCTGTTCCATGTTGAGGGCGCCGTGCCCGCGCGTCTGCCAGCAACCGAAGCGCGCGCGGCCCAGCGAGAAATAGCCGGGGCACGTGTACGTCGTGTTCGGCGTGGCCTTGTCGTTCTCGAGCGCCGCGAGAGCCACCACGGGCTTGAACGTGCTTCCCGGCGCGTACGCCCCCGCCGTCACGCGATTCAGCATCGGCTTGGCGGGGTCCTTCAACAACGTCTCCCATCGTTCGGACGAAATCGCGGGCGCGAACTCGTTCAGGTCGAATCCCGGCGCGCTGGCCATGGCCAGGACATCGCCGTTGCGCGGATCCACCACGACCGCCGCGCCGGGGCGGTCGGCCAGCGCGCCCTCGACGATTTCCTGGATCCCGAAATCGAGCGCCAGCTTCAGGTTCAGCCCGTTGTGCGGCGCGCGCTCGGCGAGCGCCAGCTCCTTGTCGTCGTAGCGGAACCCTGAAACATCCACCCGCACCAGTCGTCCGCCCGGCTCGCCGCGCAACACCCCGTCGAACACCTTCTCGATTCCGGCCTTCCCGCCCATTTCCGGGAGGTAGTAGTGATAGGGTTCTTCGTCGGCGGATTTCTGTTCCGCGCGCCCGACGTACCCCAGCAGGTGGCACGCCAGCTTCCCGAACGGGTATTCGCGCACCGCCTCCACGTAAACATCCACGCCCGCCTCGCCCAGCACATTTTCCGCCAGGCGGGCGAGTGCGATCTCATCCACGTCCCGCCACGCGAGAAACGCCAGCGGCAACCGCCGGCGCGTGTGAATCTGGATGTCTTCGCGATCCACCTGCCGAGGGATCTCCAGCACTGCCGACAACTCGTCTATCAACGTATCCACGCGGTCGATCGTACGGCTCCATCGGCCGGGACGCCTCAATTCTTCGAGGTAAACGGCGATGCAGTAGCTCGGACGATTGTCGGCCACGCAGCGGCCCGCGCGATCGTAGATGCGGCCGCGCATGCCGGGCAGGCGGACGCGCCTCACGCTCTGGCGCACGAGGTCGGTCTGATACGTCTTGCCGTGCGCCACCTGCATGCGCCACAGGGTGGCCAGCAGGATGCCGAACATCGCGAGCATCGCGCCGTAGAGCAACCGCAATCGCCAGTGCTCTTCGCTGAATAGATCACGAAAAACCACTACAACTCCCTCGATTCAACATTCCCGAGCATGCGGTCCAGCGCCGTCATGGTCTCAAAGACGAAAGGCACGATCACCCCGCCGAGGATGACCGACCCAAATACTTTCAGCACACCCCAGCGAGGCCGCAAAACAACGACATCCGAGCCCGCGAGCAACCCGTAAAGCAGCAATGTGAAGAGGCCGGATGCCAGCGCACCGAAAAACATGTGCGTCACCAACTCGTGCTCGAACACCATGTCCTTGAACCGCGCCGCGAGGAGCGCCACCACGCAGAAGCAGAACGACGAATACCCCAGCGGGATCATCCCCAGCGCGTCCTGCAGCAAACCTCCGACCACCGCCGCGCCCAGCAGCAGGCCGCGGGGATGCGTTACCGCGTAGTAGAGCACGACACCCATCAACACCGGCACGTTCGCATGACCCAGCCAGCGCCACGTGGGTAGGATCGCCTGGAGCACAGCGCCGCAGACCATCGCAAACACCATCGTGAGCGAGGTCATCGCGCGCCGCCTTCCTGCAACTGCTGCCGGCGGAGGTAGTCGTCGATCTCCTGCCCCTCCTCCTGCACGGCAAACACGTACGTCAGCACGCCCAGGTCCGCCTTTGGAACCACATCCGCCCTCTGAAACAGGCCGGCCTCATCGCGGTACACCCGCTCCACGTAACCGATCAGCAAGCCTTTCGGGAACACGCCGCCCAATCCCGAGGTCAGCACTTCGTCGCCTTCCAGGATGGGCACATTCTTGTTCATGAATTCCATCACGCACACCACGCGGCCCCCGCCCGTCTCGCCCGTGCCCACCACCACGCCGAAGGAACCCGTCCGGGCGATGCGCGCCGACACCCGGCACGAGGGGTCCGAAATCAACAGCACGTCCGCCGTGCGCGAGGACACCTGGATCGTCTTGCCCACCAACCCGTCCAGCGTCACAACGGCCATGTCGGCCACGACGCCGTCGCCGGTGCCCCGGTTCAGCCGGATCGTGTGCCACCAGCCGCTGATGTCCCGCGCGATGACTTCGCACGCGATCAGCTTGCGCGGCGAACGGCGGGTGAATTCCAGCTGGCGCCGCAACTCGAGGTTCTCCTCCTCGAGCGGCTTGAGGTCGCGCACCTCGTTCCGAAGATACACGAGCTCCGCAGCCATCAGGCGGTTCTCGTCGGCCATGTCGCCGATGCCGCGGATCGCGCGGCCCGTCTCGGAAAGCTTTCTCGTGACGCCGGTCACGGCCTGCTGGAGCGGGGCCAATCCTTCGCGCAGGACGGACTTCACGCGTTGGGAAACGGAAGCAGGAAGATTGAGAACCGCCAGCAGAACGGCGGCCAGAACAACCCAAACCACAACACTTCGCTCTCTCATCACTGTCCGCTTTCTTCGCGGATATCACGGATGACAGAGCCGGAAAGGCTGCACACTCGCAAACGACCCGGCGACCCCCGTCTTACAGGTTTCGCCCGACGTTGGCCACCTTGCGCAGGAAATTCAGCTCGTGAAGCACGACGCCTGTTCCTTCCGCAACGGCACTCAACGGGTCTTCCGCCACGTGAACGGGAAGGCCGGTTTGCTCGGCAATGAGCTTGTCCAGGCCGCGGAGCAACGCCCCGCCGCCGGCCAGCACCAGGCCGCGGTCAACCAGGTCCGCCGACAATTCCGGCGGACAGCGTTCGAGGGTGATGCGGATCGCTTCGACGATCGCGGAAATCGGCTCCTGGAGCGCATCCCGGATTTCCTCCGACGTTATCGTCAACGTCTTAGGCAAACCCGCGACCAGGTCACGGCCCTTGACCTCCAGGGTGGTTTCCTCACCCATGGGGTATGCCGACCCGGTCATGATCTTGATCTCCTCGGCCGTTCGCTCGCCGATCATCAGGTTGTAAACCCGCTTCATGTACTGGACGATCGCCTCGTCCATTTCGTCGCCACCCACCCGTACGCTTCTGCTGAGCACGATCCCCGCAAGGGAGATCAGCGCCACTTCGGTTGTCCCGCCGCCGATGTCCACGATCATGTTGCCCGCAGGCTCCTGGACCGGCAGTCCCACTCCAATGGCAGCAGCCATCGGCTCTTCAATCAGGTACACTTCGCGCGCCCCGGCATGTGTTGCCGAATCCTTGACGGCGCGCTTTTCGACCTCCGTGATTCCGCTGGGAACCGCCACGATCACTCGCGGCCGGACCATCATGCGGCGGTTGTGCACCTTCCGCATGAAGTAACGCAACATGGCCTCGGTGATCTCAAAATCCGCTATAACGCCGGCCTTGAGAGGCCGGATGGCCACGATGTTACCGGGCGTGCGCCCCAGCATTCTTTTTGCTTCGTCACCCACGGCCAATACACGGTTCGTTCCCGCCTGGATGGCGACAACGGACGGTTCGCGGATCACAATCCCCCGGTCCTTGACGTAAACCAGCGTGTTGGCCGTACCTAAATCAATGCCGATATCGTTTGAGAAAAGTCCCAAGAAACGATCAAACATGTAAAATTCCTCAGAAAAAGCCCTCTCCACGGGCTTGATTGCGCGTACTTTGCGACATACCGCAACAAACCGTCAAGCGATAAAGCACCTTTTCCGAAATCGCTTACCCGGTTCCCGGCGGCTGCACGAGCAGTTTGGCCGCCGCTTCCAGCGATTCCCGCTGCACTTCTCTCTTCTCGATGCGAGAGACCAGCGCCTTGACCACCGTCTCGCGCAATTCCTCCCGGCGCTCGGGAACCAGCTTCTCCGCGGATACGACGCCCGCTGCCATCCAGTCGTGACCGCCGCCCGTGCCACCCACGCTCCGCAGCACATGCTTCAACAACGCGCCGCAACGCGCGCCCTTCTGGCTGCTCCGCAGGGAAATGAGAAGCGAACCCTCCCGGTAACCGGTACAGAAAGACCACGTCACCCGTTCCATGCGGCAGAGAAGATCCGCCACCTCCGGCACGATCTCGGTCTGCACCACGTCGCTCAGATGCGCCCAGGCGACACGCCCGTACACGAAGGCATTCTTCAGCCCGTCCTGGAGTTGAACGTAATACGACCTCGGCAGCGCGGCGTGGCGGATGAGGCCGATGGTCTTCATGTTCGCCCGCACGAGCAGCGCGGCATACGCATCCAGGTCCTCCTGCGTGCAGTTGCGCGAAAGGTCGAGCGTTTCCGTGGCAATGGCATAGACCATGATCGCCGCCAGCCACGGGGGAACCGGGATTTCCGACGCCGTGAGGTACTCGTAGAGGATGGTGGCCGTGGCGCCCGCGCCGCGCCGGATGTCACTGAACAACCCTACATCGCCCGGGGCTTTCCGGGTGGCGGGATGATGGTCAATCACCGCGACCGGCTTCGCGAAGGTCGGTACGGTCACATTGCCGGCCGACGGATGGGTATCCACGAACAACGCCGGAACCTTGTGCGAGGGCGCGCGCAATTGGTGCAACAGACGCCAGCGGTAGCGGCAGTGCTTCATCATTTCGCGGTTCTCCGCGCGGGAAACCATCCCCGTGAAAACGATCTGGCCCTGGAGATGGAATCTCTTCTG
>JAKJGV010000048.1 GCA_022704185.1 Verrucomicrobiota bacterium
TTACGCATTCGCAGAAGAAGCTGAACGAGGACGAGCTGCGCGAGTTCCGGTCGCGGTTCGGCATCCCCATCTCCGACGACGACGTCGCGAGCATCCCCTTCTACCGGCCGCCGGAAGACAGCCCCGAGATGAAGTACATCAAGGAGCGGCGCGCCGCTCTCGGCGGACACGTGCCCGACCGCAAACCCACGACGGTGTCCGTCACGCTGCCCACGGACGACACGTTCAAGGAGTTCCTCGACGGCACCGGCGACCGCGCGGTGTCCACCACGATGGCGTTTGTGAAGCTGCTGTCGAAGCTGCTCAAGGACCCGAACATCGGCAACATCATCGTGCCGATCGTCCCCGACGAGGCGCGCACCTTCGGCATGGAGGCGTTGTTCCGGCAGTGCGGCATCTACTCGCATCCGGGGCAGCTCTATGAGCCGGTGGACGCCGACAGCCTGCTCTATTACAAAGAAGTGCGCAACGGCCAGATCCTGGAAGAAGGCATCAGCGAAGCCGGTTCGATGTGCTCCTTCATCGCGGCGGGCACCGCCTACGCGAACCACGGCATCAACATGATTCCGTTCTACATCTACTACTCGATGTTCGGGCTGCAGCGGATCGGCGATCTCGTCTGGGCGGCGGGCGACATGCGCTGCCGCGGGTTCCTGCTGGGGGGAACGGCGGGCCGCACAACGCTCGCGGGCGAAGGGCTGCAGCACCAGGACGGGCACAGCCACCTCCTCGCGTTCCCCGTGCCCACCCTGCTCGCGTACGATCCCGCCTACGCGTACGAGCTCGCCGTCATCATCCGCGACGGCATACGGCGCATGTATGTCAACCACGAGGACGTCTTCTATTACCTCACGGTGATGAACGAGAACTACGTGCAGCCGCCGATGCCGAAGGGCGCGGAAGAAGGCATCCTGCGCGGCATGTACAAGTTCAAGGCCGCGACCGGCGGCAGGCACAAGGCGCAACTGCTCGGCAGCGGTGCGATCCTGAACGAGGTCGTCAAGGCGCAACAGCTCCTCGCCGAGAAGTACGATGTCGCGGCGGACGTGTGGTCGGTCACCAGCTACAAGGAACTGCACCGCGACGCGCTCGAAGCCGAACGCTGGAACATCCTGCATCCGGGCCAGCCGCCGCGCGTGCCCTACGTCTCCCAACAGCTCGCGAATGCGGAGGGGCCCATTGTCGCCGCGTCCGACTATGTGAAGGCGCTGCCGGACTCGATTTGCCGGTGGATGCCGCGCAAGCTGATCGCGCTGGGCACCGACGGGTTCGGGCGCAGCGACGGGCGCGACGCGCTGCGGGAGTTCTTCGAGGTGGATCACCGGTTCGTGACCCTTGCGACGCTTTCGTATCTCGCGCAACTCGGCGCGATCCAGACGGAAGTCGTTGCCAAGGCGATGAAGGATATGGATATTAGTCCGGACAAGGCGAATCCGATGATTTCGTGATCCGAAGGAGCTGACCCATGGCCACGCAATTCAAGCTGCCCGAACTCGGCGAGAACATCACTTCCGGCACGATCGTCAAGGTGCTCGTCGCCGTCGGCGACACCGTGAAGAAAGAGCAGCCCATTCTCGAGATGGAAACCGACAAGGCCGTCGTCGAGGTTCCCTCCACCGTCGAGGGAAAGGTGTCAGAGATCCACGTGAAGGCGGGCGACAAGGCGGCGGTCGGGCAACTGGTACTGACCGTCGAGGGCGGCGCAAGCGCAGCGGCGCCTGCTCCGGAGAAGAAGGCCGAGCCGCAGAAGAAGCCCGCTCCGACGCCGCCACCGGCTCCGGCTCCGAAACCCGAAGCCATCGAGCCCCCGGCGCCTGCACAGCCCGCCGAACCCGCGCAGGCCGGCGCTCCCGTGGCCGCTTCGCCTTCCGTGCGCAAGTTCGCGCGCGAGATCGGGATCGAGATCCAGCAGGTGCCCGGCTCCGGCGAAGGCGGCCGTATCACGCTAGACGATGTCAAGGCATACGCGAAACGCCTCAACAGCGGACGCCAGGCGGCTCTCGCGAGTTCGCCCGCAATCCCCGCCTACCAATTCCCCGATTTCGCGAAATGGGGGCCCATTGAGCGGCAGGGCATGAGCGCGATCCGCGCGAAGACGGCTCAGCATATGAGTTTGTCGTGGAGCACGGTGCCGCACGTAACCCAGTTCGACTGGGCGGACATCACCGACATTGAGGAACGCCGCAAGAAGCTGTCCGCGAAGGCCGAGAAGTCGGGCGCGAAACTGACCGTCACCGCGATCCTGATCAAGATCGTCGCGGCCGCCCTCAAGAATTTCCCCAAGTTCAACGCCACGATAGATACGACGCGCGGCGAGATCGTCTTGAAGAAGTACTACAATGTCGGCGTCGCGGTGGATACCGAGCGCGGACTGCTCGTCCCGGTCGTCCGGCAGGCCGACCAGAAGAACATCATCCAGATCGCGGTCGAACTCGCGCAGGCCGCCGAGAAGGCGCGCGCCGGCAAGCTGTCGCTGGAGGACATGCAGGGCGGCACATTCACCGTCACGAACCTCGGCGGCATCGGCGGCACGCACTTCACCCCTGTCGTGAACTATCCGGAAGTGGCGATTCTTGGAATCGGCCGCGCGCGCATGGAGCCGTCGTTCAGCGGCAAGGAAGGCTGTTGCAGCCCGAAGCTCATGCTTCCGCTTTCGCTCTCGTACGACCATCGCCTGATTGACGGCGCCGACGGCGCGCGCTTCCTGCGTTGGATCGTGGACGCCATCGAGGAACCCCTGCTGATTCCGATGGAAGGTTGAATGCCGCACCGATCAGGCCCATGAATATCGAAATCATTCCCGTCGGTCCATACGAGGTGAACTGCTATGTCCTCTGGCAGGCGGGCCCGGAGGCGCTGGTGTTTGACCCCGGCGCGGAAGCGGATCGAATCGAGTCCGTTCTCTCGCGGAATGGGCTGAAGGTCGCCGCCTATCTTCTGACGCACGGTCACGCCGACCATCTTTGCGCGCTCGCGACCCTTCACCGAATACGGCCCGCGCCGTTCGCCATGCATCCCGAGGACGCGGAGTGGGCCTTCCTGCCGCGAAACCAGATTCCGCCGCACTACCCGGCGCCCGAGCGCCCGCAAGGAATCTTTCGCGAGTTGTCGCACAGCCAGGCGTGCACCGACGCGGGCCTTGAATATCGTGTCCTGGCGACGCCCGGCCACACCCCCGGCGGCGTCTGCTTCTACTTCCCGGCCGAACGAGTGCTCATCTCCGGCGACACGCTCTTTGCCGGGTCCGTCGGCCGCACGGACCGTCCCGGCGGCGCCGCGCGGGTCCTTCAGCGGTCGCTGCGCACACTGACGATGTTGCCCGACGACACCCGCGTCTATCCCGGCCACGGACCGGAAACGACCATCGGCGCCGAGAAGAAATACAACATCTTCATGCGCAGCGCCGGAAGATAACCCATCGGCAGGCAGGTCCAGATCGCTTCCCTTCCTTTTGCCTTTTCTTCCCGCCTGCCCTGGGGTAAAGCATGCGTGCATGTTCGCGCTTCGGACCCAACGAACCCGTTTGCTGGGCACGGCGGCTGTGGCCGGGATCGCGGCCCTCATGTTCCTTCTCGCGCTCACTCCCGGCATCAGCTTCACCGAGGATCTCGGCCGCCACCTGCTGCTGGGCCGCATCATCTGCGAGCAGCGCGCGGTGCCGAAGACCAACCTGCTCACCTACACGCATGCGGACTATCCCTTCGTGAATCATCACTGGCTCTCCGAGGTCTTCTTCTACCAGGTCCATCGCGCCATCGGGCTCAACGGCATGATCCTTCTGAAGGCAGCACTCATGACCGCCGCCCTCCTCGCCGCGTTGCTCGCCGCGCCTCCACGCCGCGGATGGCCGATCTACTGGGTCGCCGGAATCTTATCTGCGGTCATCCTGGCTTATCGCGCGCATGTCCGGCCCGAAATATTCAGCTTTCTCGGCGTGGGGCTATACCTCTACTGCATCGAACGGATCCGCGGCGGCGCACGCTGGCCGCGGGCGGTAATGCTCGCCTATGGCTGGTTCTGGGCGAACGCGCACATCTACTTCCTCTTCGGCATCGGCATGGCCGGCGCGTTCGTTCTCGAGCGATGGATGAATGACCCGTCCCGCCGGGCGCGCCTCCGCGAACTCGCCTGGCTGGCGACCTTCTTCGCGCTGGCCGCGCTGAATCCCAACGGGATCCGCGGACTCCTGTATCCGCTGCGCATCTTCGCGAACTACGGCATGGAGATCACCGAAAACGCATCGCCCCTCCAGTACTGGAGAACGGTCGTCAACCCGATGCTGCTGGCGCTGCCGTGGCTCAGCCTGATCGCCCTCGCCTCGCTCGCCACGTGCCGACGCGGGGGTAGACAAGCTTCAGCCAATGCCATCATCGCAACAGCAGCGCTGCTCCTGTCGTGGACGATGGCGCGCAACACGCCTCTGCTCGCGCTCGCGGCGCTGCCGCTGCTCGGAATCTGTCTCGGATCCCGCGTAACCGATGACCGTCCACAGCCCGCGATGAGATGGGGGCTTCTGGTCGCGCTTCTGCCCTTGATCCTCAACGTCTGGCTTGTCGCAAAGGTTGTGGACGGATCGTATCATCGCGTCTTCCCTTCCCCCATCGCTCCGACCCCGTTCGGCCTTGACCGCGAGGAGCGTTACCTCGCCATCCGCGAACTGAAGGCGCGGGGACTCCGCGGGCCGGTGTTCTCCGACTACAACATCGGCAGCCTCGTGGAGTACAACCTCCATCCGGAATTTGGGGGTTACGTGGACAACCGGCCGGAGGCGTTTCCCGCGTCGTTCTGGCGCGCCGAATATCTGCCCGCTCTCGGCCTAGGTGCCGTTTGGGAACAGGTCGCGGGAAAACGGGGCATCAACTCCATCATCGTTTCTCTCACGGGCGTGAAGGAATCCTACGTTCGCGAGCTGTTGCGCCGCCCGGAATGGGTTCTTGTGCATTTCGATTTCCTCTGTGCCGCGTGGCTTCGCGACACGGAGCAAAACCGGGATGCCATCGCCATGAATCGCGTGGACGACTCATCGATCGCTTCTTTCGAGAAGGACCTGTCGGACCGGATTGACCGCCTGCCCCGCGAGTCGCTGGCGCGACGCCACGTCGAGGCAGACCGGATCGTATACGAACTGTACGCCCTCGTGTGCCTGGACGAGGCGCCGCGCGCGTGGCCTCATATCTGGCGTCTCCACGAGCTGTATCCGGACTACCAGGTGGTTCACGAACTCATGCGTGTATCGGCCCCGCCCGAGCAGGTGGAGGCGGTAAAAGAGGTGCTCGCGCGGCGAGCGCGCTGGCCCGTGGCTGCGAAGCAGGTGCTTGATTGGGGGCGCGTGCTGGAAAGCGAGGGCCGCATGCAGGAAGCCCTGTCGGTCTACGCCCGCGGCCGCTGGTTCTTCCCCTTGTCGCCGCAACTGCGCGAAGCCATCGAACAGATCCGCGATCGCGCCTACCGGGCGGCGGTATGGGGCACGTGAGTTCACGCCTGAACAGAAACTGCTGAAAAGCATACCTCTTACAGGCATATGACGCGCGCGCGACCAGCATGGATCATCTGGGCCGGCCTGTTGCTCTCGTTCACGTCGCCCCGCGCCGCATTCCCACACTCCATCAGCGGCGCGGACTGGCGCGTGCACTTCAACCTTCCGAGCCGGAGCGGATTCGCCGCGGGGCCGTGGGAGAACTCCATTCGCGACGCGCTGCTCGGCCGAATCAACGCCCTGCAAACCAATCATGTCGCACATCTCGCCACGTACACCTTCTCCGGGAACTCCGCCGGAACCGGCTGCGCAGGCCCCATGCTGCTGGCGATCTCCAACGCCCTCGCCCGCGGCGCGCGCATTCATTTTGTCGCGGACAGAGGGATCAACACAACATCCAACTACTGGCCCGACATTTCGCTCGCCTCACTGGCCGCCTTGCCCGCGAACCCGCTGCAACTCTCTGTGGACGCCTCGGCTTTCGGGGTGATGCACAACAAGCTCGGTGTGTTCGACTTCGGGGGCGACGAGAAGTGGGTTTTCATTACGTCGTGGAACTTCACCGGAGGCGCCAGCATCTACCAGTGGAACATCGCGCTCGAACTCCGCGGCGCGCCGCTTTTCGCCGCGTACACCAACGAGACGGCCGAGTTCGCGGCGGGCCGCTTCCATGCGGACCCGGCCAAATCGCACGCGCATGACGGCATCGCGTTCACGCTGAGAGACGCATGGCGCTCCGGCTTCGTGCGCTTTGCGCCCTACCCCGACAGCAGCACGGGCGGTAACAATGCACAGACGGACATCACGAACCTCATCGCCGCGGCGCAGACCGAGATTTTTTTCGCGCTCAACAAGCTCACCCGTCCGTTGATCCGCGATGCGCTGATCGCGGCCGCCGACCGTGGAGTCATGGTGTTCGGCTGCATGCCGCAGAGCGACTGGGCGGACCCCTCCGACGATTCCTATACGACCTACGCCTACCTGAACGACCCGGGCAACTACGCGGGCACCAACCGCGTGCATTTCCTTCCAGCCTACAGCCGCGCGGATTACTCCACCCTGGACGCGGGCGAGAGCGACCTGGTGCACACCAAGTATCTCGTGATTGACCCCTGGGGTGCGAACCCGGTGGTGATACACGGTTCGGCGAACTGGACGGACGCGGGGCTGGCTTCCACCTCGCTCAACGACGAGAACATCGTGGTCGTACGGCACGGCGACATCGCCCGCTTCTTCCTCGCGCAGTTCAAGCGCATGACCGGCGCGTGGCCGGATGAAAGCGCCGCGTGGACGCGGATTGCGCGCACCGGTTCCGCCGCGCGCGTGGACTTCTGGGTTCCGCAAACCAACACTCACTACCTGGAAACCGCGCCCGGCCCGGACCAGCCCTGGGAACCCATCGGCGCGTTCTTCTCGAACTTCGTGGGCGGAATCTCGATCGTGACGAACCGCGCCGATGGAAGAGCTGTCTTCCGTCTGCGCAGAGAGTAATGCCGCTCCGTCCGGAGCAAGACCCGGAATCCCCGTTACCGATCAAACGACAGTTTGATTCCCCGGCGGATATACGTGGGGAGGTCGAGATCTTCGCCGTCCAGGATGGTGGGCTCGACGTTCTTGAAGCGGCCCTTGTCCACCGCTTCGAACTTCAGCGTCTCCTGCACCGCCCGCGGTTCCTGCTCAGGTTCGGCGCGCGGCTCCACTTTCGGAGGCAACCCGCTGCGTGTCGCTTTCGCGGGAACCGGTTCCGCCCCGCGATTCGTCGCGGGCTCGTGCCAGCTTCCGGCGGCCAAAATGATCACCGCCATGCGATCATGCCATCCCTCCTCGACCGTGGCGCCCATGAACAGGCGCACATCCGTGGACGCATGATCGCTCAGCAACGACATCACGCGGCGGACGTCGAGCAACGCGAGGTCGGCGCCGCCGATCAAGTTCACCAGCAGCGCGGGCGATTCGCCCAGCATGCGCCCTTGCTCCAGCATCGGGCTGTTCAGCACGGAGGCCATCGCCTCGGCGACCTTGTTCGCGCCGGATCCTTCCCCGTAACCGAACCGGCACGCCCCTCCGCTGCACTCCACCAGCTGCCGAAGATCCGCAAAATCCAGGTTGATGATCCCGGTGCGCGAAAGCAGGCGCCAGATGGAATGCATGGACAAGCCGATCATCCCATCGGCCTTCGCGAATGCATCGACAAGACTGGTCCCCTCCCCGACGACTTCAGGCAGAAGGCTGTTAGGCAAAGCCACCACGACATCCGCCACCATCCGAAGCGCTCGCAAGGCGTCATCCGCCTGGCTGCTCTTCCGGGGCCCTTCGAACTCGAACGGCAAGGTCGCGAAAGCGATGGTCAAGACGCCCTCTTCGCGCGCAAGCCGGGCGATCACCGGCGCCGCCCCTCCACCGGTACCCCCGCCCAGCGCGGTCACAAGGAACACGATGTCGTACTGCGAGATCATCTCCCGCAGGGTGTCCGCCTCTTCTTCCGCAGCCAGCTTCCCCGTGGCGGGATCGCCGCCCGCGCTCAGCCCCCGGGTCAAACTCCGCCCCAGCGAAATGCGCCGCTCCACCGGGACCGAAGCGAGCACCTGCGAATCGGTGTCCGCGACCACCAGCGAGGGCCCGTCCTGCCACGCCTTCGCCATCCGGGCGACCGCGTTGCAGCCGCCGCCACCCACACCCAGCACGAGGATGCGTTCCCCGTTCTCCCGGGAACGACTCTGCCCGTTGAATCCTGACGCCATCACGATCGCGTCCTTACCTTCCAAGGAATTTCTTCAACACGCTCGCCAACCCGCCGCTATCCGACTGCGCCGCGCGATATCCATAGCGGACCATCCCGACCGCCGAGGCGTATTGCGGACCCTCGGTCACCACCGCCAACCCCGCCACGCCGCGCGGCATGCCGACGCGACAGGGCAATCCGAACACGCGCTCCGCAAGCTTGTCCACATTCTTCAGGTGCGCGCCGCCGCCGGTCAGCACCACACCCCCGCCCAGAGACCGCAGCAACCCCTCCTGCTCGATCCGCCGTTTCACCAGGCTGAACATCTCCTCCATGCGAACGTGAAGGATCGTGTGGAGATCGGCCATCCGAACGACCCGCTCGGTGGCCCCGCCCTCCACGGGAAGCGGGACGCGCTGCGAACGCGCCGCCAGCTCGACGATCGCACTCCCCATCGTTTCCTTCAGATGCTCCGCATCGGACATGGAAATTCTCAACCCGCGTGCCACGTCGTTCGTCAGATGATCGCCGCCGACCGCGAGCGCGCCCGCGAGGGCGATCGCGTTGTCGGCATACACCACGAAATCGGTCGTCCCGCCTCCGAGATCCACCACCGCCACGCCGGACTCCTTTTCTTCCGGCATCAGCACGGCCAACGCCGAGCACAGGCCGCCGAACGCCACGTCTTCGACATCCATGTCCGCGCTGCGGACCACCTTCACCAGGTTGCGCAGCCGGCTGAGCACTCCGTGCACGATCAGCATGTCGAGCGACAGCTTGGAACCTTCCATGCCCTCCGGATGGATCACCCCGTCCTGGTCATCCACGCGGAAATGCTGGCAGATCGTATGGAGCACCTGCCGGTCCGGCGGCAGGCTCACCGCCCGGGCCGTGCTCATCACGTGGTCGATTTCCTCGGAAGTGATCTCCCGGCGGGCGTTCAACACCGGCACGCTGCCGCGGTTCACCACGCTCGCGATGTGTCCGCCCGTCACCACGAGATGCACGCGATGAATGATGACCTGCCCGTTTTCTTCCGCCAGCTGGAGAGCATGCCTCACGCATGCGAGGGCGTTGTCGAAATCCACGATCTCGCCCTTGCGCACTCCGCGGGAGGGACACTCGCCCAGACCCGTGATCATCAGGTGCCCGTCGTCGCGGGCTTCCCCGATCACGGCGCGCACCGTGCTCGTTCCGATCTCGAGCGCAACTATGGGCGGGATATTGCTCATGACATATCCGGCCGGCTGGTCACCGGTATATGACGGGAACGTTCCGGTCCACCGTCATGTCTACCGAGGCTACGGCCTGCCCCCGGTCAGCCGACATCTTGATGATCTGGCAAAGCTCCTCGACCTTGGGGCTCAGATTCGTCAACGGCATGCGAACGCTTTCCCCCTGCGCCAGGAGAATATCCAGGTGATCCGGCGATCCCACGTCCACACGCGATACCTTCAAGAAGCGATTGATGTGAGGCGCATCACAAAGTTCGAGCAAGTTCAGCGCCGTCGCCACCGTGCGCGAATCCACGCGAACACCGGGCCGAAGCCCGGCCATGCGGAATCCGGAGAGGACCGGCAGATGCGCGGAGATCGCGCCCGGGCCGAGCACCACACCCTCGCGATCCAGGGCCATGGGATATCCCGTGCTCTCATCGCCCAGGCGGGCCGCCACGCGCTCGCCGATCCGCACCTCCAGCGTATCCGGCAAACGCCGGCGGATCTCGACGGAACTCACCAGCGGAACCACTTCAAGGCTTTCACGGACCTTCTGAATGTCCACGGCAAAGAGGTTCATGCCTTCCTCGACGTGCGCATACTGCCTCACGTGCTCCGCGCGCAGCTTGCCGTCCGAGATCACATCCAGCTTCTCGATCAGGAATCGCTCGTTCGCGGAAAAAAGCACCTCGTAAACCCGCTGCGCGCCCTGCACCACCGCGACGCTGGTGCCTGCGAGCACCACGATCAACAGCATGACGGCTCCCAGCTTGTACCGTATCTTTTTCTTCTGCTCGCTGACCCGGGCGCTGACCATCAGAATCGAGTTGCGACTGTCGGCAAACCTGATGTTTGAATACCGGCGCTTGGAATATCCACGGTCTTCCTTAAACCACATTTGCTTCGTCCTCCGAACAGGAGCCGTTGCGACAAATCTACGAGGCTTCAGTGTACAGAAGCCATATTCATAATTCGATCACAAAGAGCAGGAAACTCGATCCCGGCCGCGCGCGCGGCTTTGGGCAAAAGACTCGTCTCCGTGAAGCCCGGAATGCTGTTCACTTCCAGCACGAAAAGGCGTCCTTCCGAATCCATCCGGAAGTCCACGCGCCCCAAATCACGGCATCCCAGCAGGTTGTAGGTCTTCAGGGCCAGTTCGCGACAGTTCTTCTCGCTCCCGGCACTGATCGGCGCCGGGACCAAGTACTCTGTCTTCCCCTTCGTGTATTTCGCATCGTAGTCGTAGAACCCCTGTGGAGCCCGGATTTCGATCACCGGCAAGACCGTATCGCCGACAATCCCCACCGTGAGTTCCGCGCCCGCAATGAAGCTTTCCACAAGCGCCTCGCCATCGTGCGACAGCGCATCCGCGAGCGCCGAATCCCATTTTGATTCCTCGAACACAATGTGCACCCCGATGCTGGACCCCTGCCGCGGCGGCTTGACCACCACGGGAAGAGAAAGCGTGCGGCGATCGCCCTTCCGCAGGATCTCGTACTCCGGCGTCGGCACCTTGGAATGATCTAACATCTTCTTCGTCAAGCACTTGTCGAAACATACGCGACTGGCTTCCGCCCCCGCCCCGGTGTACGGAATGCCGCGTTCGCAGAGAACGGCCTGCACTTTGCCGTCTTCTCCGAACGTGCCGTGCAGGGCGATAAACACCGCTTCCACCCCGCTTGGTATGTTCACTTCCTCCGTTTCGAGATCAATCTCGACCACCTCGTAACCGCACGCTCGCAGCCCGTTGGCCACCGCCGCCCCCGAACGAAGCGAAACCGGCCGCTCCGCAGACGGTCCGCCCATCAACACGCCGACTTTGTGAAATTTCCGTTTCATGTATTCCGTTTGACCACCCGTTCAATTCACCGACATCCGTCGAGATAATCCCGGGCCCAGAAGCCCATCTGTTCCACATCCCCTGCGCCTACGATCAACAGCACGTCGCCGGGCGCAAGCGTGGCGCGAAGATACTCCCATGCCTCCTTGAGCGACGCAAGCAAACGCACACCGCCGAATCCGGAATCCTCGAATCGCTTCATCAAGTCAGCCGATGTGCCGCCTTTGATCGGCGTTTCCGATGCGGCATACACCGGGACCAGCAGCACTTCGTCCACTCCCCGGAATGCGCCTGGGAAATCGCCACCCAAGGCCCGCGTCCGGCTGTACCGATGCGGCTGGAACACGGCCCTCAGCCGTCCATGCGGCATCATCGCGGCCGTCGCCACCAGCGCGCGGATCTCGGTGGGATGGTGTGCGTAATCCGAGATCACCACCACGCCGTTTCGTTCGGCCATCTTCTCGAAGCGGCGGCGCGCGTGTCGAAATTCCGACAGGCCGGACCGGACATCCTCGATGCTTAATCCGACTTCGAGTGCCGCGGCGCATGCTCCCAGCGCATTCATGACATGGTGCATGCCGCCCACCGGCAACGAGAATCGACTGACAGGTTGACCCTTCGCGCGCATGGCAAACTCCGAGCGCTCCGCGCCGACGGTTATGTCCGATCCGCGAACATCCGCGTCCCCGCCGAGGCCATACGAAACCGCCCCGGGGATCCGGCGGCCAATCTCCCGCGCGCGAGGATCATCGGCGCAATAGATCACCCGGCGCCGCGCGTTCCGCGCGAACACCTCGAAACACCGGTACAACATCTCCTCCGTTTCGAAGTGCTCCATGTGGTCGAATTCGATGTTGGTGATGACGGCCACGTCGGGATCATAAAGCATCACCGTGCCGTCGCTCTCGTCGGCCTCCACGACCAGCACATCGCCGCGGCCCGGCGCCGCCACGCCCCCGAGCGCCGTCACCTCCCCGCCAATGCAAAATCCCGGCTCCCATCCCGCGACGTTGAGAACATGGGCGATCATCGCGGAGGTGGTGGTCTTGCCGTGGGTGCCGGAGACCGCGATGGAAAGCCGGTCGCGAAGCAGCGCGGGAAGGACGAAACCGCGATGGTACACCGGAATACTCCGTTCGAGGGCGGCACGCACCTCGGGAAGATCGTCCCGCACGGCGGTGCTGCGGACAACCCAATCCACCCCCGCTCCGAGATGCGCGGCATCGTGTCCGGCCGCCACGCGAATGCCGTGCGCCGTCACCCAGTCGCTGATACGGCCCGGAACGAGTTCGCAGCCGCTCACGTCCAAGCCGCGCGCGCGCAGATGCACCGCGAGCCCGGCCATTCCGAATCCGCCGATTCCGACCAGGTGAACGTGCCCGCGGCCACCCCGGATCAAGCGGGCGATTTCATCCACCCGCTCACGCGCGCCCCCCGCATCAGGCACCAGCAACACGTGTGACCCCTCCCGTCCGCTCCACCAGGTCCGCGAGAGCCTCCGACGCGCTGCCCTTCGAGCGGGCGCGCGAGGCCGCGCTCATCCTCGCAAGCCTTTCCGGGGTTCGCATGCATCCCGCGATATAGTCCACCAGCCAATCCTCGCTCAAATCCTTCTCGGGCACCACGTCCGCCGCGCCGGCCTTCTCCATGGCGCGCGCGTTGAACATCTGATGGTCCTTCGCCGCGTGAGGATACGGCACCAGCAGCGCGGGGAGCGCAAAGACGCCCAGCTCCGCGCACGTCGCCGCTCCCGAGCGGCAGATCGCGAGATCGGAAGACGCGTACACGGGAGCCATGTCGCTTACGAAGGCGTGCACTTCGTGCGGAATGCCGGACGCCTCGTACGTCGAGCGAATCGCTTTTTCGTCCGCTGCGCCGGCCAGGTGGATGGCGCGCAGGCGATGCCCGTGCCGGTGCAGTCGAACGAGCGCGGCGGAGACCACCTCGTTAAGCATGTGCGCGCCGCGGCTCCCGCCCATGACCAGCACCGTCCATTGATCATGCCGCTCGGCAGTCTGCAGCGCGCGCTGTGCCGCCCGCTCGAGGTCGCGCCGGATGGGCATCCCGGTGACTTCAATATGCTTCCGGCGAAGGTAGTGGCGTGTTTCCTCGAAACTGCCCGCCACCGCGGAAGCCCATCGCGAGAAGAGCGACACAGCCCTGCCCGGCAGGACGTTCGCTTCGTGCAGGACCACGGGCACGCGAAGCAGAAGCGCGGCGCCGACGGGGCCCACACACGCGTAACTTCCCATCGCCAGCAGGACATCCGGCCGGGACGACTTCATCAGGTTGCGGCACGCGAGGACCGCCATCAGCAGACGCCACACCGCGTGGACGCCGCGAAGTGAAAATCCGGACGGAAGCCCTTCGGCCGCGACCGTGACCGTTTCTCCGCTCCATCCGCGCAGGGCCGGGGCTTCGATGTCCTTCCCCGCCAGCCAGAGCTTCACGTCATGACCGCGCGCGCGCAGCACTTCGGCGGTCGCCACGCCGGGAAAGATATGGCCTCCCGTTCCTCCGCAGGCAATTGCAGCTTTCAAGACCCGACCTCACTGTAAGTGAAACCCCTTCAACTTCGTTCCGGCGCATCGTCGCGCACCCCGCCGCGGACAACCTCTATGGCAATCGCTTCCCGATGCTTCCTTCCCGTTCAAGCAGGAGCCGCTTCCACGGCAATCCTCCCGAGAAACCGCCGAGCGATCCATCCCGGGGCAATACGCGATGGCACGGGATGAACACGGGCAAGGGATTCGCCCCGCAGACCCGCCCCACGGCACGCGCCCCGCCGGGGCGCCCGATCCGCCGCGCCAGGACTCCGTACTCCACCGTGGCCCCGCGCGGGATACCCGCCAGCGCCCGCCACACCCGGCACATAAACGGGGTGCCGTCCGGCCATTCATAGGAAGGCACTTCGGACGCTTCCCCCGCGAACGTGCTCTTCAGAAAATGTTCCGCCTTCTTGAGCACTCGCCGATCCGTCTTGCCGGCCAGGCGAACCCGCGCGCCCTTCCACGCGAAAGGATTGCGCGGCTCGGAACGCAACTCCGGAAGCGTACAACTCGTGACGCGACCACCGCTCGCCGTGACAACGATCGGCCCCCAGGATGTGCGAATGCAGAGCGAGGCCCCTTCCCCCGCCGCATCCCGTTTCACTTTGTTCATCGAAATACCAGTTGAAATACGACAAAGAAAACCACGATCACGACCAACAGCATGAAGATCGCCTTGTTCTTCTGAACATTCCGCTCCTGGCGCGCATTCACCGAGCCGAGGAATCCGCCGCTTGAAAAGAGATTCGCAAAACGCTCGTCCGTGGACGACGCGCGCGGCCGGGCTGTCGCGCTGCCGGAAGCGGGCGCCGCCTTGGGAGGTCCGCTCCCCGATGGTTGCGCGGGAGGTACAAACGGCGCCGGAGGCTGGTCAATAATCCTCGGGGGCATCGCGGGCGCGGTCTCCTCGCCGCCCCTCACGGGATCGCGCCGCGTGGGCGGCGGGATCGGCCGCTCCGTGTACTTGCCGGACTTCAACTTCGGCAGGCGGTCGAGCTCTTCGCGGTTCCGGACGACGCGGCCGAGCGTGCGGATGTCCTCGCGCACGAGCTCCGATTCTTTTCGAAGCTCACGCAGGCGATGCTCGAGACGGGACTTGCTGCTGGATACCGAAGCCATGACCACACACTCAGATGCTCGCTACACGACGTACGTCAGACGCATCACGATCAGGATGGCGACCACGATGACGATCACCGCCGCGAGCGGAAGGCTGACGGCAAAGCCAACCTTCAGCCAGTAACGGAAAGGGCGATCCTCCTCGCGCCGCGCCATGGGAAGCTCTCCGGCGGCGCCGATGGCGGCGGGCAGACGCAGGTCCCCGCCCCCCGCGGCCTCGATCTTCGAAAGCGCCTTGTTGTACTCCATGCGCACGTCTTCGACGAGCGCCAGCGCCTTGCTCAACTCTTCTCCAAACCGTTCCTCGGGCCAGGTTTCCTCGCTGATCTGATCCACCTCGGACAACATCTCCTTGAAATGCTTGCGGATCGACCCGAGCAGTTCCGCCATCCGTTGCGCCTGGAGCTCGTCCTTTTCCATCGTGATCAGGCTTTGGCTCAGCCGCTCCACGATATCGCGTTTACCGCGCTCGTATTCCTCCTGTTTGCGCCGGATTTCCTCGAGCTCGCGCCGCTCCCGCTCCAGCGCCTCCTGCCGCTTTCGCAGACGCTCCAACTCCTGCGCCGCCTGGACCATGTTCTCGTCCACATCCTGTTTGTGCTTCGCCATGCGGGTAAGGCTGAGGTCGGACAGCGGACGAACCGGGACCTCGTCGCTCGAGGAGATCTCGCTGAGGGTGGTCAGGGGCTGGTCGGAAAGCTTGATTCTTCTTGCCGCATCCCGCTGCCGCCCCAGGTCGTCGTCAAAGAAATCCGTGTTGGCCATAATTCAATTCCTCCTGCGCGTACATTCGTCCGCCCGGAACTCCTGCCGCGTCGGCCGCAGGAACTCAGCGCGGTATCAGCAACGTCTGTCCCACGCGAACGCTCTCGGGACTTGCCAGGGTGCCCCGGTTCGCATCGTAAATCGCTTTCCACTTGTTCGGATCCCGGTACAGCTTCGCCGCAATGCTTGAGAGCGAGTCGCCCGACTGAACCACATACTGCTGCATCGCGGGCTGGGCCGGTTCGGGCTTCGGCGCCGGCGGCACCTGCGCGGAGGACTGACCCGGTTTCGACGCGGCCGCGCCGGAAGAAGCGGCCGATGCGGACCTGGGGCGATCTCCCTGCGAATCCAGTTGCCCGTGCAGCAAGGCGATCTCCTTCTTTAACATCGCAATCTCCTCGACGGCGCCCGGGGGCTGGTGAGGAAGAGATGCCGCGAAGGAAAGCCGCGCCTGCCGGATCAGACCTTCAATGATGTCCCTTTTCTCGGCCTTGGGACGAAGCTCGAGGTATCGCTCGTAATGGTACAGCGCGCGCACGTAGTCCTGCTTCTTCATGTCGTGCAGCAGCCCGAGTTCGAGATGCGCCCGCGCGAGCTGCGGCTTCCGCTCCAAGGCCTTCTGAAAGAGGTCAATCGCGCCGTCCACGTCGTCCACGTTCTTCTGCGTCATCGCCCGCCTGAAAAGGGGATCCCGTTCCTCCCGGCGCTCGATGTCCGCCGCCCCCCCTGCGCACCCGCAAATCAAGACCATGCCGCCCATGCAT
>JAKJGV010000049.1:0-264 GCA_022704185.1 Verrucomicrobiota bacterium
TCACCGAATACCTCAATCCTTCCGTGATCATGCGGATGATCGGCAACACCGTCACGGGGCTGGCGTCCGCGCTCACCAATGTCTTCCTCATCATCCTGACCATCGTGTTCATGCTGATGGAAGCATCGCTCTTCCCCGCGAAACTGCGCGCGGCGCTGAACCTCCCGGAAGAACGCCTGGCGTGGCTGATGGATTTCCTCAACAACTTCAATCGCTACCTGGCGATCAAGACGGGCATCAGCCTGGCCACGGGCCTTGCGGCGG
>JAKJGV010000049.1:286-15935 GCA_022704185.1 Verrucomicrobiota bacterium
CATCAACATGATTCTCGGAAACATCCTCGAACCGCGCGTGATGGGCCGGAAGCTCGGCCTGTCGCCGCTGGTTGTATTTCTCTCCCTGGTGTTCTGGGGCTGGGTGCTCGGGCCCGTGGGCATGCTGATCTGCGTGCCGCTGACGATGGTGCTCAAACTCGCCCTGGAAAGCTACGACGACACCCGCTGGCTCTCCATCCTGCTCAGCGGGACCCCGCCCGCGTCGAAACCGTAGGACGAGCCTGGGCGGGAGGGCCCGCGGTCCGCGGTCCTGCGCGCCTTACGGCGCTCACTACAAGCGAACATCGGAATCGCTCTCTGCGCGTTTGTAGTGAAGCCCGTAAGGGCGGCGGCCTTTCCACCCGCCACTTAAGCCCCCAGCGCGCTGGCAGACTCCCGAATATGTGCTATGTTCCTCGAAAATCAGCCGGGCGAGAGCCCATGAAAGGAGCGCAACATGGCTAAACTATTGGTTATCTATGCCAGCGACTATGGCAACACGAAGAAGGCCGCGGAAGTCGTCGCCGGGGGCGCCAAGTCGGTGCCGGGCACGGAAGTGGTGCTGCTGCAAGCGGAGAAAGTGAAAGCCGAAGACGCTCTCGCCGCCGACGCCATCATCGTCGGGTCACCCGTTCACATGGGCAGTATGGACTGGCGCATCAAGACGTTCATTGACAGGGTCTGCGGCGGACTGTGGATGAAGGACGCGATGATCGGAAAAGTGGGCGCCGTTTTCGCCACAGGTTCGGGCTACGGCGACACCGGAGGCGGCGCGGAATTGACCATGCTTTCGATGCTGAACAACTTCGCCGAACTCGGCATGATCATCGTTCCGCTGCCAAAAAATACACCCGGATATCCGAAGGGCGGCCTGCAGTGGGGTGCCTATGCCAGATCGGCCGGCGAGAACTTGGAGCAGACGGGCGTTTCCGAAGACAGCCTTGCCGCCGCGAAAAACCACGGCGCGAACGTGGCCAGGCTCGCCGCCGCCCTCAAAGGAGCGAAAGTATTTGGAGGATAACGGGTTACGCGTTTTACCGCCCCGTTTTTATCATTCGTGAGAACGGCGATCCGGTTTTCATCGGGTCGCCGTTTTTCTTTCCACCCACCCGCAACCGGCGCATCGAATCGGCTGTCAAAGCGCAACCCATTGGCTTGTAGTCAGTTGTGTGGTCAGGAATCAGCAACCATGGAAGCAACTTGAAGACACTCCGCTGGGTCCGGCAGAGAAATGCGCATGTTGGCCGCAGGCGGGACCAGAACCTGCTATATGAGTATTTCGGATGAACAAGACGCAGACAGAGCAGGTAGGTGCATCATGGAACTGATAGTCACACTGTTGATCGTCAGTCTGTTCGGCGTTTGGATCTTCAATCTCAAGCACGAGATGCAGGACCTGCGCAGGCGCATTCCAAGGCATGCGTACGTCGCCCCTCGCACTGTGCAAGAGATTGCGGCTGTACCCGTGAGAGCTCCTTCTCGAGACGGGGTGCAGACGTGGATCCTGGAATGATTTGTGGAGGGAGCGGCTGGCCCCTTAACCTCGGGTCTCCTGCTCATCTCGAACGGCCGCTCCCTCCGCCCCTTCAATCTCGTTTGAGAACCCCTTTTGCGCGTGGTATGGTGGCCTCGGAGGTGCCATGCCCACCGAGGAGAAAGCTGCGAGGAAACCCTTAAGGGGTATTCGGATTCTCTTGCTGGATGACGATGCGGACATCCGGAGAGGCGCGCAGCTTAACCTCGCGCTGCAGGGCGCGTTGATCGAGACCGCCGAGGACGGCCGCGAGGGGTTGCAGATCCTGCTCCAGCGCGATTACGACGTGCTGGTCGTGGACCTGCGCATGCCGCAGATGGACGGAACCGAATTCGTCCGCGAAGTCCGCCGGATCTGGCCGTGGCTGGGGATCGTGGTGGTCTCGGGATTCCTCGACGAGGACGAGGCGGCGCCCGGCCTGCTGAACGAACTCGGCATCGCGCATGTGATTCCCAAGCCCATTGACTTCGAGGCACTGGCCGACGCGATCCTTCTTGAAGCAGCCGAGAAGCACGCGCGCATCCGCGTCCCGGACGAACACCCGCTCGACCGCATCCAACGGCAGCTCGCGCTCCTGCGCCAGTTCAGCGAAACCGCCTTCGCGGCCGAAAGCCTGAACGCCTCGTTTCTCGCGCTCAGCGACGGCCTGGGCCTGTTGATCCCCTGCACCGTCGTCGGCATCCTGAACCGGGGCGAAGACGAGAACCTGCTGTTCCTCAACAGCATCTTGCCCGTAGCGCCCTCCTTCCTCGACACGGTCAGGGACGATATGTGCCGCCGTTTTGCCGCGCTCAGCGGAGAGCCGCTCCCATGCGATTCGGTGGACATACTGCACGAGGGTCAACCGACCGAGCAGGACGCCCCCGCGGCGATCCGCAACAGCTTCTGCATTCCCCTCATCGTGCACGGGAAAGTCCAGGGCCTGATGATGTTCGCCGACGCCTACAGCGAGGGCTACTCGCGCGAGGACATCTCCTTCCTCTACCACGCGTCCGCACAACTCTCCACCGTGCTGGTGGGCCTGAACCGCATGCGGCAGTTCGCGGTTCGCGACGTGCTGACCGGGCTCTACAACCGGCGCGGCCTGGAGGAACAACTCGCGTGGGTCTGGAGCATGAGGGAAAGGCTGGGCGAGCCGGTTTCCATCATGGTTCTCGACATAGACCACTTCAAGACGCTCAACGATACGCACGGGCATCTCGTGGGAGACATGATCCTGCGCGAGTTCGCCCAAATGGTGCAGGCGGGCGTGCGCACCGCGGATGTCGCAGCGCGATACGGCGGCGACGAGATCGTGATCATTCTCCCCGGGTTGAGCGAAGCCGACAGCCACGCGTTCAGCGAGCGCCTTCTTTCCACGATCCGCGACCACACGTTCTGCCAGGGCAGTCACAACCTTCATCTCACCGCGTCCGCGGGATTGGCCTGCACAACCCAGCCGGGCCGCGAGGAGGTCACCGACTCGGCCCAGCTCCTCAAGCACGCCGACCAGGCCCTGTACGCCGCCAAGAGAGCGGGACGAAACCGCGCGGCCCTCTGGTCCGAGGTAAGCGCCCGGCCCGCATCCGGGAAAAGCGGCGCGGACCCGGCCGGCAAACAGCCGGAATCGTCTTCCGCCGACGTGCAGGAACGCGGGCGGGTCCTGGTCGTGGACGACGACCCGACCATCCAGGAAGTGCTCCGGCACTACCTCGAACACGATCATTTCCAGGTTCGGATCGAGGCGACCGCGGCCGGCGCCATGGCCGCGCTGGACCGCCCAGATGCCTGTTTCGACGTCCTGCTCACGGACCTGATGCTCGAATTCGACAGTGGATTCGACGTGCTCGCCGCCCTGCGCCGGAAGAACCGGGACATCGTGCCTGTCGTGATCACGGGCCACGCGACCGCCGACAACGCCATCGCCTGCCTCCGGCACGGGGTCTACGATCTCCTCGAGAAGCCCTTCGGTCCGGAGCAACTCTCCGTCGTCATGGCGCGCGCGATGGAATACCGCCGGCTGCGCGTCGAGAACCGCCGTTACCAGGCGCACCTTGAGGATATGGTCAAGGAGAAGAGCGCGGCACTCGCGCATATGCTTGAAGAGGTGAGAACCTCCTACGACTTCACGCTGGAGGCGCTCGCCGCCATGCTCGACGCGCGCGAACACCAGACCGGCCAGCACAGCCTGCGGGTGGCCCGCCTGTCGCGCATCCTGGCGGCCGAAATGGGCCTCTCGCGAAAGGACGTGGATGAGATCGGGCACGGCGCGCTGCTGCATGATATCGGCAAGATCGCCATCCCCGACGCCATCCTTCTGAAAGCCGGCCCCCTGTCCGAAGAGGAATGGCAAACCATGAAAACGCATGCGGAGGTCGGCTACCAGATTCTCCGCTCCAGCATTTTCCTGGGCAGCGCGGCGGAGATCGTGTTCGCGCACCAGGAACGTTACGACGGTTCCGGATATCCGCGCGGCTTGAAGGGAGACGACATCCCGCTCGGCGCGCGGATCTTTGCCGTCGTTGACACCTACGACGCGATGCGCTCCACACGCACCTACTCGGCCTCGTCACCCCCGGATGAAACGATGGCCGAGATCCTCCTCCAACGCGGTCGCCAATTCGATCCCGCAGTGGTGGATGCGCTGGTCCGTTGCCAGGCGCAAATCGAGGCCGCGGGCCAGTGGAACAACCCGTCAATGGCTTCGACCGGAGACCGCGGAAGAGGCCGGGACTGATTCCTCCCCCACCTCGGCGAGCATCTTCTCGCAATCCGGACAGCAACCCCTCTTCATGGGGACCGGATAGTGTTTGATGAAGTACAACTCCACGTGTTCCCAGGTTTCGTCGGGCGTCTTGACCCGGTGGCAGTACATGCAGGTTTCGAGCAGCTTGCGCAGGAGCGCGCGCTGCTGTTCATAGGTGTACCCTATGGCGGCCACACCGGCCGCGATCACGCCGGCGGACAGCAGGCAAACCCGGTACAGGCTGAAAGGCGCGGGCTCGGTGCCGAACGCCCAGGCCGGCAGGTCCAGCAACTCCACGGCCCACACAAAGCAAAGCAGAAAGAGAAAAGCCATCAGCTGCCAGAAGGCGATATGCCAGAACGCATCGCGCCGCGACGCGACCTTCCGCCTCTCCTCCTCATGCATGTTCATGGCGCCGGGCGGTATTGCGTTCTTCATGGCCCCCCCTGTCAAGGAGATGTTGCGTGCATTGATAGTACCGCAAATCCCCCCTCCCGTTAACGGGGCGAAAAAAGGTCCGTTCCCAGGCTCCCCGCTCGATTTCAGCGGTCTTTCGGCTATAGTGTTACCCATGAAAACGCTCACTCCGAAAACCACCGTTCACGAGTTGCTGGAGGCCTTCCCCTTCTTGCTCGACTATCTCGCCGGGTACCATCCGAAATTCGCGATTCTCCGCAACGCGGCCATGCGCGCAACGATGGGGAGAATCGCCACCCTGGAGCAGGTGGCCGGCATCGGCGATGTCCCGCTCGAACGCCTTCTCAAGGACCTGGCCGCCCGTATCGGGGAGCAAACCGGCGCCGCCCCCGCCGTCGAAGCAGTCGCTGCCGCCGGCGGACCCGACCGGGCGAAGACCGAAACGCTCAAGAAAATCATCCGCTCCCTGCACGAAGGGAAGGATTCCGCCGCGGCCCGCGCGGAGTTCGCCCGGCTGCTCGGACAGGTTCAGCCGAATGAAATCGCCGCGATGGAGCAGGAACTCATCCGCGAAGGCATGCCCGTCGGCGAAATTCACAAGTTGTGCGATCTTCATGTGAACGTGTTCCGCGAAAGCCTGGAGACGCACGAGGACGTGCAGGCGCCCCCCGGACATCCCGTTCACACCTATCTCGCCGAGAACCACGAGATCATGCGCCGGGCGGACCTGTTCACGGAACGCTGCCGGAATATGCCCGAGCCGGCGCAGGCGGAGAACTGGAACGGCTTGCGCGAGGCGCTGAACGCGATGGCCGCCGTGGAAACACACTACACGCGCAAGGAGAACCAGCTCTTCCCGTATCTCGAGAAGCATGGGTTCACCGGCCCGTCCCAGGTCATGTGGGGCATCCACGACGACGTGAGACGCATGCTCAAGGCGCTGCGCGCCGCCGTCGAAAAGAAAGATATCGCCGCCGTGCGGGAGACCGGACCCGAAACCGCGCGCGTGATCGCCGAAATGATCTACAAAGAGGAGAAAATCCTGTTGCCGACCGCGCTGCGCATGTTGACGGAGGAGGAGTGGAAAAGAATCCGTGCCGGGGATGACGAGCTCGGTTACGTCGTGCCACCGGCGGGCCCCTGGCCGTCGGAGACGGCCGGCGCGGCGGAAGCCCGGGTCCCGGCGGATGCATCCGGCCAAATCCCCTTGAATACGGGGGTCCTGACGCTCAAACAGCTCGATCGCATGCTGATGAGCATGCCGGTGGAGTTCTCGTTCGTGGATGAGAACGACGAGGTCCGCTACTACTCGGGCCACGACGAACGGATATTCCCGCGAAGTCCCGCCGTCATCGGCCGCAAGGTGCAGAATTGCCACCCGCAGAAAAGCGTCCACATGGTCAACGCCATCCTGGAGGCCTTCCGCGCGGGAACCCGGAACGTCGCCGAGTTCTGGATTCCATTCCAGGGAAAGTTCCTGCACATCAGCTATCACGCCGTCCGCGACGAGAGCGGACGCTATCTCGGCACGCTGGAAGTGACGCAGGACATCACGAAGCTGCAGCATCTGAAAGGCGAAAAACGCCTGCTGGATTGGGACTAGCCTGTCGGATTTATGCCGTAGCCGAAGTATGTCTTGAGACAGGCTCCCTGCGCAATCCTTGAGCGGCTACACTATTGTTCAATCTGCCTTGGCGCGTCTCGCGTCCCCGCGCGCTTGTCGCGTGGGGGGGGCGGAAAGTCCCCGCTCCCACCCCGCAAGGGGGGTGGGGAGCGCATTGAAGCACGCCCCCTGCGGGCTTGTCCCGCAGGTGCCAAAGTTCGCAGGTTACGCGCTCAACCGAAACCCACATGAGCCCGGAAGGAGCGAATAAGAGTTGCCCTCCACCTTTCGCTCCTTCCGGGCTCCGGTTGTCTTGGCCTCTTCATCATAGCTTGATGAACTCGGGTTCCTGCGGGTCAAGCCCGCAGGGGACCTCGCATGCCTGCGCAATCCTTGAACGGCCGCAGTTTCGTTTAGCTCGCTCTAGCCCGCATACTCCACGGCCAGCAGGCAAACGTCGTCTTCGAAATCCTTGCGGCCGCTGAAGCGGCGAGCATCATCCACCAGCGCCTTGAGCATGGCGTCCGGCTCGCGGCGAATGTGACGCGCAAGGCTCTCGGCGAATTCGGTGGTCTCGAAGAACTGGTTCGACGGGCTCATCGTCTCGGACAAGCCGTCGGTATACAGGAGCAGCAGGTCGTCCTTCTCCAGGCGCGCGATCGCGCTGCGGTACGTCGAATGATCGAACAGCCCCAGCGCCGCGCCCTGGACATCTTCCGACGGCTGAACAAGCTCCACCGCGCCCGACGGGCGGTGAAGCCGGTAAGGCGCGAGGTGGCCCGCGCAGCCGTAACGCATCGCGCCGTCACGGACATCCACGGTGCAGTAAAAAGCGGTCGCGAAAATCCGGTCGCTGGTCTGCCGGAAGACATGCGCGTACGCCCGGTTGAGCTGGGTCAGGAACTCGGCCGGATCGCGCGCCGTGCGGCTCAACTGGTCCATGAGCCCGTGCAAGGTCGCCACGACCAGCGCCGCGCGCATGCCGTGTCCGACCACGTCCGCGATCAGGATGCCCACCTCGTGCTCGGAAAGCGTGAGGATGTCGAAGAAATCGCCGCCGACCAGCCCGCTCGGAAGATAGAGATGGCTGAACCGGAGCGCCGCCTGCCCGGGCGGCACGCCGGGCGGATACGCCGGGCACTCGTGCGGAAGAAACGTGAACTGAACCTCCCGCGCCATCCGCAGGTCGTCTTCCATCTCGAGATTTTTCTTCTGGAGCTCCCGCGCGTAGGACTCCAACTGCCGCTGGGCGCTCTTGAGGTTGCTGATGTCCAGCAGCGACAGCACGATCCCCGCGATCTCGCCGTCCGCATTCAGGTTCGGCGCCGCGGAAACCTGGACATGCACAAGCCCGCCGTTCCGCGCGCGGATCGCCAGTTCGTCCGCCGCCGCATCGGGAAGGAAATCCTGGATGCTGCGGCCCAGCATGTCTTCGGCCTTCTCGTACCGCCAGAGCGCCGCGAAAGCCGAATTGCAGTATTGCACGTTCGCATCGGTGTCCAGGATCGCAATCCCGCTGCCGGCATTCTGGATCGCGTTGTAACCCGTGCGCAGCTTCTCTTCCGCTTCCTTGCGGAGCGTCACATCGCGGATGAAGAAACTGAGAAAGTCTTTCCCCGAAAGCGGCATCCGGTTGACGGATATCTCCGCCGGGAAGATGCTCCCGTCCTTGCGGATGCAGCAGGCCTGGATCAGCACGAACCGGTCGCTCTGCAGCGTCTGACGGATGGTCGCCAGAAGGGATTCATCCGCGCCGGAAAAGAGATCGAGAATCGTCTTCCGGCAAAGGTCTTCGACATCGCTCAGGAAGAACTGGACCGCGCGCACGTTCCCGTTGATGACCTGGCCGTTCAGATCGGTGATCAGCACCGCGTCATAGATGCTCTGCAGCAGCTCCTGGAAATCCGCGTCGCCGAGCGGACGCGTGCCGGATCCCGCCTTCGAGATGCGGATCACCCTGCCGCGTCGCGAATCCGGTGGATGGCCGCTCTTGCGATCGAACCCGAGTTCGGCGTTCAGCTCCGGCGGAATGTCAATGTGCCGGGTCGTTAGAAATGAATCTTCTTCCGGTTCCGTCATGCCCTTGCACTCCCCGTTGTCCTGCAAATATCACTTCTTACCGGATACGACGAAGATACGCCAGCGTATAGCAGGCCCATCGGCGCGACGCGACACCGGGGATTCCAGGGTTTGTCCCGCCGCCGCCTTCTGGTATAATACTCGTCGCTCGTGGGAAAAAGGGATGACATGAGGAAAATCACCGCAAGCGCGACCGGGATCCTCGTGATCGCCACGCTGATCGTCCTGCCCCTTGTCGGCGTATGGATGAAGGGCGACCCTGTTTCGCGCTACACGGAATTCCCTCCGCTCACGCACTACGTGGAGCATGCCGGCTTTTCGCTCATCGCGTTTGCCCTCGTCGCGGCAACCGCGCTGGCTCTGTTCGTTCCGCTGGCCGGATTCCTTTTCCGCGCATGGCGCAGTCGCCCGGACCGAAGACCCGCTTCGCGCTTCCCGGCATGGGGTTGGTTCGGCATCGCGTGGACCGCCGTCGCGTGGGTGCTGGCTTGGACCCGCTTCGGTTGGGCCGCGCCGGTTCAGCCGTTCACTTTCAGCCCGCTGTGGTTCGGATACATCGTCGTGGTGAACGCCCTGACGTTCCGGCAGCGCGGCTCGTGCATGATGACCGCGCAGCCGCGCTACTTCCTTTCGCTGTTCCCCGTCAGCGCCGCGTTCTGGTGGTACTTCGAATACCTGAACCGCTTCGTGCAGAACTGGTACTACGTCGGCATCGAAAGCATGTCGCCGATGCAGTATTTCTGGATGGCGACGCTCCCCTTCTCCACCGTCCTGCCCGCCGTGCTGGGGACGTGCGAACTGCTGGACGCGATCCTGGGTCGTCCGCCCCAGCCGTCGCCGGCCGCTCCCGGGTCGCCGGCCCCGCGATGGGTTCCCATCGCACTGCTCGTGACGGCCGGGCTCGGGCTCGCGTTCCTCGCCGTGCTGCCGGACATCCTGTTCCCCCTGCTCTGGCTCTCGCCGTTGCTCGTGATCTCCGCCGCGCGCATGCTCGCCGGACGCTCGCCGCTCGACATCGAACCCGGCGATACGATGGCCCGGCGCGTGGCGCTGCTCGCCGCCGCCGCGCTGATATGCGGGTTCTTCTGGGAGATGTGGAACTTCCACAGCCTCGCGCGCTGGATCTACGCGGTTCCGTTCGTCAACCGATTCCACGTCTTCGAAATGCCCATCCTCGGATACACCGGCTACCTGCCCTTCGGCATCGAATGCGCGCTCGTCGGCGACGCCGTGCGGCGGTGGTTGCGCTTGTTCTGAAGTTTCATCCCTGGCTGAATTGCACGACCCCTTCGGGGTCGTTCCGCAGACACTTAAACCCACACTTCATCTCCACTCTTACTCGGTTACGCTTAATCGCCCTGCTTAGACCTTGACGCCATACGCATAAAAGCATATTTATGCTTCTTATGAGAACGACGATTGATCTTCCCGACACATTGGCCCGGCAGGCCAAGTTGACAGCCGTTCACCGGGGCATGAAGTTCAAGGAACTGGTCAGCCGGGCCCTGGAGCACGAAATCGGACGGCGGACCGTCGAACCGGGCGCGAAAAGCATCCGTTTCCCGCTCGTCCGCAGCAGCAAACCCGGTCAATACCGCCTGTCTCCGGCCAAGGTCCATGACATTCTGATCCGCGAGGAAACCGCCGCCTATGAAGCTGCTGAGCGACGTTAATGTTCTCCTCGCGCTGGTCGCCGAAGGACATGTGCATCATGAATCAACACGTGCGTGGTGGGAAGCCCTGCCGGGGAATACAGCGGTTCACATCTGCCGCCCCGTGCAAACCTCGTTGCTGCGACTGCTGAGCACGGAAGCGGCGATGGGCGACGACGCGCTCACCCTGCCCGATGCGTGGGGGGTGTATGCCACGCTGCTCGCTTCCGGGCGGTTTTTCTTCACCCCGGAGCCGTCCGGCCTCACGCCGCTTTGGCAGGATTTGTGCAAGTCCTTTGGCCGGTCGCCGAAGATCGTGATGGACGCCTACCTTGCCGCGTTTGCGCAGGCGGGCGGATTCCGGCTCGCAACGATCGACCGCGCATTCGCGCAGTTCAAGCGCCTGGAGTTCGAGATCCCCGGGAGAACCTGATCCGGCCTACCGCCCGAACGTCTGGTCCAGCCAGTTCAGGATCCGCGCCATGGAGATCGTCGCGGCTCCGATCTGGCAATGCTCGTCCGCCGCCTCTTCTTCCGTGAACATCAGGAACGTCTTCGGGCATTCCAGCGCGGCGTACAACTGGCGCGCCTGCCCCGGCATGTCCTTGTCGTTCTCCGAATCAATGATCAGCGTCGGACATCTGATCTGCCCCGCCACCTCCTTCATCGTGTACGGCCGGGTCGCCTTCGTCAGCTCGCTCGGCGTCTTCACGCCGAACGTCCACATCCCGTTGCCGAAGACCCAGGCGATCGTCACGTTGTTCGACATCGCGGCATAAACGCCCTCGTCGAACTCTTTCGCGCCTTCCTCGGTGTCAAGCATCTCGTCCACGTCGGGGGGCGCCTGGCGGATGAAGTTTTCATGGAAGTCATACACGCCGCCGTTGGCGATCAGCGCCTTGATCCGCGGCTCGAACGCCGCCGCGCGCGGCGCGAGATAGCCTCCGAAGCTGATGCCCATCAAGGCGACGCGCTCCGCATCCACCTCGGGCCGTTCCAGCGCGAAATCCACCGCCGGGGTCACGACCTTCTCCCAATCCGGCCGGAACGGGAGCTTCTGCTCGCGGATCACCGCCCCCTGCCCGGGCCCCTCGAACAGCAGGCAGTTGTACCCGCGCTCCAGCGCGAACACCGCGATCTGCGCATAAAGCTCCTCGACGGTGCCGTCGAACCCGGAATGCACCATCAGCAGCGGACGTTTCGCGCCGGAATCGTCCACGAGGCAGAGGTAGCCCGGGATCTTCGTGTCCTCATACGGTATGGCCACGGTGATCACGGGGCGGTCCATCAGCGCCGCCGCGCGCTGGAAACATGCGCGGCTCTTGCCCCACGAATCGAGGATGCGAGGATCCGCCGGGTTCAGGTGCAGAAAGAACTCGGCGCTGCGATAGTAGTTACACGCGCGAAGCAGGGCCCCGCGCGCGGGGACGGAGTGACCCGCAGCCAGAAACTCGTCGGCTACGCCTTCAAGCCGCTTGCCAAGCGCATACCACTCCCGGTACCACGCCTCCATGTCCCTCTCGGGAATCCGCGCTGCCGTCCGGAGGCATTCCGCCACATCCGCACCACCCCCTGACGCCGCGCTCACGGCCCGCAGCGTCTGAAAAGAGAACTGCGGATCTGTGAAAACGCATTTCACAGCCCACACGGAGCCTGCGGAACATGCACAGAACAATGCAATTACACATCCCCGGATACCATGCCGAATCCACGGTGCTTTCATGAATAAATCCTCCTTTCCCGATCGGAACATGCTACCGCTTTTTCGCCCGCTTGAGAAGAGTTGGACCGCATTTTCCGGATCCGCCAAAACCCGTTCTTGCGTTGCGGCTCCGGGCTGTGCTACGAAAGAAAGGCTTTGTCTCGAATGGCTCTGATCCCCAGAGATCCCTTCTGAAACACACAAGACAGGACGAAACCGGAGAAGTGCAATGAGCAAGAAGATTGCGTTAGTGGAAGGAAATGAAGCGGCCGCGTACGTGGCGCACAAGCTCAGCGAAGTGTGCGCCATCTATCCCATCACCCCTTCGTCCAACATGGGCGAGTACGCGGACCAGTGGTCGGCGGAAGGCCGCAAGAACCTGTGGGGCACCATCCCGCACGTCATCGAGTTGCAGAGCGAAGGCGGCGCCAGCGGGTCCATTCACGGCGCGGCGCAGACGGGCGCGCTGACCTCCACCTTCACCGCCTCGCAAGGCCTGCTGCTCATGATCCCGAACATGTTCAAGATCGCGGGCGAACTGACTCCCACGGTCTTCCACGTTTCCGCGCGCACCGTCGCCACGCACGCGCTGTCCATCTTCGGCGACCACTCGGACGTCATGTCCGCCCGCTCCACGGGCTTCGCCTTCCTCGCCGCCGCGTCCATTCAACAGATCATGGACATGGCGTTGATCGCGCACGCTTCGACCCTCGAATCCCGCATTCCTTTCGTTCACTTCTTCGACGGCTTCCGGTCTTCCCACGAAATCAACAAGATCGAGCTGCTCAGCGACGACCAGATCCGCGCGGTGATCAACGAGCAGCGCATTATCGAGCACCGCGCACGCGCGTTGAGCCCCGATCATCCGGTCGTTCGCGGCACGGCCCAGAATCCGGACGTCTTCTTCCAGGCCCGCGAAACTTGCAACCCCTTCTACAACGCCTGCCCGGACATCGTGGCCAAGATCATGGAGAAGTTCGCGCAGGCCACCGGCCGCCGGTACAAGCTGTTCGATTACCTCGGCGCGCCGGACGCAGAGCGCATCGTCATTCTCATGGGCTCGGGCGCGGAGACCGCGCTCGAAACCGTCGAGCACCTGAACGCGAAGGGCGAGAAAGTCGGATTGATCAACATCCACCTCTATCGACCGTTTTCGACCCGACACCTCATCCAGGCGCTGCCCAAGAGCGTGAAAGCAATTGCCGTTCTCGACCGCACCAAGGAACCCGGCGCCGATGGCGAGCCCCTCTACAAGGATGTGGTGACCTCCCTGAGCGAGGCGTTGTCCGATGGGACCCTGTCGGCCATGCCGAAAGTCATCGGCGGCCGCTACGGCCTGTCGTCCAAGGAATTCACCCCGGCCCAGGTCAAGGCCGCGCTGGATGAGTTGAAGAAGGGCAAGCCGCGCAATCATTTCACGCTCGGGATCAAGGATGACGTGACGCATACCAGCCTCGAGATTGACCCGGCGTTCATCACCGAGTCCGACAAGGTCGTCCGCGCGATGTTCTTCGGCCTCGGCGCCGACGGCACGGTGGGCGCGAACAAGAACTCCATCAAGATCATCGGCGAGGAGACCGAGAACTATGCGCAAGGCTACTTCGTCTATGACTCGAAGAAGGCTGGTTCGCGCACCGTATCGCACCTGCGCTTCGGGCCCGACCCGATCCACTCGACGTACCTGATCCAGTCCGCCAACTTCATCGGCTGCCACCAGTTCATCTTCCTCGAGCAGACCGACGTGCTGAAGTACGCCTCGAAAGGCGCCGTGTTCCTCCTCAACAGCCCGTTCGGGCCGGACGAGGTGTGGGACAAGATCCCGCGGCCGGTGCAGCAGCAGGTCATTGACAAGCAGCTCAAGTTCTACGTGATTGACGGCTACAAGGTCGCCGCGGACAGCGGCATGGGCAGTCGCGTGAACACGATCATGCAGACCTGCTTCTTCGCGATTTCCGGCGTGTTGCCGCGCGACGAGGCTATTGAGCAGATCAAGAAGGCGATCAAGAAGACCTACGGCAAGAAGGGCGAGGAAATCGTCAAAAAGAATTTCGCCGCCGTGGATCACACGCTGGCCCACCTCAAGGAGGTCAAGGTTCCGGCCCAGGCCACGAGCGAGATCGAAATGCCTCCGGTCGTTTCGCCAAACGCGCCGGAATTCGTGAAGAAGGTCACCGCTGAAATCATGGCGGGCCGGGGCGATGAATTGCCGGTCAGCGCCTTCCCGAACGACGGGACCTTCCCCTCCGGAACAACGAAGTGGGAGAAACGCAACATTTCGCTGACCGTCCCGGTCTGGGATCCGGAGATCTGCATCCAGTGCGGCAATTGCGGCTTTGTCTGCCCGCATTCCTGCATCCGGATGAAGTACATTGACGACGCGAAGCTTGCCGACGCGCCGGCGACACTGAAGAAGATGCCGCTGAAGGGCCAGGGCGTGGCCCCCGGCACGAAGTACCTGCTGCAGGTGGCGGTCGAGGACTGCACCGGTTGCGGGCTCTGCGTCGAGGCATGCCCGGTGAAGAACAAGACCGACGCCAGCCGCAAGGCGATCAACATGGCCGACAAGATGCCGATTCTCGAGCAGGAGCGCGCGAACTTCGAGTACTTCGACGCCCTGCCGGTCAACGATCGCAGCGAACTGGACCTGGGCAGCGTGAAGGGCATTCAGTATGCCGAGCCGCTGTTTGAATTCTCCGGCGCCTGCACCGGTTGCGGCGAAACGCCGTACGTGAAGCTGCTCAGCCAGCTCTTCGGCGATCGCGCGGTCATCGCGAACGCCACCGGGTGTTCGTCCATCTACGGCGCCAACCTGCCCACCACGCCCTACACCGTCACGGCGGAGGGGCGCGGCCCCGCGTGGTCCAACTCGCTGTTCGAGGACAACGCGGAGTTCGGCTATGGGTTCCGCCTGACGATCGACAAGCACATGGAGTATGCGCGCGAGCTGATCCGGAAGCTGCGCGGGACCCTCGGCGACGAACTGGCCGACGGCCTGCTCAACGCCTCGCAGCAGAACGAGAAGGAAATCGCCGAGCAGCGCGCCCGCGTCGCGAAGCTCAAGGAGAAGCTGAAAGGCGACGCGTCGCCCGACGCGGCAAACCTTGCTTCGCTGGCCGACAACCTGGTCAAGCGCAGCGTGTGGATTCTCGGCGGCGACGGCTGGGCCTATGACATCGGGTACGGAGGGCTGGACCACGTCCTCGCCTCCGGCCGGAACGTCAACGTGCTCGTGCTCGATACCGAGGTGTATTCCAACACGGGCGGCCAGATGTCGAAAGCCACGCCTCGCGGCGCCGTCGCGAAGTTCGCGGCGGGCGGCAAGCAGGTCGCGAAGAAGGATCTCGGCATGATCGCGATGACCTATGGATCCGTCTACGTCGCGCGCATTTCGATGGGCGCGAATCCGCGTCAGGTCATCCGCGCCTTTCAGGAAGCCGAAGCCTACGACGGGCCTTCGCTGATTATCGCGTACTGCCACTGCATCGCGCACGGCATCAACATGACCAAAGGCCTGGAACAGCAGAAACTGGCGGTCAACTCCGGCCATTGGCCGTTGTTCCGCTTCAACCCGCTGCTTGCGAAGGACGGGAAGAATCCTCTGACGCTGGACTCGAAAAAGCCGTCCATCGCGCTGAAGGACTACACCTATAACGAGGTCCGCTTCAAGATGCTCGCGCACAGCCGGCCGCAGGAGGCCGAGGTGCTGTTGAAGCTTGCGCAGAACGACGTCAACGAGCGCTGGAAGATGTACGAGGACTGGGCGGCCCGCGGCGGCAAGGAGCTCGATCACACAGACTGAAACGAAAGGAACCGATCATGGATCTGCGCACAAAATACATGGGGCTGGAACTGAAGAATCCCATCGTTCCCTCCGCCTCGCCGTTGTCGGAGAAGGTGGACACGATCCGGAAGATGGAGGATGCGGGCGCAGCGGCGG
>JAKJGV010000049.1:15945-16342 GCA_022704185.1 Verrucomicrobiota bacterium
CAGATTCAGCACGATGCCGCGCTGCTCGAACAGGGATTAACCGCGGGGACCGAGAGTTTTGCCGAGGCGCTCTCCTACTTCCCCGAAGTCGGCGATTATCGCGTCGGCCCGGAACAGTATCTCGAGATCATCCGCAAGGCCGTTGAGGCCGTGGATATTCCGATCATCGGGAGCCTGAACGGCGTGTCGCGCGAAGGCTGGGTGGAGTATGCTAAGCAGATTCAGCAGGCGGGCGCCAGGGGCCTGGAACTGAACGTGTATTACATCCCCACGGACCCCGAACTGACCGGCGGACTGGTGGAGCAGATGTACGTGGACGTGCTGAAGGCGGTCAAGGCGGAGGTCACCATCCCGGTGGCGATCAAGTTGAGCCCCTTCTTCAGCTCGATGGCGAACA
>JAKJGV010000004.1:0-540 GCA_022704185.1 Verrucomicrobiota bacterium
CGGGCTTTCGAAGAGGAGTCTTTCGACAAGTTCGATCGCGGGCCGCGTCCGGATGTGTATTACGCGGGCATGATGCAGTACGACGGCGACACGAAAATCCCGAAGAAGTTTCTCGTTCCGCCGCCGGGCATTGACCGGACCGTGGGCGAGTATCTCACGGCCACGGATGTGCGCCAGATGGCCATCAGCGAGACGCAGAAATTCGGGCATGTTACGTATTTCTTCAACGGGAATCGCTCGGGCAAGTTCGACGAGGCCTTGGAGGATTACGTTGAAGTGCCGTCCGATCGCGTTCCGTTCGAGGAACGTCCCTGGATGAAAGCCGCGGAGATCACCGACAAGGTGGTGGCCGCAGTGCTGCGCAAGAAGCGCAAGTATCCCTTCATCCGCCTCAACTACGCGAATGGAGACATGGTGGGGCATACCGGCGTCGTGGACGCGGTGCGCATCGCGGTGGAGGCCGTGGACCTATGTCTCGGGCGCGTGATCAAGGCGGTGCGCGAGGTGGGCGGCATCCTGGTCGTTACGGCGGATCACGGG
>JAKJGV010000004.1:563-20391 GCA_022704185.1 Verrucomicrobiota bacterium
AGCACGACAAGAAGAGCGGCGCGGTAATGGTGGATTCTGCGACCGGCGTGCCCAAGGCCAAGACCAGCCATTCGCTGAACCCGGTGCCGTGCTACATTTACGACCCCTCCGGCGTATCCAAGGCGCGGCTGGCCGCCGGGGCCGCAGTGACGGAGAAGGGGCCGGGGTTTGGGATCAGCAGTCTTGCGGCGACCTGCATCAAGCTGCTGGGCTACGAGCCCCCCTCGGATTACACGCCGAGCATTGTGGATGTGGGATAAGGCAGAAGCGGGTCGGATAAACTCCTTGCGGCCGAAGCAGGACTCGGCTAATTTCTGCATGCAAGCGCTTACATGCCCCGTGCAATGAACTGCCATCGTCTCTTTCGGATGCTGCTGATCTCGGTGACGGCCGGTCTCTGTTTGTCATCGTGTCGCATGATCAGGGAGGAGCCGCCGGCCCGCGACGAGGCGGTCCGTTTGCTCTTGAAGGAAATGAAGAGCCGGCAACCTGAGCCCTATGGCCTGCCGGACAACAGCACATTCAACTACATCTGGGCCCAGTACATGTGCGCGTTTCTTGCCGCGGAGCGTTGCGGTTATCTGCCGCGCGAAGAAGCCGTCGCCCGCCTCAAGGGAATGTTGGACGCGATCGAGCCGCTCGAGCGTTACCACGGGTTCTCCTATGACGGTTACGACCTCGCGACCGGAAGAAAGACGACGGACAAGATCTACTTCCAGGGCTGGTGGCTCTTCACCCTCGCGATCCTGAAGAATGCCTACCCGGAGCTGGCGGAATCATGCCAGCGCATGCTCGACGAAGTGGACTACGAGCGTTCCGGGCTCTTCAAGCCGGATACCCGGCAGCTTGCCGCGGACTACTTCACCGATGACCGGCGCGTCAGCTTCTGGATCGATCTCTACTGGCAACCGACGGGCGAGTTCAGAAGCCCCTATGTCGCGTACAGCTACATTACCGGCGACCTCTCGCCCTGGACCCGGCATGCGACCCCGCGCATGGTGGACGTCGAGGGATTCCCGGTCCTCGGGGTGTGGCACAACTTCTACTTCTGCAGCATGCTCATGCATTCCGTGTTCCCCGACCTGGGCTACCTTGCCCGCTCGTGGGACGAGCTTCTCAACGCGATGAATGCCTACCGGGCGAGGAACGGGATGACGTTCTACCCCACGCGCGCCGAGCCGTTGGAGCTGTGGAAGGAAGTGGAGCCGGAGGCCTGGCCCAACACGGAACACCGTATCGCGAAGCCCTGGCTCGCATGGTTCGGTGATCCGGATGCGCCGGTGATGCAGAAGGCGTTTTCGCCGGGCGCCGGCATCACGCTGTATGCGGACAACATGAACTTCTACTGGAGCTACGGCAGCAACCTTTCCGCCTGTGCCGAAACGGTGGGCACGGACGCGGAGAATTCGCAGCGCGAGGGCCGCTGGGAGCTGTTCTTCATGGCCTTTCCTCTCCCCGGCGATATCGAGCCCGCGACGCCGGTCCGCCTGAAATCGCTCAAGCTGTTCGCTTCCTGCGATCGCGGCGCGCGTCAGCCGCGGGCGCCGCTTGTTGTGGCGCTCAACGGGGTACGCATCGCCGAGGTGCAGCCGGAGCGGCTCGGAGCAGAACCCACGCCCGTCCTGCTGGAGTGGGATCGCGTCGTGCTGACCAACGACGAACACGTGCTCACTTTCTCGACGGCTGAAACCGAACCGGGTCGCGGCTATCGCCTCTACCGGTATGAGAACGAGCTGTGGAAGGGGACCTACCGCTTCAAAACGTCCGCGGACGAGGCCGTGGAGAATCCTGTGGCTCCTCCGTATGCCGAGATGGTCCTGGAGGGTCAGTACCGCGGCGGCGAGAACCCGTACGCGTTGCTCGCGCGCTGCGCGGTGGTCCACGGCTACTACCCGTGGCACGAGTTGCTCGACGACGAGCGATTTCTTGAAACGACCGTCGTCTGGGTGGGGGATTACGCCCGCCAGGCGCGCATCGGCCGGGTGGTCCACAACGTGAGCGACGCCGCCGTGGACGTTGAGTACGAGCGGCCCGCCGCGTGGCGGCAGGAGCAGGCGGTCCGGGTCTTCGACATCACGGATGAGGCCGGGGATTCTGTATCCGTGAGCGTGGATGAAGGCAGGATCCTGTGGCGCGCCGAGCCGCGGCGCACCTACCGCCTGGCCTACACTCCGCGGCTTGAGCAACCCTCCGGGCAGAATAACTAATAATTAGTTATTGCGGGGGGTGGCCGGATGGGCTATTCTTCGGCGCCAAGGTTTTATACAGTCCCTTTGATGACCCGGAGATATTCCACCATGACGGTCGTTCACCACGGAATCGCATTCATCGTTTGTCTCCTGGCCGGCCTTCTTCTGCAGGGGTGCGCGTTGCGCGCCCCGCGCCTTTCGCGCCGCCTGGTGCCGGAGAATTGGGATGAAGTCCCGCTCTGGCAGGTGACTTCGAACGACGAGTCCACCGGCACGGTGACCCGGACGGCGACGCCGGAAGGAGAGGCCCTGGAGGTCAACTACACGCTCGGCGGGAACCATGGCTACGTTCAGCTCAAACGGATTGTCGCGGAGGCTCCATCCGACGCGGTTCCCGTCACGTTCCTCATCAAAGCGGCTGCGACCGGCGACCTCGAAGTGAAGTTCGTGGACGGGGACGGATCGGTCTACGGCGCGAAGATCGGATTGCAGGACCGTTTCCGCGACTGGGTCCGTGTCACGGCGTACCGCAAGGACATGGACTACCTGTGGGGCGGGGACCGCGAGTACGCGGGCTTGTCGGAGTTTCACCTGGCCGTTTCCGGCAAGGGCGCGGGCACCGTGCTGCTTGCCGATATCGGCTTCGGGAAAGAGGGGCAGCCTTCCTCGTTCACGCGGGACGCGAGTGCCGCGCGGCCCGACGGTCCATTCTACGTTCCGATCTCCGGCCCGCAACTGGATCCGGATCGTGAATTGCCGGGTATCGGGTTCAGACAGCGCCGCGCCGCGGCGTTGATCCCGGAGGATGCGCGGGTGCTCGAGTGGCTGAAGACGCTTCAGGATGTGTCGTCGCCCGCGCAACAGCTCCTCCCCACGACCGAGGACAACGAATGCCACACGTTCAACAATGCGCTCGTGGCCATGGCGTTCATGCTGAAAGGGGAGCGGGAACGCGCGGAGCGCATTCTCGATTTCTTCGCCGCCGCGACCGATCGGGACAACACGAGCCCGACGCGCCAGAATTTTTTCCTGAACGGCGAGGCGCGCGGCTTCTTCCAGGCCGTCACGCTGAATCCGGAGAAGGGCATCCCGGCCTATCACCTTGCGAGGCCCGGCGCGTACGGAGCGGACCGGTGGATGGGCGACATGGCGTGGCTCTTTTTTGCGTACAAGTACTACGAGCAGCAGTACGGCGGAGCGCGGTATGCGGAGGTCATGAAGCTCATCCGCGACCTGTTGGTGTCGTGGTACACCGATGACCCGGAAGTGCCGGGTGGCGGATTCGTCCAGAGCGGATGGCGCAAGGGCGACACCGGCCTGCACGAGGCGGGAGGGCATCCGGAGGGGAACATCGACGCGTATGCGTTCTTCAAGCTGCTGGGGGAGGAGGGCTATGCCGATCGCGTCCGCACGTGGCTCGAACACAGGCTGCGTAGCGACAGCATGCCGCTCGATCTCTACACGTGGCGCGTGCTTGCCTACGATGGCGATCGCGCGGAGTTGCTGGACATTCCGGATTACGACCTTCGGTATCGCAAGACCGTGTCGGTGAACGGACAGCACGCAATGGGCCCGTTCGCGTCTTCCGACGGTTCGGTCACGAACATCTGGCTCGACGGGCTGGGGCACATCGCGTGCGCGTACCAGGCGGCCGGGAACAAGCCGCGCGGCTGGTTCTATGCGAACCAGTTTGACCCGTTCCTGATGGAGAGCGCGCTGGGCGGCGCGAACACGCTGACCTTGCCTTATACCGCCAACGAACAGGGCGGGTTCGACTTCGACCAGAGCAAGGGATACATCTCCGTCGCCGCGTGGTACATCTTCGCGAAGAACGGCTTCAACCCGATGCGCCTGACCCGGTCGCGGTAACGCGGCGACGATCCTTTTCCATCACGCGTTGTGGATCGCGCGTTCCGCTTGTTGCCAGCCGTCCTCGGCCCGCTTCCGGCAGTATTCGACGAAACGCAACTGCTTTTCCGAGACAGACCCCGGGTTCTCGCCGAGTGAGAGCGCGCGGTCGAGAATGTCCCGGGCGGAAGGGGCATCCACGAACCCGGGCAGTGTTTCCATGGAAGGTTGGCCCGGCACGAGGGTGCCGTGCAGTTTCCAGCTTCCGAAGTCCGGCTGAAGCGCCAGCGCGGGGCGCCCTGCCATCATGCTGAAGATCACGCCGTGGAAGCTGTCGGAGAGATTGACCGCGCAGCGTCCGGCGGCGCGGACGTAATCGGGATATTCCACGCAATCCGGTTCGACGGTGCAGGCCAGCAGGCGCAGTTCATCCGCGAGCGGAGCCGGAATCGGGTTGCTGGTGGTGTAGGCCAGCAGGCGCGCGTCCGGTTTGCGGCGGATATATTCCTTCAGGAAAAGCTTGAGCACGTCCGGCTCGGTGTGCCCGTTGAACCCGATGCGCAGATTGATGCCGAGGTCAAAGGTGGGGGAATGCGAATTCGCGGGGTAGGTTTCGGCGAAACTGAGATCGCGCGCGGGGAATGCGCGCGATTCGGGGACCCCGAGCTCGCGCAGGAACGCGAAGCTGATGTCATCGCGGGTCACGCACAGCGCGGCTCGGACGAGGGTCTGCTGAACCATGTCACGGTGGGCCGGACTGGTCAGGGGGCCGACGCTCTGGTGGAGGTAGACGACCGGTATCCCGAGCTTCTGGGCCAGCGCCGGGATCAGCAGGTGGCGCGTCACCTTGTATCCGTCGAGCAGGCGTCCGCCGGGCGCGATGGCGACGACATCCACGTCCTCGAAGGACTTCAGCGTCTCGTGATATTCATAACGGTGCAGGTTCTCAAACTGCTCCAGCACTTCATCGAGCGTGGCGGTCCCGTCGAACGCGTCCGTGACATCCAGGCTCAGGAGGGGCGTATGCACCCCCGCGCGGTGAAGCGTGTCGCGGAAGGGCTTCGGGCAGAGGATGCTGACCCGGCAGCCTGCGGCTTGCAGCCGGCGCGCGGCGGCGACACAGAGCGCCTTGTCTCCACTCGAGAATCCGCCGCTGACCTTCAGCAGGACATGCGGCGACGACCGAAGCCACGATCGAAACGGACGAACGGAACCACGCATGCGGCCACTGTGCCATACGCCGCGGAAACTGAAAAGCGGAATGAGGCTTCCTTCGCCCCTTCCCGCGAGTGGCGTCAGTTTCCTTTCGCCGCGACCGGGGATCCGAGGCTGAACTTGCCCTTGAGCCGGAGATCGCGCGATGAACTTCCGAGCAGAATTTCGAAGTCGCCGGGCTCAGCCACCCAGCCTTTGCGATCCGGATCGTAGTAGGAAAACGCATCCTTCTTGAGCTTGAGCGAAACCGTCTTCTTCTCGCCGGGTTCGAGCTGGATCTTCTGGAAGCCCTTGAGTTCCTTGAGCGGCCGTTCGAGGCGCGATTCCACGTCCCGCACATACAGCTGAACGACCTCCGCGCCGGCTCGGCCGCCGGTGTTTTCGAGCTCGGCGGTCACCATGACGCAGGCGTCCGGACCGCGGCCCTCGGGAGCGATCTTGAGCGCTCCATACTCGAACGTGGTGTAGGAGAGCCCGTGCCCGAACGGGAAGAGGGGTTCCACCTGCTTCGTATCGTAGTAACGGTATCCGACGTAGATGGATTCGAGGTAGTGGACCTGGTCGTCACGGCCGGGATAGTTGGCATAGGACGGGTTGTCCTCCAGCCGCTTGGGGAAGCTGACGGGCAGCTTGCCGGAGGGATTCACGTCGCCGAACAGAATCCGCGCGATCGCGTGGCCGCCCTCCTGTCCGGGATACCACGCCTCCACCACGGCCCGTGCCTTCTCGATCCACTCATTCATGACCAGCGGAGTCCCGTTGATCAGCACGATGATCGTGTTTGGATTCGCCTCCAGCACCTCGCGGATGAGCTCCACTTGCCCGTCCGGCAGGGCGAGATTCGCGCGATCCGCGCCTTCGCCCTCGAACTGCCAGGACAAGCCGGCAAAAACGATCGCGGCATCGCTCTTCGCCGCCATTTCCGCGGCGCTGCGAATGGATTGATCACCCTCGGGCAGCCATCCCAGCCGCGCGCTTGCGCCGCCGCTGTTCTCGAAGTACTCGGCACGGATATCGTAAGCGTGGCCCGCTTCCAGTTCCAGGACCTGTGAACGCGTGATTCCGGCCTGGTCTATCCAACTGTCCACGATCGGGCGGCCGTCCAGGAACAGCCGGCACCCGTCATCCGTCGTCATGCCGAGCGCGTAGCGGCCGGACTTGTCGGGAGTGAACGTGCCCGTCCACCGGGCGGAGAACTGGTCTCGCGGCACTTCGGGGGCAGGAGAGCCGTCGCCCCAGTTGAAGTCCAACTGCGCGTCCACTCGCGTGAGGACGGGTTCACCTTCGAGGTTCATGTTGTTGAAGTACACGGCCCTCAATCCATGCTCGCCGGGTTGCCCGTCCGGCGGGGTCAACAGCGTGGACGGAATGGGGATGAGGTCCTGAGGCATGGCGCATCCCATGGCAAAGCGGACCTCGATCTCGTCGCCGCACAACCGGCGAAGACCCTGGAGCGGAGTCACCGGTGATTCGGGATTCACATTGGAACTCCCGCCGCCCGCGCGATGCGCGTCCGCGTTGGGCCCGATCACGGCAAGCGACTTGATCTTCTTTCGATCCAGGGGAAGCACGCCGCCCTCGTTCTTCAGGAGGACGATGGCGTCCTCCGCGAGTCGCTGCGCGAGCGCGCGATGCTCGGGCGTATTGGCCGCCCCCTGCCGCGCGGCGCCCGTGCCTTCCAGTCGTCCGGCGAGGTACAGGACTCGCAGGATGCGGCGCACCTTGTCGTCAATGACCGTCTCGTCCACCTCGCCCTTGCGCACCGCCTGGAGAAGGTCGTCACTGAAGTACCTCCCGGGTCCCGGCATCTCGAGGTCCAGGCCGCCGAGCGCGAAATCCGCGGTCCCATGCGTAGCGCCCCAGTCGGAAACCAACACGCCCTTGAAGCCCCATTCCTTCTTGAGGACTTGGTTCACGAGGTAATCGTTCGCGCAGCAGTATGTGCCGCGCACGCGATTGTACGCGCCCATGACCGTCCAGGGCTGCGCCTCTTCAACGATCATCTTGAAGTGGGGGAGGTAGATCTCGCGCAGCGCGCGCTCGTCCAGTTCCACGCTGATGGTGGTGCGTTCCCATTCCTGGTTGTTGCATGCGTAGTGCTTGAGCGAGGTGCCGATGCCTTCCGACTGCACGCCGCGGACGTAGGCCACGCCGATGCGTCCGGTCAGGTAGGGATCTTCCGAGAAGCTTTCGAAGTTGCGTCCGCCGAGCGGGGTGCGGTGAATATTCACGCACGGACCGAGGAGCACGTCGCGTTCGAAGGCGCGCGTTTCGCGCGCGAGGGCCCGGCCGACTTCCTCCATCAGTTCCGGGTTCCAGCAGCTTCCCATGGATACGCCGGTCGGGAAGGAGGTCGCTTTCTTGCCCCAACCGACCCCGTGGGGCCCGTCAATGACACGGAGGTCGCGGATGCCGAGACGGCTTACGGCTTTCGTTTCGCCGTGGCTTTGTCCGGACACCAAGCCGACTTTCTCCTCGAGCGTCAGCTTCGAAAGCAGATGCGCCACGCGCTCGTTGATGTCCATGTCGGACTGGTCGCTTTCGGTCGTGACGGCATCAATGTTCATACCAGAGACAAAGAGTGCAGCGGCGCACAGAACGGTCCGCATGATCCTCATCATTCCTCCATGTGTTTGCTTTTACAGGCCTTCGGTTCTGTCCAGACTGTTCTCAAATATGAAAATAAAGGGCTTCTGGGTCCGCAATTCTGAGGACGGGATGCATCATATACGCATGTGGAAGCAAGCTTTGAAAGCGTTTTCATGCCTATATGAAAAACGCGGGAAGGAAGCAAGGATTAAACGCAGCACGAAGCGGCAGGAAATGCGCGCAAAACCGGTTTTAGTACTGGATATCGTATTCCGGCACTTCTCTGCGCGGGCGCCGGCTGGAGAATCGGCGATAGGAGAAGATCTCCTGGTCGCCATCGCTTCGAACTCCGGCACCAGCCAGTTCCCGGAAATAGAACCCCTGCTGCAGCGCGAACACGAACTGCGGATAGGAGATCGGTTCTCCGGGCACCGTGCCGATATCGTACACGCGGTCCCCGTAGACACAGTAGTTGCCGTCGATGCGCGAATACCAGCTTCTGATCTGGCTTGCAGGATAGGCGTGGCCGAAAATCCAAACATCCGCGTCGGTGTCGAGTTCCGCCTGCTGCACAGAGACATCCATGTGCCCTTTGTTCAAAGGATACTCCGTGCGATGCTGATACTGCACAGCCGAAACGAAGGCAACTGCCACAGCGGCCCCAGTCAACAGACTCGCTTTCATACCATGCAACCCTCTACGGGTCTGCCCGCTCTTCACCCATAATACAGGTGTAGCATGAAGCGTACCAACGTCCGCTCAACCGGGATCCCGGCGGATGCGATCGTGACTACGGCGCGTCCACGAAGAAAGGCATGTTCGCGGTACTGGCTCCGCCGCGGTCGTCGTAGACGTAGCAGAACACCCGGTAGGCGCCCTTGCCGCGCGGCGTCTGTATCTGGGTCTTCGCCGCTTTCGGATCCTTGATCCTGCCTTCGATGGGTTTCAGGCTGGTCGAAACCACGCCGTCGCTGCCCTTGGACTTCTGCTCGGACATCAGCACCCACTCGACGCGGATCGAATCGCCGTCCGGATCGATCGCGGTCACCTTCAGATCCAGGTGCTTTGAGGGATGCACTTTGACGTGCTTCAGCGGCGACTCGATCGCGGTGATCTGCGGACAGCGGTTGGGCGGCGCGATCTTGCTCCACGCGCTCCACATCGTGTCCACGGTGTTGACCTTCGAACCGTCCAGAAGATGCATGCTGTACCAGGTGGGTGTGCATTCGAACTTCGCGTCCCAGCTGAACACGAACGACCCGAGGCACCAGTTCTCGGAACTGCTGACGCTCTTCAAGTAAGATGTCAGATAGAAACTGGCCTTCTCGAGAGGCATCTGTTCGATCTCCGCGCCCCACGAAGTCTGTTCGACTTCCCATTGGCCCTTGGGGCCGAATTCCATGATCATGTACGGACGAACCCAGCCGACATCCCGCAGGCGATCCGCCATGCTCGGCAGTCCGCCGTAGCTGTTGATGCCGAGGATATCGAGGTCCGGGCAGTACTGTGCCGCCATCGCGGCCTTGACGCTGTTGCTCCCGATGTCGGCGAACGCGGTCGTGGTCGGGTGGTGAGGATCCTCCTCGTGCACCATGCGCGCGACCTCGTTGATCGCCTGGTACACGGGCGGGTTCGTGGCCGGACCCCATTCCACTTCGATGCCGCAGCACCACATGAGCAGGGCGGGGTGGTTCTTGAACTGGTTGACCGCCGCGCGGAGCTTGTTGAGCTGCCGCTCCACGGCTTTCCGGTCGGTGTAGTCGAAGCGGTGCCGTTCCTGGCCCATCCACAAACCGAGGCATACCTTGAGGCCGCGTTCGTGCGCGTCGTCGAGCACCTTGCCGGCGAAGTCCGTGCTCCAGGTTCGTATCGCGTTTCCTCCCGCCGCCTTCAACTCGTCGAGGTGCTTCTGGCCGCCGGCGCCTTTGACGAAGAACAGCTCGTCGTTCACATACAACTTCCAGCCTCCATCGAGGCTGTGGCGGATTTCGACACGCGAGCCGGGTCCGTTCGTCCCGGGTTCGGCCGGGGCGGCGGTCGCGTCTTTTTCCGCGGCCGGCTGGGTCGCGACGGGAGCTGCCGGTTCACGCGTGGCCTCGACCAGGAACGGGATATTCGCGCTTGCCGCGTGGCCCTTGTCGTCGCGCACGTAAACGATCAGGCGGTAGGGCCCGGCCTCGGAGGGGATCGTGAACCGGATCCGGGATGTCGCCGCCTGCTCGATCGCGCCGTCTATCTTCTCGTATTGCGCGGGGATGCCGCGCGTGACGTTCCCGAGCGAGGATTCCCGCACCAGCACCCATTCATAGGAAAGAGGGTCCGAATCGGGATCGCTCGCCGTCACGGCCGCGTCGTGGACGAGACCGGCCGAGGTCAGGCGCCGGTTGACGGCGGACGTCACGGTGTGGATTTCGGGCGCGCGGTTGGCCGGGTACGAGCCCGTCCACGCGAACGCCAGCGAGTCCACGATCTCGGCGCGCGCACCGATTTCATAGTTGAGGCTGAACCACGTGGGCGTAACGAACGTGCAGGGGTCCCAGCTGAACGCGAACGATCCGAGGCAGAGCCCCTGTGACGAGGCGACGAGGTTGCTGTAGATCTCCAGCATCCATGTGGCCTTGGCCGCGCCGAACGGTTCCACGGGCGAAAGCCAGGGCGTGCTTTCGCCCATTTCCGGATAGCGCATGCCCAGGCGCATGATGATATACGGTTTGTACCAGCCGGAGCTGCGGAGGTGTGTCACGGCATTCGTGTAATCGAGGTCCGCGGTCCAGCCCAGCACGTCCACTTCGGGACAATAGCGCGCGAGCAAGCCGGGCTTGGGGCTGTTCGCGTCGAGCGTGCCGATGTCCACCGCGATCGGGTGCTCGGGATCTTCTTCGTGAAGGACTTTTGCGAGCACGTTGACGGCGTGATAGGCGACCGTATTCGTGTGGTGCTTGTCGGCGATATCGCTCTGGATGATCCACAACAGGAGCGCCGTGTGATTCTTCAAATCGCCGACTTGGCTGCGGATGTCCCGGATCGCAGTGGCCACGGACGCGGAATCCGCGTACGTCATGGGACCTTCCTGCCGGAAGGGAATCGCCACGGCCGTCACCAGTCCCGCCTGCGCGGCTTTCTCGAGGACGGCTTTCGCGGCGGACGGATCCTTGGCGAGCACGCAATTGCCGCCGGCGTCGCGGAGTTCATCGAGCCGCTCGCTGCCGTGCACGCCCTTGACGGTGAAGGGGGCGCAGTCGCGCAGCAGGCGGAAGCCCGGACCGGTCATCTGGATCGCGGTTCTCGACACGGCGTCCGTCTGCGCGGGCGTGGCATCTTCAGCGTGCGCGCGCAGTCCGGCGAACGCGGCAATGATCAATGCAATGGCGAATCTCTTCATGGACGTCTCTCCCAGTTTGCCCACCCCTTGTTGCTGTACGCGGCCGAACCGCGGTCCCCCCGGACCTTCTTGGGCACGTTCCCGCAAACTCGCGCCGTCCACACCGAACAACTCGTTTGATGCCTACACCACGGGCGGGAATCTGGCTTTTGTTTAGCCTGCACCGGTGCCCGTGTCCATACCAAAAAAGGGGATTTCATGGTCGAATCGAGAAGTTCCGGTTCCAGACCGCGTTTTTAACGCGCAACTTGCGGGCCTCTAACACTATGCTAACAAACTGCTGCGAGCCTGTGAACGTGTGAGGCTGCATGGGTCGCGAATCCATACTGATTATTGAAGACGACGAGGACATCCAGGAACTCGTCCGCTACAACCTCGCCAGGGAAGGCTACCGGGTGAAGTCGGTGGTGTCCGCCGAGGAAGGGCTGCGCGTCGCGAGGGCCGAGGTGCCGGACGTCATCCTGCTCGACCTGATGCTTCCCGGGGTGGATGGCCTGGAGCTGTGCCGTATGCTGAAGGCGGATCAGAAGGTCCGCCACATTCCGGTCATCATGCTCACCGCGAAGGGCGAAGAAGCCGACGTCGTCGCGGGCCTTGAGCTGGGCGCAGACGACTACGTCACGAAACCGTTCAGCGTGAAGATCCTGATCGCGCGCATGCGGACGGTGCTCCGTCGCAAGGCGCAGGGGGAGCCGGGCGACGAGGCGGTGCTCAAGGCGCACGACCTGGTGATTCATCCGGGGCGGCACGAAGTGATGTTGAAGAACCGGAAGGTGGATCTCACGTTCACGGAGTTCAGGCTCCTGCATTTCCTTGCGCGACGTCCCGGCTGGGTTTTCACGCGGCAGCAGATCGTGGATGCCGTCAAGGGCGAGGATTACCCGGTGACGGATCGCGCGGTGGATGTGCAGGTCGTGGGCCTGCGCAGAAAGCTGGGCCCCGCCGGGGACTACATCGAAACCGTCCGCGGTGTGGGCTACCGATTCAGGGAATAGGTTTATGCGTCGGAAACGCCTTCTTTGGCAGTTGTATCCGTACTTCCTCGTGATTTCTCTGGTTTCGGTCGGCGTCGCTTCCTGGTACGCGTCGCGCGTCCTCTACCGGTTCCACGAGACGCAGACGGGCACGGACCTCGTGGCGCGTGCGCGCCTCGTGCGGAGTCACGTGGCCGGGTTGCTGGAGTCGGAGAGTCTCCCGTCGCTTGAAGGCTATTGCCGCACGGCGGGCCGCGATATCCAGACGCGCATTACCATTATTAATGCCGACGGAACGGTTGTCGCCGACTCGGACGAGGAAGCGCGCGCCATGGACAACCACGCAGACCGTCCGGAGGTCCGGCGTGCGTTGGATGGAGCGGACGGAACCGCGACGCGATACAGCTCCACGCTGCGGCGCACGATGGTCTACGCCGCGGTGCCCGTCGAGGGACCGGCGGGCGTCCGCGTCGTCGTGCGGACGGCCCTGCCGCTCTTCTTCCTGGAGAGCACGTTCCGCTCGATCCGTCTCGAGATCGTTCTTGGGGGGTTGTTGCTCCTTATGTTGACGGCCGTCGCGGGGTTCGCGATTTCGCGTTGGATCACGCGGCCGATAGACGAAATCCGTTCCGGCGCGGAGCGGTTTGCGGCCGGCGACCTGTCGGGGCACATCCCGGTGTTCAAGTCCGCCGAAATCGGAGGTCTGGCCGAGGCTTTGAACAGCCTTGCGGCACAGTTGATGGGAAAGATTCGCGACATGGAGAAGCAGCGCAACGAACAGGCCGCGGTCATGGCCAGCATGGTCGAAGGGGTGCTGGCCGTGGACCCGGACGAGCGCATCATCAATCTCAATACCGCGGCGGCCAACCTCTTCCATCTCAGTATCGTGGAGGCGCGGGGCCGCGGCCTCCGCGAGGCGATAAGGCATCCGGGGCTGCAGGAATTCGTGGCGCGGACGCTCGCCGGCACGCAGCCGACCGAAGGCGACATCGTGCTGCACGACGGCGAGGAGAAGTTTCTCCAGTTGAGCGGCGCGCGCCTGCGGGACGCGCAGGGGCGCAGCCTCGGCGCGTTGATCGTGATGAACGACGTGACGCGGCTGCGCCGGCTGGAGAATGTGCGCCGCGACTTTGTGGCCAACGTTTCGCACGAGCTGAAGACCCCGATCACCTCGATCAAGGGTTTCGTGGAAACGCTTGCGGACGGAGCGGTGAACCGCCCCGAAGACGCCCGCCGTTTCCTGGAGATTATCGCGAGGCAGGCCGACCGGCTGAACTCGATCATCGAAGACCTGCTCATGCTTTCCCGCATCGAGCAGGATGCCGAGCACGGGCAGGTCTCGCTGGAGCGCGCGCCCTTGCAGCCGGTCCTCGCGTCCGCGATCCAGGCCTGCCAGGTCAAGGCCGGGGAGAAGCGGATTCGCGTGGCCCTGTCCTGCGAGGCCGGCATCGCCGGCCCGATCAATCCCCGGCTCCTCGAACAAGCCGTGGTGAACCTGATAGACAATGCCGTGAAATACAGCGAGGAGCGAGGGGAAGTGCTCGTGGCGGCGCAGTCCGTTCCAAACGAACTGCGCATTGTGGTGACGGATCACGGTTGCGGAATCGAGCCCGATCATCTTCCCCGGCTGTTCGAGCGCTTTTACCGCGTGGACAAGGCTCGGAGCCGCCAGATGGGCGGAACCGGCCTCGGCCTCGCCATCGTCAAGCATATCGCGCAGGCCCACCGCGGCCGCGTATCGGTGGAAAGCGAGCCCGGCAAGGGCAGCCGCTTCACCATCCACCTGCCTTTGTGAAGTTCTGACCAGCCGCTCACACGCGCCTAACAGCGCGCTTCTAGCTTCCTCCCGATGTTGGGACAGGAATTCATGGCAAAGGTTGAACCTGTCGGAGACGAACCGGACAAACAAGGAGAACGGAAATATGAAGAGATGGGTATTCGGCGTGGCGGTCGCGACCCTGATGGCCGCCGGCGCGGCTGGTGCCGCAGAATGGTATGAGAACACGAAGGTGAAGGGCGACGTGCGCTTTCGCCTTGAGCGCGTGGATGAAGACGGCAAGGACAACCGGGATCGCGCCCGCATCCGCGCGCGACTCGGAGCGTACAGCCAGGTCAACGACGAAGTGGACGTCGGGATCGGGCTTGCCACCGGCTCGTCGAGCGACCCGGTGTCGCGCAACCAGACGCTGACGGAAGGGTTCGGTCCGAAGAACTTCCTGCTCGATCTCGCGTACGTGGACTACCACCCCTCGCTTCTCGAGGGCGTGAGCCTGATCGGCGGCAAGATGAAGAACCCGTTCGTCGCGGTGTCCGATTACATCTGGGACGGCGACGTTACGCCCGAAGGCGCGGCGCTGAAGTACAAGCTGGGCAAAGATGTCCAGTTGATGGCGAACGGCGCGGCCTTCTGGCTGGAGGAACGCTCCGCTTCCGACGAGGCCATGCTGTACGGCGCGCAGACGGCGCTCAAGCTCAGCCCGATGGAGAAGGTGAGCCTGCTCGCGGGCGTCAGCTACTACCAGTTCGAGAATCTCGAAGGGTATCCCGTCATGGACGGCAGCGGGAAGATGAGCAGCTTCGGCAACAGCAAGAAGAACAGCGTGGATTCGTCCGGCAAGACGAACGTTCTGTATGCCACCGGGTACGGTTCGATCGAGCCGTTCGTGCAGCTCGATTTCGAGCTCGGCCTGCCGGTGCAGGTGTTCGGCACGTACGTGAACAACCAGGATGCCGACAACGACAACAAGGGATACTGTGTGGGCGTCAAACTGGGCAAGGCCAAGGACCCGAATACCTTCGAGCTCGCGTACGACTACCGGCGGCTCGAGAAGGATGCGTGGGTCGGCGCGCTGGCCGATTCCGATTCCTGGAACGGCGGCACGGACGGCAAGGGTCACAAGGTGTCCCTGAAGTACCAGATCCAGAAGAACTGGCAGGCGGGCGTGACTTGCTTCATGGACAAGAAGAGCCTGGAGAAGGACGTGGACTACAAGCGGATCCAACTGGACCTTGTCGCCAGCTTCTAGCGGGTTTCATGTTGTGCGGCTCGACAGAGTCTCGCCCTCCACTGGAGGGCGGGACTTTCCGCTCCCCACTCGGCAAGGGCGGGCGAGGTCTTCGCGTCAGCCGAACCGGCCGGTGATGTAATCTTCCGTGTGCTTCTGCTCGGGCTTGGTGAAGATCTGCTTGGTCGCGCCGAACTCGATCAGGCATCCTTCGTAGAAGAACGCGGTGCAATCCGAAACCCGCGCGGCCTGCTGCATGTTGTGCGTCACGATGATGATGGTGTAATCGCGCCGCAGCTCGCCGATCAGGTCCTCGATGCGGACCGTGGATTTCGGGTCCAGCGCCGAGCAGGGTTCGTCCATGAGAATGATCTCCGGGTTCACCGCGATCGCGCGCGCGATGCACAGCCGCTGCATCTGGCCGCCCGAAAGGCCGAGGGCCGAGTCGTGGAGGCGGTCCTTGACCTCGTCCCACAGCGCCGCGCTCCGGAGACTCTTCTCCGCGATCTCGTCGAGCGCCGCCCGCGATCGGAGCCCGGCGATCCGCAACCCGTACACGACGTTCTCGTAGACGGACTTGGGGAAGGGGTTGGATTTCTGGAACACCATGCCGACCCGGCGGCGGAGCTCGATCACGTCCACCATGGGGTTGTTGATCTCCTCGCCGTCCAGGCGGATGCTGCCTTCCGTGCGAACGTGGTCAATCAGGTCGTTCATGCGGTTGAGCGCGCGCAGGATCGTGGATTTGCCGCAGCCGGACGGACCGATGAAGGCGGTCACCTGCTGCCGCACGATGCCGAGCGACACGTTGAAGACGGCCTGCTTCTGGCCGTAGTGGATGTTGAGGTTGTTGATATCCACAACTCGCGTGGAGCGGGCTTCAGCGATGGTTTCCATGGTTTTACACCCTGAGTTTCCTTGACAATCTGGCACGAATGACGATGGCGGACAGGTTCAGCAGCAACACGAGCAGCACCAGCGTGAACACCATGCCGTACTGGACGTGACGGATTTCGTCCACCGCTTCGTGCTCGGTGCAGAGATTGTAGATGTTCCAGGACAGTGCCGGCGTGGGCTGCGTGAGCGTCTTCAGAAGGGTCAGCGGCTGGCCGACGCTCACGGCCGCCGTGAAGATGATCGGCGCGGTTTCGCCCGCGGCGCGACCCATGCTGATCACGATGCCCGTCAGGATGCCCGGCAGCGCGGCGGGAAGAATCACGGTCGTGATGGATTTCCAGGGGCTGGCCCCGAGGCTGAGCGCCGCCTGCTTGTAGGTGTGCGGGACCGCGCGGAGGGCCTCTTCGGAGGCGCGGATCAGCGTCGGCAGGATCAACAGGCCGAGCGTCAGCGAGCCGGCCAGCACGCTCTTTGAGCCGGAGACGTGGATGGTGTTGATGAAGAACGCGAGTCCGAAGAGCCCGAACACGATGCTCGGCACTCCGGCGAGCGTGCTGACGCAGCTCCGGATCAGGCTGTTCAACCAGTTGTCCCGTGCGTACTCGACGAGATAGATCGCGGCGATTACGCCCATCGGCACGGCGAAGAGCATCGCGCCGAGTGTCAGGTAGAAGGTGCCCAGCACCTCGGCCCGGATCCCGCCGAAGAAATGGGCGTCGCGGGAGGTGTGGGTGAGGAACCCGCCGTAGAAGATCCAGCGGGGGAGCAGCATCGCCTTGCTTTGATCACGGACGTAATCGAAGAGAGGCTCCAGCGAGGTTCCCCGGAAGCGCTCGACACGCGGGACAAGGATCTTCTTCCCCATTTGGGAAGAATCGGAGTAGTCGTACGCTTCCTCGTAGAGGACCTTGCCGATCGCGACTTGCGCGCGATCCCACCGGTTTTGGCCGTAACGCTGGCGCAGCAGGATGGGCTGGGTGGTCCCCGGCGCGGGGCCGAGCAACGAGTTCAGCGCCTTCTCCAGGTCTTTGCAGTCGCTCTTCAGCTTGCGCCGCTCCGGCGCGGGCAGGGCCTCGACTTCCTTCTTGAAGGCGCCCAGCATCGCGTACACCGGTTCCCGCGCCTTCGCGGCGGCGGCCACCTCCGTTTCGACGGCCGCGCGGTCGCCTGTCTCATACAGGTCCAGCAACATCCGCCGGTGCTCGACCGTTTCGCGGAAGACGAATGCCCCAAAACCCTTAATAAGGATTGGGACCAGGATGACCAGCAACGCGGCCGCGAGGAGCAGCGTCGAGAATCCTCCGAGACCCGTGAAGGCCCTGTCCAGGATGCGGCGTGTGCTTCGGCTGGACATGGTCAGCCGGCCCTCCGTTTGGTTCTGCGAACGACCATTTCACTCGCGAGATTGCACGCGAACGAAAACGCCAGCAGGCACAGCGCCATGGCGAACAGCACGTGGTACCGCGCCGATCCGGTGACATGGTCCGCCTCGCCCATGTCGCCGGCGATCGTGGCGGTGAGCGTGCGGACCGGCTGGAGGAAATCGAACCACGGCGTCGGGATCTGCGCGGCGTTGCCGGAGGCCATCCACACGACCATCGTCTCGCCGATGGCCCGCATGATGCCGAGAATCACGGCCGAGGTGATGCCGCTGATGGCGGCCGGGATGACGACGCGCAGGATCGTTTCCGCGCGCGTGGCTCCCAGCGCGTAACTGGCCATCCGCAGGTCGCGGCCCGCCGCCTGGAGCGCGTCCTCGGAAACGCTGACCACGGTCGGCAGGGCCATGATGCCGAGGATCACCGACGCGTTGAGCGCATTGGTTCCGCTCGGAATCACGATGGCGTTCAGGAACGCGGAGGCCCGCCAGAGCCCCCAGCCGGCCAACCCCAGCAGGGCGGCTCCCACGCCGTATCGTCCGGCCCCGCGGAATCGGACCGGCATGCCGCCCGAAAGCACTTCGCTGAGCACCAGGACAACCAGCACGGCCGCGGGCGCGCCGATGCACCAGGCCAGCACGGCGAGCACGGAGCCGCCTTTTTCCTGCATCATCGGCGCGAGAACCACCAGCGCAAAGAATCCGTAGGCCACCGATGGAATCGCCGCCAGCATCTCAATCACCGGCTTGACCATCTGGCGCAGATGAAAAGGAAGCACATCGCTCAGGCAGACTGCGGCCGAAATGCCCAGCGGCACGGAGACGATGATCGCGCCGAGGGTCACGATGCCGCTGCCGAAGAATATGGACAGAACGCCGAATTCCGGGGGCTGTGACGAAGGATACCACCGGGTGCTGGTGAAGAACTCGGCAAACCCCCGGAGTGTGAAGAAGGGGATGGCGTCCTTCGCGATGAAAATGAAGATGAACAAAACCGCCAGGCTGGACAGAGACGTGATCAGCAGCAGAAAACCCTGGCCCGCAAGAGAGCCCAACCGCCGGAGACGGCGGGCTCTCTTGCTGAGCTGCAATCCGTGTTGTGGCCGGTTTCCCGGCACATCAGCGTTCATGAATCAGTCCTGCCGCAGCGTGATCCGGCCGATCAGGGCATCGGAATGAAGCCCTGTTCCTCGATGATCTTCTTGCCGTCGGACGTCTTGTAGAGGCCGAGAAATTCCGCCAGGACCGTTCCTTCGGCGGGCTCCCCGTTTGTGTACATGTAGAGAGGCCGGCCGATCGGATAGCTCTTGTCCAACACGCTTTCCGGGGTGGGGGTGACACCGTCGATGTCCACGACCTTCAGCCCGTGGGTGAAGGCTAGGCCCACGTACCCGATGGCGCCGTCCGTGGTCATCACGCGCTGCCGGATGGCCCCGTTGCTGCCGACATACTCCGTCTTGTCCGTCATCCGCTCGGAATGCATGACGAGCGTTTCGAACGTTTCATAGGTGCCGCTGTTGGTGTCGCGGCTGATGACGACCACCGGCTTGTTCGGGCCGCCGAGCTGGCTCCAGTTCCCGATCTCGCCTGTGTAGATCTTCCGGAGTTGCTCGACCGTGAGGGCGGCGACCGGATTGCCGGGGTGCACGACGATCGCGATCCCGTCCATCGCCACGATGTGTTCCATGACCTTCACGCCCTTCGACTTCGCGGCCTCGAGTTCGGAATCCTTCATCGCGCACGACATGTTGCCGATATCTGCCGTGCCGTTGATGATGGACTTGGCCCCGTTGCCGCTGCCCGACTCGCTCACCGAGATGTTCACGCCCGGGTACTTGCCCATGTAGTATTCCGCAAACGCCTTCGCGATGGGGCCGACGGTCGTGGACCCGTCCATGACGATATTGCCCTTCTTCTCGGCCCCGGCGTTCATGGCCATTGCGGCCGCCAGCGCGCACACGGTAATCCAACGCTTCACCTTCATCCGCTGTCCTCCTCCATGGTTGTTCGGTTATTGTCCACTCCGTGGTGAACGGGGGGGAGTCTCGGATGGTTCTGTTCGGCCACCGTTGAGCGCGTGTTAGAATTCGGTTAGAGGGCCTGGAGGCGCTGTTCAGGGGGCAAAACGTGCGGTACGATAGTGCTCGAAGTTCAGCGGAGGTTATCATGCCCATTCATCTTCAACGCGAGATCGAGCGACTGAAAAAACAGGTGCTTTCCCTGTGCGCCGTGGTGGAGGAAAGCGTCCGGCGCGCCGTGCAGTCCGTTTCCGCGCGGGACAGCAAACGGGCCGAAGAGGTCATCCGGAACGACATGGAGATCGATCGCGCGGAAATAGACGTGGAAGAGGA
>JAKJGV010000004.1:20401-37945 GCA_022704185.1 Verrucomicrobiota bacterium
CGTGAAGGCGGTGCAGCAGCGCGATCGCCAACTGGCCCTGCAGGCCATCGAGACCGATCATGCCATCGACCAGCACGAGGTGCAGGTGGAAGAGGAATGCCTGAAGATCCTTGCCCTGCACCAGCCGGTGGCGATCGACCTTCGTTACATCATCGCGGTGTTGAAGCTGAACAACGATCTCGAGCGGATCGGCGACCTCGCGGTGAACATCGCCCAGCGGGCGTTGCTGCTGAACGCCCAGCCGCCGATCGAAGTGCCGTTCGATCTCCCCGGGCTCGCGGAGAAGACGCAGGGCATGTTCCGCCAGAGCCTGGACGCGCTCGTCAACATGGATGCGCGCCGCGCGCGCGAGGTCTGCGCGATGGATGACGAGGTGGACGCGATCAACCGCGCGATGTACGAGCAGGTCAAGCAGACCATCCGGACCCACCCGGAGGATATCGAGGGGCTCATCGCGCTGCTTTCCGTGTCCCGCTATCTCGAGCGCATCGCCGACCACGCCACGAATATCGCCGAGGACGTGTTGTATATGGTGGACGGGCGGATCGCGCGGCACGGGCGCGAATTTCCCTTGCGGGTGGCTGCGGGCGATCCTTCCTGAGCGGCGGTTTCCGCCCATCCGTTCTTGCTGTCCCGGCGTCACTGGGATACTGTTTCTCACACGTCATCAGGAGGAATGTCCATGAGCGGTCTCGACCTCGCCTTCAAGGTTTGTGCGGTTTTCGGCGGCGCGCTGTTCGTGGTTCGCCTTGTACTCCAGTTCTTCACCGGGATGGACGGGTCCGACGCGGATGCCCCGGTTGACGGCGGCGCGGATATCAGCGGGACCGACGCCAGCTTCCGCCTGCTTTCGATGCAGGGCATCACGGCCTTCTTCATGATCTTCGGCCTTGCGGGCCTTGCGCTGCTGCAAAGCGGGGTGGGGCCGATGCCCGCCGTGATCGGGGCGGTCGTGGGGGGCATCGCGGTCTGGGTCGTCGCGAAGATCTTCACGGGAATGAAGAAGCTCCAGTCCGGCGGCGGCACGCTGAATCTGCAGAATGCGGTCGGGCGGGAGGGCACCGTGTACCTGACGATCCCCGCGAACGGCGCAGGCAAAGTCTCGGTTGTGGTCCAGAATCGGCTCGGCGAGTTCGAGGCGACGTCCGAAAGCGGGGAAGAGCTGAAGACGGGCACGTCGATTAGAGTCGTTGGTGTCACGGGCGACAAGGTTCTTGTCGTTGTCCGGCAGCCACCTTCGAAGTAACCATCGGAAGTCTGAATAAGGAGAAGCGGTAATGACCTTCAACGCATGGGTCCTGCTGGTGCTGGCGTTCGTGGCGCTCGTGGTTTCGACGATCGTGTTCCTGGCGTCGCGCTACAAGCGGTGCCCCTCCGACGCGATCCTCGTCGTCTACGGCAAAGTGGGCGAGCAGACCGCGCACTGCATTCACGGCGGCGGCATCCTCGTCTGGCCGCTGATCCAGGACTGCGCGTTTCTCAGCCTGACGCCGATGACGATCGGCATCCCGCTCCAGAACGCGCTGTCGCTCCAGAACATCCGCATCAACGTGCCCAGCACCTTCACCGTCGGCATCAGCACCGATCCCAGCATCATGACGAATGCCGCGGAGCGCCTGCTGGGGCTGAAGCCGGTGTCCATCGAGGACATGGCGCGCGAGATCATTTTCGGCCAGTTGCGCCTGACGGTCGCCTCGCTGACCATCGAACAGATCAACCAGGATCGCGAGAGCTTCCTCACCGCGATCCGTCGCAACGTGGAGCCGGAGCTGAACAAGATCGGCTTGTATCTGATCAACGTCAACATCACGGATATCACCGATGCCTCCGGCTACATTGACGCGCTGGGCAAGAAGGCCGCCGCCGAAGCGATCAACCAGGCGATGATTGATGTGGCCGTGCAGGAGAAGTCGGGTGCGATCGGCCAGTCGGAAGCGAACAAGGAGCGCGACGTGCGCGTGGCGGAAAACGCGGCCGCGGCGGACAAGGGCAAGAAGCACGCGGATGCGGACCGCCGTATTTACGTGCAGGGCCAGGAAGCCGAAGCGATCGGCGGCGAGAACAAGGCCAAGGCGGATATCGCCGCGTACCAGGCGGAACTGGCGGTGAAGGAAGCGGCGGCCGAGCAGCGGGGCGAAGTCGCGAAGAGGATGGCGGTCGTTGAAATCCAGAAGGCCCAGTATAAGGCCGAGCAGGAGCGCCTGACGGCCGAGGAAGTCGTCGTACAGGAAATCAACAAGCGGAAGATCGAGATTGATGCCGAGGCGGAAGCCGAGCGCATCCGGCGCGTGGCGAAGGGCGAGGCCGACGCGGTGCTCGTGAAGTACCAGGCGGAGGCGGAAGGTATGCGCAAGCTGCTCGAAGGGAAAGCCGCAGGCTACACTTCGCTGGTGAAGAGCTGCTCCGGCGACACGCGCTCGGCGGCCACGCTGCTCATGATCGAGAAGATCGAGAACATCGTGTCGCAACAGGTCGAGGCCATCCGCAATCTGAAGATCGACAAGATCACCGTGTGGGACGGGGGCGGGTCCGACAAGACCGGGTCTTCGACGGCGCAATTCGCGTCGAATCTCATCAAGAGCATCCCGCCGCTGCACGAAGTGGCGAAGATGGCGGGCGTCGAGCTGCCCGACTACCTCGGCAGCATGAAGGATCCGGTTGCCAAGCCGGAGAAACCGGCGGGGTGAATCGGGCTCTTGGACCGGCACCCGTAAACGATGAGGTGTTTCGGGTGAGGGAGATGGTGGGCGAATACGACGTCCCGAATCGCGCGCCCCGCATCTCGTATCCCTTCTTGCTTTCCGTTTGTTTCGGCGTTATTACCCTTGCAGGGAGCAACGCCATGATCAAGGCGCGATGGGAGCACTTCTCGCACCCGGCGGACGTCGGGGTTCGCGGCATCGGCGCCACTCGCGAGGAAGCCTTTCAGCAGGCCGCTCTCGCGATGATGGCCGTCATCACCGATCCTCAACACGTCACGGCCCGCGACGTGTTTGAGCTTGAACTCGACAGCAAGGAGGACGACCTTCTTCTTGTGGACTGGCTGAACCGCCTGATCTACGAGATGAACACGCGCGGGATGCTGTTCGGGCGGTTCGATGTATGGGTGGACACGCCGCACCTGAGGGCCCGCGTCTGGGGCGAAAAGCTCAGCGTGCGGAAACACAAGCCGGCCGTGGAAGTCAAGGCTGCCACCTACCACCAGGCGGCGGTGTACCAGGAGGCGTCCGGCGCATGGATCGCACAGTGCGTGGTAGATGTATAAGAAAAGAAAACCCTGAATCCTAACCCCGAATCTCGAATCCCAAATCTTCCCCCGCCTCAAATGAACACCGCCCAACTGACCAAGCTGTCCGACACCGAGTGGCGGATCGAGCCGAAAGGCGCGATGCGCGTGCCCGGTGTGCTCTTCGGCAACGAGCCGTTGCTGCGGGACATGGATGAGCGCGTGATCGAGCAAATCTCGAACGTCGCGTCGCTTCCGGGGATCGTGAAGGCGTCGTTCGCGATGCCGGATGCTCATTGGGGCTACGGTTTTCCGATCGGCGGGGTGGCGGCGTTCGACCCGGAAGAGGGCGGAGTGGTGTCCGCGGGCGGGGTGGGGTTCGATATCTCCTGCGGCGTACGGACGATGTCCACCGGGCTGTCGCGCGGGGAATTCGAACCGTTGCGCGAGAAACTCGCGGAGGCGCTTTTCCGGCGGGTCCCGGCCGGAGTGGGCAGCACGGGGCGCCTGCGCGTCGCCGGCCGCGAGATGGACGAGATGCTCGGGGGGGGCGCGGAGTGGGCGGTTTCAAAAGGTTACGGAGTGCCCGCGGATCTTGCCCGGATTGAATGCCGGGGACGCGTGCCGGGTGCCGATCCCGGACAGATCTCCGCGGAGGCGCGCAAGCGCCAGGAGAAGGAAATGGGCACGCTGGGCTCGGGGAATCATTACCTCGAGATCCAGGAAGTCCGGGAAGTGTTCGACGACGAGGCCGCGCGCGCGTACGGCATCCGGCCGGGCGACATGGTGGTCAGCATCCATTGCGGCTCGCGCGGGCTGGGGCACCAGGTGGCGACGGAGTTCGCGCGCCGCATGGTGAGCGCGGCGGCGAAGTACGGCATCCGATTGCCTGACCGCCAGATCCTCATGCACCTGGTACGGCAGGTCCTGGAATCGCTGTGCGGCGCGGGCGAGCGGCCCCTGCTTTATGACGTGTCGCACAACACCTGTCGCGAAGAAATGCATGAGCTGGAAGGCCGCGCGCGCCGGTTGTTCGTACACCGTAAAGGCGCGACGTGTGCGCTGGGGCCGGGGCATCCGGACGTGGATGAACCTCTTCGCCGGGTCGGGCAACCGGTGTTGATCGGAGGCACGATGGGCACGGCTTCGTACATCCTCGCCGGCACGGCGGCAGGGGCCGGGAAGGCTTTCGCCTCCGCCTGCCACGGCGCCGGCCGGCAGATGAGCCGCACGCAGGCCACCAAGCAGTGGCACGGCCGGGCGGTGGTGGATGAACTGGCGGAACATGGTATTCTGATCCGCTGCCACTCGGAACGCGGCGTGGCCGAGGAAGCGCCGGGCGCCTACAAGGATGTCGGCGCGGTGGTGGAGGCCACGCACGCGGCGGGGCTCGCGCGAAAGGTGGCGCGGCTGACGCCCTGCGTGTGCGTCAAGGGCTGAGAAGATGCTTGGAACATTGAACACCGAACGTTGAACGTCGAACATTGAACAAGGAAGATTGAGGCGGGGCAAGGTCATGCCGGTGCACAACCAGGATATTGCGGCCGTGTTCGAGGAGATGGCGGATCTGCTCGACATCAGGGGCGACAATCCCTTTCGCATCCGCGCCTATCGGAACGCGGCCCGCACGGTGCTCGAACTCGGACGGGAACTCCGCGAGATGGTCGAGGCGAAGGAGGATCTCACGGCCCTGCCCGGCATCGGCGATGATCTTTCGCGGAAGATCGAGGAGATCGTTCGCACCGGGACCGCCGCGGCGCTGCAGAAGCTGCGCGCGGAAATGCCCGCGGGATTGACCGAGATGCTGCGCATTCCCAACCTCGGGCCGAAGCGGGTCAAGTCGCTGCACAAGGAACTCGGCGTCCAGTCGCTGGAACAACTGGAAAAGGCGGCCCGCGACGGCAAGATCCGCGACCTGGCGGGTTTCGGCGAGAAGACCGAGCAGCACATTCTCGATGCCTTGAAGGCGCGCGCGCTGACCGGAAAACGATTCCTGCGCGCCGCGGTGACGCCGTATGCCGGCGCCCTTCTCGCGTGGCTGGAGAAGATTCCCGGGGTGCAGCAGGTCGCGCCCGCCGGAAGCTTCCGCCGCGCGAAGGAGACCGTGGGCGATCTCGACATGCTGGTCGTAGCCGAAGCCGGCAGTCCGGTAATGGATCGGTTCGTGCAATACGACGAGGTGAAGCACGTGCTGGCGAAGGGCGAGACGAAATCCAGCGTGCTGCTTCAGTCGGATATCCAGGTGGACCTGCGCGTGGTGGAAACCCGGAGCTTCGGCGCCGCTCTGAACTACTTCACGGGCAGCAAGGCGCACAATATCGCGATCCGGCGGCTGGGCCAGCAGCGCGGCTTGAAGATCAACGAGTACGGTGTTTTCCGCGACGAGAAGTATATCGGCGGACGGACGGAACAGGAGGTCTACGCGGCCGTGGACCTGCCCTGGATCCCTCCCGAACTGCGCGAGGACAGCGGCGAGATCGAAGCGGCCCGCGAGGGAAAGCTTCCGGAACTGGTGAGGGCGGACGACCTGCGCGGCGACCTACACATGCACACCGCGGCCTCCGACGGGCAGAACAGCATCGCGGAAATGGCGCTCGCGGCGCGCGCGCTGGGCTACGAGTACATCGCGATCACCGAGCACTCGAAGCGGCTGACCGTGGCGCGCGGCCTCGACGAGAAACGCCTGATGGAGCAGTCGGAGGAAATCGACCGGCTCAACAGCGAACTGAAGGGGTTCACGGTGCTCAAGGGCGTCGAGGTGGATATCCTCGAGGATGGAAAACTCGATCTTCCCGACGACGTGCTGAAGCGGCTGGACCTCGTGATCGCCTCGATCCACAGCAAGTTCAACCTTCCGGTCCAGAAGCAGACGGAGCGGATCATGCGGGCGATGGACCGTCCGTGCTTCACGATGCTGGCGCATCCGTCCGGCCGCCTCCTGCTCGAACGCGAGCCATATGCGGTGGACATCCCGCGGCTTATCCAGCACGCGAAAGAGCGGGGCTGTTTCATGGAGCTCAATGCGCACCCGCTTCGGTTGGACTTGAACGACCTGCACTGCCGCATGGCGCGCGAAAGCGGCGTGAAGGTGTGCATCAATACGGACGCGCATGGAGTGTCGGATCTCGACAACGCGCGGTTCGGCATCGGCCAGGCAAGGCGCGGGTGGTTGGAGAAGAGGGACGTGTTGAATACACATGCGCTGAAGCAACTGAAGTCCCTGTTCGCGCGAACGATGGGAAAGTGACATGACGGAACCGACCTCCATGCCCGATGCGGTCCTTTTCGATTTCGACGGCGTGATCGTGGATTCCGAGCCGCTGCACTGCGCGGCGTTCGTGCAGGTGCTCGATCCCCTCGGCATGACGTTGTCGTGGGAGGACTATGCGCAGAAGTACCTGGGGTATGACGACCGGGGCGTTTTCCGCGAGGTTTTCAAGAATGCGGGCCGCGAACTGGAGGATACCCGGCTGCGGGCGCTGATCGAGGCGAAGGCGCAGGCGTTCGAGGATCTCGCGCGAACGCAGAAACCGAAGTCCTATCCCGGCGTGGTGGAGTTGATCCGCAGCCTTGCCGGCCGTGTTCCCCTGGCGTTGTGCAGCGGCGCGCTGCGGCGGGATGTGGCGCCGATCCTCGCCGGGTTGGGCATTGACCGCGCCTTTGACGTTCTCGTGACGGCCGACGATGTGCACGCCAGCAAGCCTGATCCGTCTTCCTATCTCCTGGCGCTGGAGCGGCTGAGGGCGACCTTTCCGCGCCGGCGGATAAGGGCTGACCGCAGCGTGGCGATCGAGGATACGCCGGCGGGGATCACCGCGGCGCAGGGCGCGGGCGTGTGCGTGCTGGCGCTGGCGAATACGTATCCGCCCGAGGTGTTGAGGAATGCCGCGCGCGTGGTGGCGTCCTTGGAGAACGTGGGGCTTCGCGAGTTGGGGGCGCTGCTGGAAGAGCAGGGGGAGTGAAGAACCCGGCTTGCTGACAGGCGCCGGGGGAGGTATCTTTTTGCATCCATGAGGGTTGCTGGACAGGGTCGGTTTCATTGCCGTCGGGGGGCTGCGCTTTTCGTGCTGGTTGCGGGGGGAATGCTGTACCCCTTTCCGTCCGCGCGCGCCACGCTGATTTCGGGTCAGACCGCTTCATACTTTCGCGTGGACGGTCTGCTAGCCGACGGGTTGGGGGCGACGGAGCCTGAAGACGGCCGCGTGTTCCGCGCGGAGATCCGGCAGACTCCCCTGATTGAACCGAGATCCCGCATCGCGAGGCCGCCGCCTCGACCTCCCGGCTCCGGCGGCGTCGCGGTTTCCCCGCGCGGCCGCGCATACGAAAGCTTGCGCGCCGCGGATGTTCTTGCCGAGAGCCAGGATTGGAAGCGGGCCCTGGCCACGATCCAGAAGGCCTTGGACCAGGAGCCGGACAATGTCCTGCTGATCCGTCGCGCGGCCGCTTATGCCGCCATGGCGCGCCGGTTCGGGGTGGCCGACGAGTACTTCAGGAGGGCGCTCGAGGTCGCGCCGGACGATGTCCCGTTTCTCGCGGGGCGGGCGGGCATCCTGCTGCGCCTGCTCCGCCTGAACGAGTCCGAGGAACTCGCGGATCGGGCGCTGGCCCTGAGCCCCGGCTACCTCGCCGCCCGGTTCACGAGGACGTGCGTGGAGATCGCGCGCGGCGACAGCGAACTGAGCGATCAAGCGTGGAAGACCATGCTGACCGGAGAGGCCGCGCAGTTGGCGGAGTGGCTGGATGCCGACCGGGCGGACTACACGGCGGCTTTGTCCGTTCCCGGCTTTGAGCAACTGTGCGATGTGGTGCTTGGGCAGGGCACTTCCGCCCGGCTCCCGGAAATCGTTCGAACGCTGAAGCGCGCGCAGAGCGCGCTGCGGTTCGTCCGTTGGGAAGAAGCGCGAAGCATGCTGGAAGAGGCTGCCGGACTGGGCGTGCAGGCGGCCGGCATCAACATGGATGTCGCGCGATGCCGGTTTGAACTCGGGGATCGCGAAGGCGCCGTGCGGCAGTTGAGCGAACTCGCCGCGGCGTGGCCCGATCTGACGCTCGCGCAGTACAACTACGCGGTTGCCCTGGTGCGGGTGGAGCGGTTCGAAGACGCGCGGGCGGTCCTGGAGCGCGCGCACGAGAAAGCTCCCGCGGACCCGGAGGTGATTTTCGGCCTGGCCTGCACGTACGCCGCCAAGGGCGACATGGGGCAGGCTTGGCGGGTGCTGAACCGCATGCCCGCGGAGCACCGTCCGAAGCTGCGCGAATGGACGACGGGCGAAGAGTCGTATATCAAGGCGATCCGGGAAGACCCCCGCTTCAACGCGTTTCTGGTCGTCCAGGCGGAAGCCCGCTGAGGCCGGGACCCGCGGGAAGCGCCTGATCATCAACAGCCCAAACGCCCGGATTCCCCGCGCGTGGTTGCATTCCCCCCGCGTTTTTCTCTATAGTGGAGGGGAACGAATGCGTGCTTCGCAGCGGTTGGCGGGGCATTTTTACGATTCAAAGGGAGAGGATACGATGCGCCGGATATCTGTCTTGACCATGGTAGCGGTTGTGTTTTGCATGCTTTGCGCGCTTTCGCCCGCGGGAGAAGCGGCGGGGAAGGCCATCGCGGTGGTATCGGTGGGCCCCGTTGACGAGGCGCTCGTGGAACGCGTGGCGGCGTTTGCCCGCGGCAACACGGCGTTGCGCGTTTCGCCGGCACGGAAAGTGGAATGCAGCGAAACCAGTCTCGACGCGATCGGGAAGAAAGCCTTGGAGTCGCTGGGCGAGGACGAGGTGGTCATGGTGGTGCTGGCGTGGCCGGATGAGGCCGTTGAGGCGCATGGGTGGCGTCTTCCGGAATCAGCCGTGTCGGTGGTCAACGTCCGGAGTCTGAAAACCGACGGCGTGACCGACGAAGTGTTTGCCCGGCGCGTGGAGAAACAAACGATGCTCAGCATCGGCATGCTGCTGGGCATGGAGGCGTGCCCGAATCCGCAGTGCGCGCTCTGGGACTATTCGACCCTCGAGGAGCTGGATTCCAAGGGCCGCAATCACTGTCCGCCCTGCCTGGATCGTTTGCAGAAGAAGGCGGTGGAAAAAGGCGTCGAGCTGGATTTGGACAGTCCGTTCAGGATGCGTTGAGGCTGCGCACGGCCCGGCGGGAGAGCCCATGCTTGATATCAAGGTCATTCGGGAGCGGGAGGAAGATGTGCGTCGAGCGCTCGCGTCGCGCGGCGCCCAGGTGGATCTCGACGGGATTCTTGAACTGGATCGCCGCCGCCGCGCGCATCTCACGGAAGTGGAGACGCTCAAGAACCGCCGGAACGTGGTCTCCAAGGAGATCGGCACACTCAAGCGCACGGGCCAGGACACGGCCGCGCTCCAGGCCGAGATGCGAGCCGCGGGCGATCGCATTACCGAGTTGGATCAGCAGGTGCGGGGAGTGGAGGATGCGCTGAACGAGGCGCTGCTTCGAGTGCCGAATCTTCCGCACGCGAGCGTTCCCGTGGGCGCGGACGCCTCCGGCAACCAGGTCGTGCGTACCCACGGCGAGCCCCGCCGGTTCGATTTCGAACCGCAGCCGCATTGGCAGTTGGGCAAGCGGTTGAAGCTTTTCGATTTCGAGCGGGCGGCGCGCATGACGGGCGCCGGGTTCCCCCTTTACTGGGGGAGAGGAGCAAGGCTGGAGCGCGCGCTGATCCAGTTCATGCTCGACCTGCACACGAAGGAACACGGCTACACCGAGGTGGCCCCGCCGTTCCTCTGCAACGCGGCCTCCATGACCGGGACCGGTCAGCTTCCGAAGCTCGCCGAGGACATGTACCACGTGCCGCTCGACGGGCTGTACCTGATCCCCACTGCGGAAGTGCCCGTGACCAATCTGTTCCGCGAAGAGATCATCCAGGACCCGCTGCCGATCCGCCTGACGGCCTACACGCCGTGCTTCCGCCGCGAGGCGGGTGCCGCCGGCAAGGAGACGCGCGGGCTGATCCGGGTGCACCAGTTCGACAAGGTCGAAATGGTGAAGTTTGTCGAACCCGAATCATCCTACGAAGAACTGGAACGGCTCGTGAAGGACGCCGAAGATGTTCTTCAGCGGCTGGGCTTGACCTACCGCATCCTCGCGCTTTGCACGGGGGATATGAGTTTTGCCGCGGCGAAATGTTACGACATCGAATTGTGGGCGCCGGGTCAGAACGCCTGGCTCGAAGTGTCCTCGTGCAGCAACTTCGAGGACTTCCAGGCGCGCCGGGCCCAGATCCGCTATCGCAATGCGGCGGGCAAGGTGTCCTACGTGCATACGTTGAACGGTTCCGGTGTGGCCCTGGCGAGGCTGGTTGTCGCGCTGCTGGAAAACGGGCAGCAGGCGGACGGTTCGGTGTGCCTGCCGGAGGCGTTGTGGCCGTACATGGATGGCGTTAAGCGCCTGGAGTGAGTCGGGTTCCGGGCGCGGAAGGAGGAATCCTATGCTTCGCGCCGTGCAACAGACCTTGGAACGACGAAGGCTTCTTCAGAGAGAAGCCCATGTTTTGGTTGCGGTCTCGGGTGGCGCTGACTCCGTGGCCTTGACCTATGTGCTTCACTACCTGCGTCCGAAACTCGGATTGTCCATCACGCTGGCGCACTTGAATCATCGAATCCGCGGAAAAGAGGCGGAAGCGGACGCTCGTTTCGTGCGCGACCTCGCGTGGCGCCTCGGCCTGCCTTGCGTGCTTGGGGACATTGACGTGCCCCGGCGCGCGCGATCCAGCGGCATCTCGATGGAGATGGCGGCGCGCGAAGCGCGGTACGATTTTCTCGCGCGCGTGGCGCGCGAAGTCCATGCGAATTGCCTGGCCACCGCGCACACGGCCGACGACCAGGTGGAAACCGTGCTCCTCAAGCTCGCGCGGGGCGCCGGCCCGCAAGGATTGGCCGGCATTCCCTATGAGTCGGAGCAGGAAGGCATCCGCATCATCCGTCCCATGCGCGATGTGACGCATGAACAGGCTGTGCACTTCCTGCGGCGGCACCGCCTGGAATGGCGCGAGGACACGTCGAATCGGGATCTTCAATACCTGCGCAACCGCGTCCGCCACAAGATCCTCCCGCTCATGGAGTCGAGCCTCAATCCCAGGATCCGGGAAGCGATCCTGCGGACGGCGGACGTGATCGGGGAGGAAAACACGTGGCTCAACGCCCATGCCCGCAAGCTGCTGCGGATGTGCGCGGCGGGCGCGGGGACCGGGAACCTGGGCGCGCGCGCGTTGAGCCGGCATGCGCCGGCGTTGCGGCGGCGCGTCATCCGCATGTGGCTGGCCGATCACGGCGTGGATCCGGAGCGGCTCGAATACGAGATCGTCGAAGGAGTGGATCGCCTTCTCGTCCATCGCGGCGGAACGAAGAGCGCGCCGTTGCCGGGGGGCGGTCGCGTGGTGAGGCGATATGACGCGCTCTCCGTCCAGAAGGCGGCTGCACGACGGATCTCGAAGCCGTTCCGCGGTCGCGTGGCCGTGCCGGGCGAAACCGTCCTGCCCGACGCGGGGTTGAGGATTATTGCCATGCCGGGCCGGGGGGTCATTCGCCAGACGGGGATGAGAGTCGGGGATCTGCCCGCCGAGGCGTCGCTCGATCGGAAAACGATAGGCGACGCGCCGCTGATCGTGCGTTCCTGGAGGACGGGAGATCGCATAAGACCCCTGGGCTTCCATGGCTCGCGCAAGTTGCAGGATGTCTTTGTGGACCAGAAAGTGCCGAGGGACCGGCGATCCGCAATCCCTGTGCTGGAATGCAAAAAGGAAGTGGTGTGGATTCCGGGCTACCGCGTGGCGCGCGGCTGGGAAGTGAAGGACGCATCGGGTCCCGCGCTGCATATCTTCGTTCAGGAACTGTGACGGACAGGCCGGGCTGAAATGGATGAATCCCTGGAGCGGAATCTCGGCGAGCAACCCATCGCGCGCATCATGGACGCACGCGGCCTCCGGGCCGGGGACCTGGTTGCTGCTTCGACGGAGCAGATCACCTACAAGATGGTGTCCCGCGCGTGCAAGGGCCGGCGGCTCACCCCTCATGTCCAGGTCAAGATATGCAACGCGCTGAACGCAGTTACCGGCGGCAGCTATGCCGTAGAAGAACTGTTTACATATTAGGACAGATCAAGTTGAACTGTAGCTGCGGTATGTCTTGAGATGGCACCCCTTCGGGCAAGCAAGCCCGCAGGGGACCGGGCTAGAAAAGCCTTCCCGCAAAGGCTCACACCCAGCCGCGCAGTTTTACCGCCTCGGCCATGCGGCTGACGGCGACCAGATACGCGGCGAGCCGCATCGGCACGCTCTTCTCCTTGTGCAGCCGGTAGACGGATTGATAGGCCTCGGTCATGCGCCGGTCCAGTTGCCGGTGCACGATATCGAGCGTCCAGAAGTAGTTGTTCTTTCCCTGCACCTGTTCGAAGTAGCCGACGATCATGCCGCCGGCGTTGGCGAGGAAATCGGGGATCACGTGGACGCCGCGTACGTGCAGCAGGGTGTCCGCTTCGGGCGTGCTCGGCCCGTCGGCCAACTCGCAGCAGATCCTCGCGCGGATGCGATCCGCGTTCGACTGCGTGATCACGTTCTCCATCGCGGCCGGGTAGAGCACGTTCACTTCCAGTTCCAGGAGGTCCTCGTTGGTGATCGGCTCGGAACCCGGGAAGCCGGAAACCTGCCCGGTGCGAAGCTTGTGGTCCACAAGCGCCTTCGGGTCGAGCCCGTTCGGGTTGTACACGCCGCCACTGGTATCCGACACGGCGACGAGGCAGCCGCCGCCCAGGATTTCCGGATGGAGCAGGGCGACATGCTGGCCCGCGTTCCCGAATCCCTGCACGGCGAAAGCGCCGTTGGGGTCCACGCCCAGCGTCCGGCAGGCTTCGCGGACGCAGTACACGCCGCCGCGCGCGGTGGCATCGGTCCGGCCTTGTGATCCGCCCAGCGCGGGCGGCTTGCCGGCGATTACCGCCGGGTGCGAGTATCCCGCGATGGTCTCGAACTCGTCCGCCATCCACGCCATGACTTGGGGCGTCGTGTAAACGTCCGGCGCGGGGATGTCGCGATCCTGTCCCAGCTCCCGGGCCATCACGCGCATCCAGCCTCGTGCGAGGCGTTCCTTCTCGGCGATGGAAAGTTTCTTCGGGTTGCACGTTACGCCGCCGTTGCCTCCGCCCAGCGGGATGTCGAGAACGGCGAATTTCCACGTCATCCATGCGGCGAGCGCGCGAACGGTGTCCATCGTCTCGTCCGGGTGCCATCTCACGCCGCCCATGCAGGGACCGCGTGCGTCGTTGTACTGCACCCGGTAGGCGTGCATCACCTGCGTGCTCCCGTCATCGAGGCGCAGCGGGATCGTGAAACGATATTCGCGCCGCGGCCAGCGGAGCAGCTCGCGCATGGCGGGCTCGAGTCCCAGGATTCCCGCCGCTTCATCGAACTGGGCCTGGGCGACCGCGAAGGCGTTGGACTGTTCGTTCATGCTGATGTCTCCGATTTCTGTGAAAACTAACCGCGGCCGCGGCCGAATTCAATCGCGCAGATCATGCGACGTTGGACGGCGTCCGCCCACACTACGAAAGCCTCGCCACCACACGCGCGCGCTTCGACCACACGCACGACGGACGCCCAGCTTTCCATCCCGGGCATGATCCTTGCCAGCTCGTTGGGCATCTCCTCGAAGTAGGTTCCATCGGCACGATGTCCCTCCCGGCCGGACAGGATCGCGGCGCAGAGGATGTCGTGCGATACGATGTCGTTCAGAAAATGTGTGCCCAGCGCCACTTCCGGGGTGAGCGTGTCGTGCATTTCGGCGAGCTCGATCAGGATGCCGGCGCCGTTGATTTCAGCGAAGCGCACCGGGATGCCGAGTTCCGGGCTGCTGGTGCCCCAGCGGCCCGGGCCGATAAGGATCCACGGAGAATCGCCAAACGCGCGACGCAGCCGTCCCAGCAAACGCGCGAGCTCGTAGCGGTTGCTCAGCGAGAGCGGGCTGTATTGCGCGGGCGATATGTAGACGGCGCGCTCGAAACGGGCGAGGCGACTGCGTCCGAGCGTGAATCCCGAGGAGGTCAACAGGATGCGACCCTGAACGGGATGCGGTTCCGGCGGCGTTTCGGCAGGACGAAGCTCCCGCGGCGTCCACAGGATCGCCCCGTCGCGATCTCCGAGTTGCAGCGCGAAATGAAGCTCGACCGGGCGTCCCGCCGCGTCCGCCAGGCGCCGCAGGATCTCCCGCGTGAACCCGACCAGCGGCGTATCACGCAGCAGCCCTTCACAGGTGAGCGCCCGGATCGGTTCGCCGGTGACGGGATGATATGCATCGCCGGTGGAAGTGAGGAGTTCGACTACATGAGTGTCGCGTTCCTGCAGGAGATCGAGAACGTATCCCGTCTCCGGAGCTCCGGTCTTCACGTCGGTGAAGTCGGCGCGACGCTGCGAGTGCGTGCAGATTTCCTCGAAGTAGGCTTCGGGCCGCCGGTTCGGAGCGTTCAACGCCACCAGGCGCGGATAGTCGTCTCTCGCGTGAAGCTTCGATGCCGCTCCGAAAACGAGCCGCATGACGCCCGCGGAGGGGTCTATGTATTCGCTCCACACGTACGGATTGTGAGACGCGGCCCACCCTGAGACATCCGGATAGAAACGGCGGCCGTGCGCGGCGCCCGGCCGTTCGGTGTAATGCACTTTCAGCGGTGCGGCGGTGCCGGGTGGGATATCGGCGCACCATTGTTCGGTTATCGCGGCCAGGGCCTTCGAGTCGGCCGCACCGGATGAAAGCACGTCCTTGGTGGCTTGGTTCGCGCTGTGACCCTGCAAGCTCATGTCGCACTATACCGCCGTCATCGGCGCAACGCCAATCCGGATGCACGCGTTGGCGCAGGCACGCTGTAACGTGCTCGCCCTCCAGACGCCCATGCGGGCGAATGGAGGGCGATGCACAGTCAGCTCATCGCTGTTTCGGGCGATCTTTTCAGACCACGCCCTGGTCAATCATCGCGTCGGCGACTTTGATAAAGCCGGCGATGTTGGCGCCCATCACGTAATTGCCCGCCTGGCCGTATTCCTTGGCCGTGTCGAAGCAAGCCTTGTGAATCGCGACCATGATCTGGTTCAGGCGCGCATCCACTTCTTCGCGCGTCCACGACAGCCGCATCGAGTTCTGGCTCATTTCCAGTCCCGAGGTCGCCACGCCGCCCGCGTTCGCGGCCTTGCCCGGTCCGTAGAGGATCTTCTTCTCGAGGAACAGGTCCACGGCGGCCGGTGTGCTCGGCATGTTGGCGCCTTCGCTCACGACGTAGCAGCCGTTCTTCAGCAGTTCCTTGGCCTCGTCACCGCTGATCTCGTTCTGCGTCGCGCTCGGGAACGCGCAGTCGCACTTGATGTACCACGGGCGGACGCCTTCGCGGTATTCGCAGCCGAACTTGTCCGCATAGTCCTTGATGCGCCCGCGTTTGACGTTTTTGAGTTCCATCGCCCACGCAAGCTTCTGCGGAGAGATGCCGTCCTTGTCGTACACCGTGCCGTTGGAGTCGGAAATCGAGACCGCCTTCGCGCCGAGCTGGTTCAGCTTCTCGATCGTGTACTGCGCCACGTTTCCGGAACCGGAAACGGTGCAGATTTTGCCCTTGAAGGTCTCGCCGCGCGTCTTAAGCATTTCCTCGGCGAAGTACACGGCGCCGTAGCCGGTCGCTTCCGGACGGATGAGCGAACCGCCCCACTTGAGCCCTTTGCCGGTCAGCACGCCGGTGAATTCGTTGCGCAGGCGCTTGTACTGGCCGAACATGTAGCCGATCTCGCGGCCGCCCACGCCGATGTCGCCCGCGGGAACGTCTGTGTCCGGGCCGATGTGCCGCGCCAGCTCCGTCATGAAGCTCTGGCAGAAACGCATCACTTCGGCGTCCGACTTGCCCTTGGGATCGAAATCCGATCCGCCTTTCCCGCCGCCCATCGGAAGGGTGGTGAGGGAGTTCTTGAAGACCTGTTCGAAACCGAGGAACTTGAGGATGCTTTGGTTCACGCTCGGATGGAACCGCAGCCCGCCTTTGTACGGACCGATTGCGCTGTTGAACTCAAACCGAAACCCGCGGTTCACCTGGACCTGTCCCTTGTCGTCCAGCCATGGCACGCGGAATATGATCTGGCGCTCCGGCTCAACGATCCGCTCGAGGATCCTGTTGTCCTGATATTTCCGATGCTTCTGAACCACCGGTTCCAGCGATTCGAGAACTTCCCGCACCGCCTGCAGAAACTCCGGTTCCCCTGCGTTCCGACGCTCGACAATGCCAATCACGTCCTGAATGTATCCCACGGCCTCTTCCTTCCTTTCTTTAACGAACGGTCATATGCCAAACTGGACTCAGCAGACACACACAAATGAATTAGATGGTATATAACAGCCGTAATGCTTAGCGTAAATAGTTTATTGATGAGATATGGCGATTATATAAACGGCAAGATTGCCGTATTATTGCGATGAAAGAAATAGAGAATTGCCAAGTGAAGATTATTTGATTACAGAGAACGCGGCTCGAAACGGCATTTGAATACGGCAATGGCGCGGCAGAACAAACAGATCAAGCTGCTGATATTGAAGGCGCTGCAGGAAATCGGGGAGGCGGCCGGGGCCGCGCGCATCCATGATCGTCTTGCGGCAAGCGGCACGATGCTTCAGCCGCGCACGGTTCGGTACTATCTCCTCCAACTGGATCGCGAAGGGCTGACTCGTTTTGTCGGTCGGCGCAAGGGCCGCGAGGTGAGCGAGCGGGGACGCGAGGAGCTGGCGCGCGCGAACATTATCGAGAAAGTCGGATTCGTGGAGGCGAGGATAGACTCGCTCGGGTACAGGATGACGTTCAGCCTCGGCTCGGAGCAGGGTACGATCATTGCGAACATTGCCACGATCCGGGAGAGCTATCTCGCGCGCGCGTTGGAGGACATGAAGCCCGTGTTTGCGCGGCGGCTGGGCATGGGGTCGCGGATTGCCGTGGCGCGCGAGGAAGAATCCATCGGCGGGTTTACGGTCCCGCGCGGCATGGTGGGGATCGCCACCGTGTGCAGCGTGACGGTCAACGGCATCCTGCTGGACGAGGGAATTCCTGTGACTTCGCGCTTCGGCGGATTGCTCGAGATGCGCGAGGGCAAGCCCGTCCGCTTCGTCGAGTTGATCGAGTATCGCGGGACCACGCTGGATCCGTTGGAGACGTTCATCCAGGCGGGGATGACGCGCGTGCGGGATTGCGCCCGTACCGGGTCGGGCGTGATCGGCGCCAGCTTCCGGGAGATCCCTTCCGTGGCGCTCGCGGATGTCAACCGTGTGCAGAAGCGGATGGAGGCGTGCGG
>JAKJGV010000004.1:37955-56224 GCA_022704185.1 Verrucomicrobiota bacterium
CCAGCCGCTCTTCGACATTCCGGTCGCCGAAGGCAGGACCGGCATCGTCGTGGTCGGAGGGCTGAACCCGATCGCCGCGATTCACGAGGCGGGCGCGCCGGTCGTGATCCAGTCGCTGGCCGGACTCGAAGACTTCAGCCGCTTCAAACCTTTTAACTTGGTGCGCGACCGGTTTCCGGGCAACTGACGGCAAACAAAGCAGAGGAGAACGGGGAGAACACATGGACTGCAAGCGATTCATCGAGGAACAGGCTCAGGAATTGAAGAAGACGGTGGGAACGGGACTCGCCATCAATGCGCTCAGCGGCGGGGTGGACAGCGCGGTGTGCACGGTATTGGGGCATCGCGCGCTCGGCGCGCAGTTGAAGACGGTGTTCGTGGACAATGCGATCATGCGGGAAGGCGAGCCGCAGCGCGTGGTGAAGCTGTTCGCGAAGATGGGCATTCCGGTGGAGCTGGTGGATGCGCGCGCGGACTTCCTCGGCGCGCTGAAGGGTGTCACGGACCCCGAGGCCAAGCGCCAGGCGATCACGAGCACCTTCTACAAGAAAGTGTTCGGCCGGCTGGTGCGGGAAAGCGGCGCGAAATACCTCATTCACGGCACGATTCTCACGGACATCGAGGAGACGGTGGCCGGCATCAAGCGGCAGCACAACATCCTTTCGCAGCTGGGCATTGATCCCCGGAAGGAATACGGCTACGAGGTGCTCGAACCGCTCAAGACGCTGCGCAAGGACGGCGTTCGCGCGGTGGCCAAGGCGCTGGGGATGCCGGACGAGCTCGTGCATCGCATTCCGTTCCCCGGTCCCGCGCTTGCCGCCCGCATCGTCGGCGAGGTCACCGAGGAACGCCTGGCCACGGTGCGGAAAGCCACGGCGATCGTCGAGGAGGAGCTCAAGGACAGCGGCGCGTTCCAGTATCTCGCGGTGCTGCTGAACGACTACGCCACGGGCATCCGGAATAACCAGCGCGAGTTCGGCCAGATCATCGTGGTCCGGTGCATCGAGAGCGTGGACGCGCGGACCGCGACGGCCACGGAGTTGCCGTGGAAGAAGCTGAACCGGATCTGCGAGCGTATCGTGGAAATCCCGGGGGTCAACCGATGCCTGTATGACCTGACCCCGAAACCGCCCGCGACGGTCGAGTACGTCTAGGATCCCCGGCCCTGAAACCCGAAACCTGAAACCCGAGTAACCGGCTCACGGAGTAACTGAGGAGCAAAACGATGCCGAAACGCACCGACATCCACAAAATCATGATCATCGGATCAGGCCCGATCGTAATCGGCCAGGCCTGCGAGTTCGACTATTCCGGGACGCAGGCGTGCAAGGCCCTGCGCGCGCTCGGCTACCAGATCGTGCTCGTGAACTCGAACCCGGCGACGATCATGACCGATCCCGGCATGGCGGACGTGACTTACATCGAGCCGCTGAACGCGCAGCGCATGGAGGAGATCATTGCCAAGGAGCGGCCCGATGCGCTGTTGCCGAACTTGGGCGGCCAATCGGCGCTGAACCTCTCTTCGGAGCTTGCGAAAACCGGCATCCTCGCAAAGTACGGGGTGAAAGTGGTCGGCGTGGACATCGATGCCATCGAGCGCGGCGAGGACCGCCTCGCGTTCAAGGAGACGATGAAGAAGCTCGGGATCGAGATGCCCGCCAGCGAACTGGCGTACACGGTGGAGGAGGCGGAGGCGATCGCGGGACGGCTCGGGTATCCTGTCGTCATCCGGCCGGCGTACACGATGGGCGGCACGGGAGGCGGCCTGGTTTACAACGTCGAAGAACTCCGCATCATCGTGGCGCGCGGCATCGCGGCGAGCCTGATCGGGCAGGTGTTGGTCGAGGAATCGGTGCTCGGGTGGGAGGAACTGGAGCTGGAGATCGTCCGGGACGCGAAGAACAAGCTCATCACGGTGTGTTTCATCGAGAACGTGGACGCGATGGGCATTCACACCGGGGACTCGTACTGCGTGGCGCCGATGTTGACGATCTCCCGGGAGCTGCAGGCGAAACTGCAGGACTACTCGTACCGGATCGTCGAAGGGATCGGCGTGATCGGCGGAACGAACGTGCAGTTCGCGCACGACCCGAAAACGGGCCGGGTTGTGATCATCGAGATCAACCCGCGCACCTCGCGATCGTCGGCGCTGGCCTCGAAGGCGACCGGGTTTCCGATCGCGCTGGTGTCCGCGAAGCTCGCGGGAGGGCTCGCGCTCGATGAGATCCCGTATTGGCGCGACGGCACGCTCGACAAGTACACGCCGTCCGGCGACTACGTGGTCGTGAAGTTCGCGCGGTGGGCCTTCGAGAAATTCAAGGGCGTGCAGGACAAGCTCGGCACGCAGATGCGCGCGGTCGGCGAAGTGATGAGCATCGGGAAGAACTACAAGGAGGCCTTCCAGAAGGCGATCCGTTCGCTGGAGAACGGACGGCACGGGCTCGGGTTTGCGAAGGACTTCAACAAGCGCTCTCTGCCGGAGCTGATGCAGATGCTCAACGAGCCGACGAGCGAACGGCAGTGGATCATGTACGAGGCGCTGCGCAAGGGGGCGACGGTCCAGCAACTGCACGAGAAGACCTACATCAAGGCGTGGTTCATCCAGCAGATGAAGGAACTGGTGGAGCTGGAGGAGAAGATCCTTCCGCACAAGGGCGGCTTGCCGCCGGACGACCTGCTGAGGCAGGCCAAGAAGGATGGATTCGCGGACAAGTACCTGTCCAAGCTCCTCGGCATCCCGGAAAAGCGGATTCGCGAACAGCGGAAGAAAATCGGCGTGGTCGAGGCGTGGGATGCGGTGCCCGTCAGCGGGGTCGAGAACGCCGCGTATTATTACTCGACCTACAACGGCACCGATCGCGTGAACACCGACCATCGCCGCAAAGTCATGATCCTCGGTGGCGGCCCGAACCGCATCGGGCAGGGAATCGAGTTCGACTACTGCTGTGTCCACGCGGCGTTCGCGTTGCGCGACCTCGGGTATGAAACCATCATGGTCAACTGCAACCCGGAAACGGTGTCCACGGACTATGACACGTCGGACAAGCTCTACTTTGAGCCGCTCACGGTCGAGGACGTGCTGAGCATCCACGAAAAGGAGAAGCCGGAAGGCGTCATTGTGCAGTTCGGCGGACAGACCCCGCTGAACCTTGCGGCCGACCTCGCGGAAGCCGGCGTGAAGATCCTCGGCACCTCCGTCGAGACCATCGCGGCGGCCGAGGACCGGGACCTGTTCCGGAAGATGATGGAGAAGCTCGGCATCCCCATGCCGGAATCCGGGATGGCCAGCACGCTGGACGAGGCGTTGGAGATCGCGAAACGGATCGGGTATCCGGTCATGGTGCGACCGTCCTTCGTTCTCGGCGGTCGAGGCATGGAAGTGGTGCACGACGAGGGGATGCTGCGCCATTACGTGGCGGCCGCCGTGGACGTGACGCCGGAACGGCCGATCCTGATTGACCGTTTCCTGCAGAACGCGCTTGAAGCGGAAGCGGACGCGATGGCCGACGGGACCGACGCGTTTGTGCCCGCGGTGATGGAGCACATCGAGCTCGCGGGCATCCATTCGGGCGATTCCGCCTGCGTGATCCCGCCTGTCACGATCGCGCAGGACAACCTCGACACGATTTACGACTACACGAAGCGGATCGCGCGGGAGATGGGCGTGGTCGGGTTGATGAACATCCAGTATGCGATCGAGAAGGGGAAGGTCTACGTGATCGAGGCGAACCCGCGGGCCTCGCGCACCGTGCCGCTGGTCTCCAAGGTGTGCAACATCTCGATGGCCCACGTCGCGACGGAGCTGATGCTCGGCAAGAAGCTCAAGGACGTCGGGCTCGGTCCGAAGAAGATCCCCCATTTCGGGGTGAAGGAGTCGGTCTTTCCGTTCAGCATGTTTCCCGAAGTGGATCCGTTGCTCGGTCCGGAAATGCGTTCGACGGGCGAAGTGCTGGGCATGGCGCCCTCGTTCGGATTGGCGTTCTTCAAGGCGGAGGAGGCGGCCAAGCCGCCGCTTCCGACGGAAGGGACGGTGCTGATCAGCGTCACCGAACGGGATGACGCCATCATCCAGTTCGCGCGCGAGTTTGTGAACCAGGGCTTTCGCGTGCTCGCCACGCGGGGCACCCAGAAATTCCTTTCGGAGGCGGGAGTGAAGGCGGAGCTGATCAACAAGCTCCAGGAAGGCCGCCCGCACATCGTGGACGCGATCACGAACAAGGAGATCCAGCTCGTGATCAATACGCCGGCCGGAAAGAAGAGCGTGTGGGACGATTCCTATATCCGCAAGGCGGCGATTAAATATAAGGTTCCCTATATCACGACCATTGCCGCGGCGGTGGCTGCGGCGAAAGGCATTGCCGCGACCCGAAAGGGGCGGGGCGGGGTGAAATCGCTGCAGGAGTATCACGCCGATATCGCGTGATGCGCGGTGACGGAGATCGGGCGGGGAGGGCTTGATCATGAAAAGACCTGTCGGCTTCGATAACGAGAAATACTTGCGCGAGCAGACGGCCGCGATCCAGGAACGGGTTGCGCGGGTGCCCAAGCTCTACCTGGAGTTCGGTGGCAAGCTGTTGTTCGACTACCACGCCGCCCGCGTGCTCCCGGGTTTCGATCCGAACGTCAAGATGCGGCTGCTGCAGCAGTTGAAGGATCAGGCGGATGTCTTGCTGTGCATCTACGCGGGCGACATCGCGCGCAAGAAGGTGCGGGCCGATTTCGGCATCACGTACGACGTGGACGCGATGAAGCTGATAGACGATCTGCGTGAATGGGGCGTTACGGTGGGCGGGGTGGTCATCACCCGCTACGACGACCAGCCCGCCACGCGGCAGTTCCGTAACAAGCTTGAACGCCGGGACGTGCGCGTGTACACGCATCGCGCGACGCGGGGATACCCCGCCGATGTGGATCTCATCGTCAGCGACGAGGGGTACGGGGCCAACGACTACATCGAAACCACCAAACCGCTCGTCGTGGTGACGGGCCCCGGCCCGGGCAGCGGCAAGCTGGCGACCTGCCTTTCGCTGCTTTATCATGACCATCGCCGGGGTGTGCATTCCGGTTATGCCAAGTTCGAGACCTTCCCGATCTGGAATCTTCCGCTCAAGCACCCCGTGAATATCGCGTACGAGGCCGCGACCGCCGACATCCGGGACTACAATCTCATTGATCCGTTTCACCTCGAGGCCTACGGCAAGACCTCGGTTAACTACAATCGCGACGTGGATGCTTTCCCGTTGCTCCGGCGCATCCTGGAGAAGATCACCGGCGGCGAGGCGGAATACCGGTCTCCCACGGATATGGGCGTTAATCGCGCGGGGTTCGGGATCGTGGACGACGAGGTCGTGCGGGAGGCCGCCTGCCAGGAGATCATCCGCCGGTATTTCCGCTATGCGTGCGAGTACGCGATGGGATTTTCCGACCTGGAATCCGTGCAGCGGTGCGAACGGCTGATGGAGGAGTTGGGGCTGAGGCCGGAGAGTCGCCGGCCGGTGTTGCCGGCGAGACATGCCGCGGATGAAGCGCAGCGATCAGGGAAGGGGAACGAGGGCATTTACTGCGGCGCGGCGATCGAGCTCACCGACGGCAGTATCGTGACCGGGAAGAATTCGCCGCTCATGCATGCGGCATCGAGCTTGATCCTGAACGCGGCCAAGCAACTGGCGGGTATGCCCGACAACATTCATCTTCTGCCGCCGTCCATCACGGCGGCGATCGGCGCCATGAAGCGCGAGATCATGAATCGCAAGACCGAGAGCCTGAGCCTGGACGAAACGCTCATCGCGCTCAGCATCAGCTCGACCTCCAACCCGGCCGCGCAGGCGGCGCTGGAGAAGCTGAAGGAGCTTGCGGGTTGCGAGATGCACATGACGCACATCCCGACTCCCGGCGACGAGGCGGGACTGAGGCGCCTGGGTGTCAACCTGACCACCGACCCGAACTTCCCGAGCAAGAACCTTTTTACGGGATAGCCGACGCGGGATCGGCAATACCACGGCGGCTTTCTGCGGCATCCTGCCGTTTTCCCCAAGCTTCGAGTTCCACCGCGGACGGGAATCCCTCGACAACGGCTGTGACGCCCAAAGTAACGGCCGCAACTTTGAGCGTCACAGCCCAGAGCGGAAAGAGGGGCCAAAAATAGTCGACGCTGAAGTCTTAGGATCGGCAGAAAAGAAGAACGTACAGCCAGTTCGCGAGCACCAGGGCGATCATGAGAAGAAGGAATGGGCGTCCCACACGCCCTTTTATCCGCAACCGCGGTTTGCGGCCGAGCACGACGATCCACGAGTAAGCGGCGTAGATGAGGGCTGCGAATCCGGCGAGCACCATCAGGGGCTGCGTGCGAATGGCCGCACCCCAATGCCCGGTCTTCAGCAGCATCAACGCCCGGTAGGAGCCGCACGTCGGACATGGGATGTGAGTGACTTGCGCAAGAAAGCAGGGCGGGATGAAGCGCTCCGGCAGCATCGCGGCGATCACGGTCAGGAGCAGCAGCGCGGTGAGCACACAGACGCCGAACACCCGTTCGTAGTCGTCTTCTCCCTCGCGCAGTTTCCGCCACTCGATTCGCATGGTGCCTTCAAAGCGGAAAGGACAATCCCGCGTGGCGCGGGATTGTCCCTTCGTTCACAAATACATGGATAGGCCGGTCAGACCTTCGAAATGCCCTTGAACCAATCCTCGGCGTACTTGCCGATGACGGGAATCGGCTTCTGCTCGCCTTTCACGGCATTGATCAGGCCCATAACGGCCAACACCAGCAGGAATATCATGCCGGCCGGCAGCAGGATGACACCGACGCAGACGACCATGAGAAGGGAACCGACCATTCCGACAACGATGCCCGCCAACCAGATCATCAGGCATTGCTTGGCATGGTAGAGCGAGAATTCGTTGTTGCGCATGATCAGCGGGACCAGGAAGAACGGTATGCTGATGAAGGAAAGCGCATACGATAGAATCGCAAAGGTTCTTCCCTCCTCCACGTCCTTCGGCAGCGGAGCTCCCGTTGCGGGCTGGGCGGCTGTAGGTTCCTGAGGTTGCGGTGCGTCTGTCATGGCTGTGCCCCTTTCTCCAATGATGGCCTTCAGTTCGACTTCGCATTGTATTCTTGCGTTTCACCCCGTATGCACAAGAAAAAAAACCGGCCGGATCCGAAGATCCGGCCGGCCAATCTCTGACAAAAGCCGCCAGAAAAGGTTGACGGCCGTCTTACTTCTTCGCCTTGGCAACCTTCCTGCCCTGCGACTTGAGCAGCGCGTCCACTTCGGCTTCCGCCGCCAGCCAATGGGCGTGCGAATCGCCCGTGAACCCGGCTTTCTCGGCCCGGAAATACGCCGATTGCTCAACCATCTTGAGACGTTCTTCCGGTGAAACCGCTGCGGCGGCAGCCTTCGGGGCTTTGGTCACAGCCCGCTTGGGCGGCACTGCTTTTCCCGCGGCGATCGCTGAAACGGTAGCAATTTTCGGAACGGCCTTTACGGCCTTTGCACTGGATTTTGTTTTCTTGATCGGGCCCATTTTCCTTCCCTCCTGTTCTCAATGTCCCGTGGCCAAACGGGAACATGCGGCGCACTCTACTCCTACCTCGAGGGAATGCAAGCGTTATGATCGCGAGGAATTTGTGACTTCCCGTAAGCGATTCGGGGGTATATGTTTACCGCGCATGAACAAGCGGGTTACAGTGGAAGAGGAGCTTTCCGTGTGGATTCGCGAGGCGTTTTCCGCGGCGGGTTTCGAGCCGGAGAAGCTGTCGGGGGGGCTGTCCGTCGTTCCCACAGCCGACGATCGCTTCGGCGACTACCAGTGCAATGCGGCCATGGGGTTGGCCCGGCTCCAGAAGAAGAATCCGCGCGAAGTGGCGCAAAGCGTTATCGGTTCAGCAAAGCCTCACGAAGCGATTGAGAAGGCGGAAATCGCCGGCGCCGGATTCATCAACCTGCATCTTCGGGCGGACTGGATGGCCCGCCGGCTGGAGGCCGCGCAGGCCGACCCCAGGCTGGGGGCTTCGGAGCCGGGGCAGGGGCGCACGGTGGTCATTGACTATTCCAGCCCCAATGTCGCAAAGCCCATGCATATCGGGCATATCCGTTCAACGGTCATCGGAAGCGCGCTCGACCGTCTTCACCGGTTCCTTGGCTACCGGGTCATCGCGGACAACCACTTGGGCGATTGGGGCACACAGTTCGGAATCCTGGTCCTGGGCTGGAAACGGGAGCTTGATGAGCAGGCGTTGAAGGCCGATCCGATCACTGAGCTGGAGCGCATTTACAAGGCCACCCATGCGGCCTGCGAGGCCGACCCGGCGCAGCGCGAGCTGGCGCGCCAGGAACTGGTCCGGTTGCAGCAGGGCGATGCGGAAAACCTGACGATATGGGAGACCATGCAGCACCTCTCCCAGGACCAGTTCAACGAGATGTACCAGCGGCTGGACGTTCGCTTCGATGTCACGCTCGGCGAGAGCTTCTACAATCCGCGCCTTGCCGGGGTGGTGGAGAGCCTCGTCACTTCGGGTGTGGCGCGGGAATCCCTGGGCGCAATAGGGGTGTTCTCGGACGGGGGCGTGGCCGACAAGGACGATCCTTTCCGCATCAGCCGCAACGGGGAATGGATTGACAATCCCTGTCTCGTGCGGAAGAGCGATGGCGGGTTCAATTACGCCACGACGGACCTGGCCACGCTGACATACCGCGTCGAGACGTGGTCTCCGGAAACCATCCTCTATGTCACCGACGGCCGCCAGCAACTTCATTTCCGTCAAATCTTTGCGATCTTCCGGCGCTGGCGTCCGGATGTCCAGGTCCGTCTCGAGCACATCTGGTTCGGCAGCATCCTGGGCGCCGACGGGAAGCCCTTCCGGACCCGCAGCGGCGAAACCGTGAAGCTGCGCGACTTGCTCGACGAGGCCGAGGAGCGGGCCTTCAAGCTGGTGACGGAGAAAAGCCCGGATGTCGAGGAGCGCGTGCGGCGCGACATCGCGCGGGCGGTCGGGCTCGGCGCGGTCAAGTACGCCGACCTGATGACCCATCGCCAGAGCGACTACGTGTTCAATTGGGACAAGATGCTGTCGCTCGAGGGCAACACCGCGCCCTATCTCCAGTACGCCTGCGCCCGGATCGCGAGCGTGCAGGACAAGTATGGGGAACGGTTCCCGGGCAGAAGCCCGGCGGACCAGCCGATCGTGCTCGGGGACCCGATGGAGCGCAGGCTTGCGGCGCGCCTGCTGCAGTTCCCGGATGTTGTTCTGCGTGCAACAAACCAGTACAAGCCGAACGTGCTGACCGATTATCTCTACGATCTGGCCCAGGTGTACAGCGCGTTCTACCAGAACGTGCCGTTTCTGAAGGCCGAGGACGGGGTGCGGGAGAGCCGGGTGCGGTTGTGCGACGTGACCGCGAAGACGCTGCGGGTCGGGTTGGGGTTGCTGGGGATCGAAGCGCCGGACCGGATCTAGCGGGGGGCAAGAGCGGGGGCGCGTCGCGCTGCGGACGACAGGGAGGATGCACATGGAGCGCGCGGATCAGACACTGAGGATTGCGGTGGTCGGGACCGGCATCGCGGGGCTTTCCGCCGCCCACATCCTGAATCGCGGGCACGACGTCACGCTTTTCGAGAAGAACGATTACGCGGGGGGCCACACCCATACGATCGTGCTGCCCGACGGCCCCGACCGGGACACGCCCGTGGACACCGGGTTCATCGTCATGAACCACCGGAACTACCCGCTGCTCACGCGCCTCTTCGAACAGCTCGGAGTGACATTGCGGGACAGCGACATGTCGTTCGGCTATCACGACGAGCGATCCGGCCTGCAGTACTGCGGAACGGATCTCAACACGATGTTCGCCCAGCGGCTGAACCTTCTGCGGCCCTCGTTCCTGCGGATGATCCGGCAGATCCTGCGTTTTTACGGGCGGGCGCTCGGGGATTTTGAGGCGGGCCGGCTCGCCGGGCTGACGTTGGGGGACTACCTTCGCGCGGGCGGGTACGGCGAGATGTTCGTGGACCATCACATCCTGCCCATGGGGTCGGCGATATGGTCCACGCCCTGCGCGGAGATGCTTCGGTTTCCCGCCGCGAGTTTTGTGCAGTTCTTCCGCAATCACGGCCTGTTGAGCGTGAGCGAGCGTCCGCAGTGGCGCACGGTTGCCGGCGGGAGTCATTCCTATGTGAAGAAGATCGTGGCCATGCTGCGCAACCCGGTTCGCTTGAATGCCGCGGTCCGTTCGGTCCGGCGGCAGAACGGCCGCGTTCACGTGGCATGGGCGGGCGGGGAGGAGGTTTTCGACCGCGTGGTGATCGCGGCGCACGCCGACGAGGCGCTGGCGATGCTGGCGGACCCGACGGATGAGGAGCGCCGGCTGCTCGGGCCGTGGCGCTACACCGACAACAAGACCGTTCTCCACAGCGACGCGCGGGTGATGCCTCCGAATCGGCGCGCGTGGGCATCGTGGAACTCGACCCGGGAAGAGGCCGGCGATGCGTCGCAGCCGCTGTCTCTGACCTACGACATGAATCGTCTGCAGGGGCTCGTCACGCAGGAACGCTATTTCGTGACGCTCAACCGGATCGGCCCGATCGCGCAGGATCGCGTCATCGCACCGCTCCACTACACGCATCCGGCGTATACGTTCGAATCCATGAATACCCAGCCGCAGCTGCCGAAGTTGAACGGCGCGAACGGCACGTATTTTTGCGGAAGCTATTTCCGTTACGGTTTTCACGAGGATGGGATAAGGTCCGGGGTGGAAGTCGCCAGGGCTTTCGGCATGGATCTGTAGAACGCAGGTGGCGCTATGAATTCACGTCTCTACATCGGCGAAGTCATGCACGCGCGGCTCGTTCCCGTGGAGCACCGGTTCATCTATCCCCTCTACTGGTACGTCTTCGATCTCGACGAGCTTCCGCAGCTCGACCGGGAGGTGAGGGGGTTCGGATACAACCGGCGGAGTCTCGTTTCGATCCGCGACGCGGACTATCTTCGCGGCGAGGGCCCCATTCGCGAGCGGCTGATGGCGCTGTTGCGGGAGCGGGGCTGCGACGACGGGATCGCGCGGGTGGAACTGGTGACCATGGCGCGCTGCCTGAACTACATCTTCATACCCGTCAGTTTCTACTACTGCTACCGCGCCGACGGCTCGCTGCGCTGCGCGGTCGCCGAGGTAAACAACACGTTTCGCGAAAGGCATCTGTACGTGCTCGACCGGCCGTCCTCCGATCCCGCGCGCTACGAGCATGCCAAGGAGTTCCATGTGTCGCCGTTCAACGATCTTCGCGGGACGTACGAGTTCAACCTTTCCGCGCTCGGCGAGGACATGGATGTCCGGGTGAACCTCGTGCGCGACGGGGCGCATGTCATAGACACCGGGATTCGCGGCACCGCGCAGCCGCTCACCAGTGAAACGTTGCGCCGTGCCCTGTGGCGCCATCCGTTCACCGCCGCGCTGAACATCCCGCGCATCGTGTGGCAGGCGTCAAAGCTGTATTTTCGCAAGAAGCTGCCCGTGCATCAGAAGCCGCCTCCGTCCAGCCGGATGACCTTCGAGGCGGACCCGACGTTCCGCGAGCGCCTGGCGGTTCGAGCGATCTTCTCGTTCTTCTCGCTCCTCCGGCGCGGCGTATTGACCGTGGTGATGCCGGACGGCACGCGGCGCAGGTTCGGCGGGGCGGAGCCGGGGCGCGAAGTGGAGATGCGCGTCCCGACGTACCGTTTCTTCTGGCGCATGCTGCGCGACGGGGATGTCGGCTTCGGGGAGTGCTACGTCGAGCGGGAGATGGAGTGCGACGATCCGACGGAGTTGCTGGCGTTGTTCGTGGACAACGCGGAGTTCATGGACGACCGGAACATCCACTTCAGCTGGGTCGGCCGCGTGTTCAACCGCATCCGGCACGAGCTGCGGCGGAACACGCTGATCGGAAGCCGCAGGAATATCGAGGCGCACTACGACCTGGGCAACGAGTTTTACCGGACCTTTCTTGACGAGAGCATGATGTATTCGGCCGCGATCCATCTGAAGCCGGACGAGACGTTGGAGCAATCGCAGAAGAACAAACTGAAGGCCATCATTCGCAAAGCCCGCCTGGGTCCGGAGGACCACGTGCTCGAGATCGGTTGCGGCTGGGGCGGGTTCGCGATCGAGGCCGCTCGAACCACGGGATGCCGTGTAACGGGCATCACCCTGTCGCGGGAGCAACTGGCGCTGGGGCAGGAGCGGGTGGCGGCGGCCGGCTTGCAGGACCGGATCCATTTGGAGCTTCGCGATTACCGCGCGATGGAAGGGCAGTTCACGAAGATCGTATCCATCGAGATGCTCGAAGCCGTGGGGCACGAGTATCTCGGCGTTTTCTTCAGCGCCTGTGACCGTCTTCTCGCGTCGGACGGCCTCGTGGTGCTCCAGGTGATCACGATTCCGGACCAGCGTTACGACGCGTACCGGCGGAGCACGGACTGGATCCAGAAGCACATCTTTCCCGGCGGCGTGCTGCCGTCGTTGACCGCGTTGAGCGCCGCGATGACGCGGCATTCGCGCCTCATGGTGGAGGAGTTGGAGAACATTGGACCGCACTATGCGTTGACGCTTCGCGAGTGGCGCAGGCGGTTCGAGCAGCACGCGGAAGCCCTCGAGAAGATGGGTTACGACAAAACGTTTCAGAGGAAGTGGCGGTATTACCTGTGCTATTGCGAGGCGGGGTTCGAAGGCCGGTTCATCAACGATCTTCATCTCGTGCTGACCCGTCCGGGAAACCGGAAGCTCGAAAATCCTTTTGGCGCGGCAAATCCAAACTGCGAAAGGGGTAGCACATGATCAAGGAGTGGCGGCGTGTCTTGATCGGGGCATTGGCACTGGTGTTGGCGGGGCTGCTTTCGGGTTGCGCGATGATGGTGAACGGAAGCATGCAGCGGGTGTCGTTCGAGTCCAATCCCGCCGGCGCGAAGGTCGTGGTGGACGGGCAAACGGGCATCACGCCGACCACCCTGTACCTGTCGAGAAACCGGACCTACAGCGTGTCGATGGAACTCGAGGGATACAAGACCGGCGTTGCGCATATCGAGCGGGGATGGTCCCCGTGGTTTTGCGGAAGCTGCCTGCTGCTGTGGGGGCCGTTTGAGTTGCTCAGTCTCCTCAACGGCAGCGCGTACGTGCTGGGGCCGGCGAACATTTCCCTGACCCTGGAGCGTGCGGGCGCTTCGCCGTATTGATGAAGAGGTTTGCCGGCCGGCGACCGGTCAACTGTCGAGAATGCGGCGGGCTTCGTCGAGGAAGATGCCTTTCAGGTTCATCTTGAGCGTCTCGGGGTTGTTCGCGCGAGACATGCCTTCCTCTTCGGTGATCTTGCCGGTGCGGATGAGATCGTAGACCGCCTGGTTGAAGGTCTGCATGCCGTCCTCGACGCCGGTCTCGATGGCGGCGGCGAGTTTCTCGAGCTGGTTCTTCTCGATGAGCTTCCGGACCGTGGAGTTGTTGATCATGATCTCCACGGCGGGGAAGACGCCTTCACCGTGCGCGGCCGGAACGAGGCGCTGGCAGATGACGGCGCGGATGTTGGTGGCCAGGCTGAGGCGGACCTGCTCGCGCTCGTTGGACGGAAAGAAGTTGAGAATGCGCGGAATGGTCTGCGATGCCGTGTCCGTGTGCACCGTGCTGAACACGAGGTGGCCGGTCTCCGAGGCCGCGAGGCCGGCCGAGAAGCTTTCGGCGTCGCGCATCTCGCCCACCATGATCACGTCCGGGTCCTGTCGCAGGATGTGTTTGAGGGCACTGTGGAACGATACGGTATCCAATCCCACTTCGCGTTGCGAGATGACGGATTTGATGTCCGTGAAGACGTATTCAATCGGGTCCTCGATCGTGATGATCCGTCGGGCCACCATGTTGTTGATGTGCTGGATCATGGATGCCAGCGTCGTGGATTTGCCGGAACCCGTGGTGCCGCTGGCGATCACGATCCCGCGCGGGAAGAGGGCGATCTTGTTCAGGATATCCGGCAGGTGGAGCTCCTTGAACGTGGGGATGCGGGTTTTGACATGCCGCATGGCCACGGCGGGGATTCCGTGGGTGAGGAAGATATTGACGCGAAACCGGCCCACCTCGACTTCGTCCAGCGAGAAATCCACCTCGTGGCGCTGCTCGTAATGCGAACGCGCGTGCGGCGGGATGATGTCTTCGACCAGTTCGGTCAGGATGTCCGGCGTGAGCACTTCCGTGCCGCTGTTGATCAGTTCCGAGTGAAGACGGAACATCGCAGGCTGGTTCACCTTCAAGTGTAAGTCAGAGGCTCCCAGCGAGACGGTCTTTATCAGAAGTTCTCGCAGTAGGGACATAGGAAACTGGACTCTTTCGCTACACAGTGAATTCGGTCGCGCTTGGATTCCGGCAGATCAATAAACTTGATCCACACGCGGTAAAGTTGCGTCTCCTTGTCCAGTCTGCTGTGCACCACTACGCCCGTGCACGTCACCTGCTCCGGTCCCGATCCATTCTTCCCCGGAACTTCAATGCGGAACTCGATCAGCTCGAACTCCGGCATGCTCTTCTTGGAGTAGAATTGTATGCCCAGGGGACATACGCGGAACGTCTCCGGTTGTTTGACGCCCGTCTTCTGACCACCGACCACAACCGTTACCGGCTGCTGCGAACGAGTGCTTTTCTTTGCCGAGACCATTGAGCTCCACACGCTATTCACAACCAGCCGCCAAGCACAACCCGCTCTCCTTTACCAACAAACCATAGCACGGGATATACCTTGTGTCAAACAACCGGCGGGGCTGCAACGCGGGGGTGATTTTCATCTCATGCGGTGAATAAGCACGAGGCCCAGGACGAAGAAGAGGACGTTCGGCAGCCATGCGGCCAGCATCGGGTCGAGGAGCTGTTTCTTGCCGAGCGCAGTGCTGACCTGCATCAGGAAAAAGAACACGAAGAACAGGGAAATGGCTGAAAGAATTCCAATGAACGCGCCTTTTCGCCCGGACTGGGCGCCGAACGGAATGCCGAGAAGCGTGACAATCAAGCACGTCCACGGCATGGCCAGGCGGTTGTAGAAGTTCACCATCAGCCGGCTTTGCGCTTCGGGGGAGAGGCGGTGCGTCTCGATGAACTTCAGGATCTCGCGCGAAGACACGTATTCCGGATTCTCGAGCGGATCCTTGATCTCGTTGATGAAGTCGGCGGGCGTTTCGGTGAATTCCGCCATTTCCCGGCGCGGCTCGAAACGCACGCGCCCGCGCGGGTTCCCGTCCTTGTCGTAATCCTGCTTCACGACTTCGATGAACCACCAGCGGCCGTCCAGCCAGTTTCCCTGCCGCGCCTGGATTTTCTCCATCGAACCGTCGGGATGGTGCTGGTTGACGGTGATGTTGCGCATCTCCGCCACGCGCGTGTCGAACTGCCCGATCATCCAGTCCCGGTTGGCGCGGTCGTTCACGAAGCCCAGCATGGAAGCGATGTGGACCGAGACATCGCCCTTGTTCTTCTCGGACCGGAGGAAAACATGGGTCCAGTATGCCGATTGGGGGGCGATGGTCTCGTAGATGGCCGCCACGCCGATGGAAAAGAGCAGTCCGACCAGGATGAGGGGGACCATCAGCCGGAGGATGCTGATGCCGCTGGCGCGCATCGCGGTGAGTTCGTTGCTTTTCGTCAGCGTGGACAGGGCGTACAGCACCGCGAGGAGCAGCGAGATCGGGGCGATGATAAACAGCGCCGAGGGAATGAGATAGACATAGAAGCGCACCACCTGTGCCGCGGGGGTGTGCGCGTCCATGAAGTCCCCCATGTTGTTGAACAGGTCGAACACGATGTAAAGCAGGACGAAGCCGAGCAGGCAGTAGATCAGCGGCACAAAAAGCGTCCGCAAAAGATATTTGTCTATCAACTTCATGACGGAGTGACTCTATCTGCCGGGAGAAGGGAACTCAAGTCCGCCGGGTGATGAAAGGAAGCGCCGGGTTGCCGTACCCGGGTCAGACGGCTTTCAGATCGTAAATGCCGCGGTCCACCCGTGTGCACTGCGGGTTGGCGTTGAGCATTTCCAGGACGAAGCCCGCGCCCTTGCGGCTCAGCGGTTTCAGGCGGTCGTTGAATGCGTCCGTAATGGCGCGGTAGTGCGCGGGCCGTTCGAGATCCTGGAGCACTTCGGCGAGAAAAGCGGCCGTGCCGACGCTGTAGAGGAAGTAGCGGCTGTCAAGAGTGGCCGCGGCATGCGGACAATGGTCCATGACGCACGAAATGATACGCCGCGCTTGTTCCGGGTTTCCCGCCTCGGGTACGGGCGAAAGATCCTTAACTATATGGTCAAGCGCAACCGGTCCGGCCGCGGCGCGAAGAATTCCGGTTGCGCGGTCCTCGACTTGCCGGATCGCGGGCAGGGCCAGGATGCTGAAGAAGCCGTTGTAGAACGTGATCCGGTCCGGCCGCAGGTCGCCGAGGAGCAGCAGCACGCTGCAGGGATTGAAGCCGGCAAAAGCAGAGTCGTTCTGCAGGGGGGCGAGGTCCACGCAGTTGGCGACCCGCCCGAGACCTTCCAGGTAGGATACGAAGTAATCAATGAACGGCTGCAGGCAAATGCGTGCGAGCCGACTTTGAAGCTGGCGCATCGCGGTTTCCTGGATCTGGCGCACCCGTTCGCGGGTCTTGTGCTCGGCGTTCCCGATTTCCTGCAGCGTGACGCAATTCCTTGACGCGCCGAGATCTTTTCGGCCGAAACCATAACGCGCGGACAACACGCCGAGTTCCGCATCGTCGAGGAAGATCGAAAACACTTCCTGTACATTTAGGAACGCCTGCTTGCCCTGTTCGATCTGGTTGCAGAGCTTGAGAAAGGAGCGCACGTGTCCGAGGGATATCTTCCCAAGGCTGCGAAGCGCAAGCAGTTCCGCGTCCGACATCGAACGCAACTGCGCGATGGTCTGCACATGCGCCGGAGCCACGCTGTTCACGACTCGAATCGGGAGTCCCGATTCCGCAACCGGCCATGCATCAATGACTTCTCTGGTTACTGGTTTAACTTGAAGCATGAGCCTCCTGAACAGAAACCAAGATTCGTGTTGAAAATACGGAACAACGTCTTGTATGTCAAGTTTTTTCACGCGACAGGGGGAATGGGCTGTTGACGCGTCACAGCCCATTCGTTACTGTATGCGCTCCGCGTGTAACAAGACGTGCGGATTTGCGCACATAAAACAGGCAGGAACAAGCACCAGGAGGATAGTGACATGGCAATCAAGATCGGCATTAACGGTTTTGGACGTATTGGGCGTCTGGTATTTCGCGCTGCGGCCGAAAACCCGAAAGTGGAAGTGGTGGGCATCAACGATTTGTTCGATTCGAAGCAGCTTGCCTACCTCCTTAAGTACGACAGCATTCACGGCGCCTTCAAGGGCACCGTGGAAGCGGGGGAAGGCTGCCTGATCGTCAACGGCAAGAAGATCCGCCTGACGGCCGAGAAGGATCCGGCGAATCTCAAGTGGGGCGATATCGGCGCGGAGTACGTCTGCGAATCCACCGGTTTGTTCCTCGAGAAGGCCAAAGCGGAAGGGCACGTGAAAGCCGGCGCCAAGCGCGTCGTCATGTCGGCCCCCTCCAAGGATGACACGCCGATGTTCGTGATGGGCGTGAACCACAAGCTCTACAAGGGCGAGCAGTTCGTTTCCTGCGCGTCCTGCACGACCAACTGCCTGGCGCCCGTGGCCAAGGTCCTGAACGACAACTGGGGCATCGCCGAAGGCCTGATGACGACGGTGCATGCGACGACGGCGACGCAGAAGACCGTGGACGGCCCGGGCGGAAAGAAAGACTTCCGCGGTGGCCGCGCCGCCGCCGGCAACATCATCCCGTCCTCGACCGGCGCCGCGAAGGCCGTCGGCAAGGTCATTCCCGTGCTCAAGGGCAAGCTGACGGGCATGTCGTTCCGCATCCCGACCCTCAATGTATCCGTCGTGGACCTGACCTGCCGCCTGGAGAAGGCCGCGGGCGCGGATGCCGAGTCGGCCTACGCCGCGATCAAGGCGAAGATGAAGGCCGCCTCCGAGGGCGAGTTGAAAGGCATTCTCGGCTACACCGAGGACGACGTGGTTTCGACCGACTTCAACCATGATTCCCGCACGTCGATCTTCGACGCGAACGCGGGCATCATGCTGAATTCCCAGTTCGTCAAGGTCGTTTCCTGGTACGACAACGAGTGGGGTTATTCGTGCAAGCTCGTGGACATGATCGTCCACATGAGCTCGGTGAAGTAGGACGGGAAACAGGAGTGCTGGGGTGTTG
>JAKJGV010000050.1 GCA_022704185.1 Verrucomicrobiota bacterium
CCCGCCGAAGGAGGGCTCGCCGTCCATTCTTCCTGCCTAGCATTTACGGGCACGTTCAGAAGCCTCTTTTCTATTCACGATCAGGCCGGAACGTGGTATATTGATTCGTCGTTGTCCAACAAGGGAGGAACGATGATGAAGCGTTGCTTGATTGCAGCCGTGTTGATGATTGCCGTTGCCGGGTTGACCATATCCTGCGCCACCAAGGCCGCGCCTGCATCCGCGGCTCCGGCTGCCGCGGCAAAGGCCGAAATGGAGAAGGTTGAATCCACGATGATTGATTCCGTCGGGTACGACGCGAAGGCCCAGGAATTGACGGTGGTGTTCACCGGAACGGGCGAGACCTACGTTTACAAGAACGTCCCGGAGAAGGCCTATAAGGCGCTCATGAAGGCCGATTCGAAGGGCAAGTACTTCACGAAGAACATCAAGAACAAGTACGAGTTCATCAAGAAGTAACGCGGCCCTCAAGGGACCACGTTCAGCTTCAACACCTCGCCGACCCCACCCACATCGGCGAGCCATACTCGGGCTGTCCACGTGCCGGTGTCCGTGGCCATCCACGACACCGGTGCGCGACCGCTGAACGGTACGGGCGGAATGGGCAGCAGTATCTGGCGCCCCGACTCATGGGTGAAGGCGATCCATACCGTGCGGGACCTTCCCTCTTGTGACGCATCCCATGTGGCCGGGCCGGTGTTGACCGTCTCGAGCCGCACGATCTCTCCCTGCGAAATGGTCACGGGTTCTCCCGGCAAACGATCCACGAGCGCGCGCTCCCGCCAGACAGACGCCCACTCGGCGTTCAGCGCGTCGAGCGGGGCCGGATCATCAAACGGCACGCCGCCGACGGAGCGAAGGGGAACTTCGCTGCTCCGCTTTCCAAAGCCGTCCGGCCGCACTTCCTCGAAACGTTGAGACCCCATTTCCTCGGCATATCGCCCGCGCCACGAATCCCAGAGCGCCGACAAACCACGCGCATCCGCGTCGCGGCCCACCTCGCGCCCGCGCCACGGTTCGGGACGAAGCACCTCGCGGCGGATCCGGTTGCTGAAATCCCGATACACACTGCCGACCGGCCGCCACGTGCCGTCGGGATTCACGATGCCCATGTCGGATCGTTCTTCCACTCGATAGCCGCCCGGATACCACCACCCCATCGCGCCCGCGCCGCGGCTTTTCAAGATCATCTCGAGCATCTCGCCGTACACGCGCGCCTGGTTCTCGAGGTCGGGCTTCTGCGGATTCATGCCAACAGACGAACCGAATTCGAGCCACAGCACCGGCTTCCCCCCGGCGACGCCGCGACAATAGGCCGTGATGAAAGCGGCCTGGAGGAACTGCTCGCGCCGCCCATGAAGCCCCCAGCCCTCCGGACAGATGAAGTCGAAGTGCACCGCGCCGGCCGCCGGATCCATCGGAAAGAACGGATCGGCCCAGTCATTGCCGGTTCCGCCGAAACCCGTTCGGGCGCTGACGAGTTGCTGAACGTTCCACTTGCGCAGGGATCGCACCACGTGGCCGTAGCGACGGCTCATGTAATCGTCCACGAAACGCCGGTACACCGCCACGCGCACACGGTGCGAGCCGTCTTTCGTCAGCTCCTCGTCCGGCGGCCCCGTCAACTCGCCCGCCTCGCGCCACAACGGCATGCCGATAACCTTCTCGGCATGTTTCACATCTCCGTACTGCTCGACAATCCATTGCCGCCAGGCATCGTCCAGCCGCTTTCGATCCGCCTCGCGCCCAAGATGCGGCTCCCACGCGATGTCCAAGGCAAACACGCCCGGCTCATTCGCAAGCTCGGCGGCCGCAACCAGGGTTTTCGCCTTCTCAAGGTCCTGGTCGAGCGGCTGCAGATGCGCCACGAAAACTTGCACGCGAATGTTGCGCCGCCTCGCTTCGCTCACGAAATACCTGAGCTGCGGCGCCTGCGCGGCATCCAGATACTGAATGGACACCGCGTTGATTCCGGCTTCCGCCATCCGGTCGAGGTCGCGCGCCACCAGCTCGGGGTCAAACTCCGCGGGATCCAGCCAATGCGATTTCGGCTCGTGAGCCATACGCCCGTTCACGCTCACGGGCCAGTAGTTGATGCCCAGCAGGAAGAGCCGGCGGCCGCGAAACGCGAAATGCGATCCGACCGTCGAGAGCCGATCCGCGGGGTCTGGAGTATCCGCCGCGGGCAGAAACAGGACGGACTGCTCCAGCACATCGTACTTCAACCGCTGCGCGGGATCTTCAAGACTGATGCGGAGGGTGCCGCGCTCCGAGCCGCGCGACGGTTCCGGAGACATCCCCAGGTGAATGTCCGCAAGTCCTTCGCCCGGACACGGACCGAGCACGCGACGGCTCGGGAAGCGTTCGCCTTCCCGGTACAACTCCACGCTGATGCGCTGTCCCGGAGGAAGTGCCTTCCGCGCGGCGCAGCGCGCGGTAATTCGCATCGGTTCTCCCGGTCTGAACGAGAAGGAAGCGCACCCCGTCCTGTAAAGAAAGATCCCGGTGTGCAGGCGGCGCGCGCACTCCGTGATCATCGCGGCATACGCGGGATGCGCCGACGCGGAGGGCTCCATCCCGATCCATGCCCACTGGCGCGTCGGCCCCCCGGCCTGCGGCGCGACATGGATCGAGGCCGGCCAGCCCAGCAAATCTCCTTTATCGTTGTGCGCGGAAAAGAGAGGAATCCATCGGTCCGGCGCCCCCTTCTCGCCGCCCGTTCCGCGCGGACGCGGCAGTGGACTTTGCAGCGACACCGGGCCGGTCTCGTAGTCGCGTCCGTCGGAAATGCACCGCACGAAAACCGCCTCCGTGTCGAAACGCCGGAACGGCGGCGAGACGAGCGGAATATCGGGCCACGACGCCACGTGGCGCGGGGGCCGATCATCCGCCGCCACCCTGACATCGGACACCTCGAAGCGGTGCTGTCCCGGCGCTTGCGGGGCCAGGTGCGCGGACAGCCCGATGGAGATGCGTTTCAGCTTTGACAATGAAAATCGATCGTCCGCGTGGCCGCGCTCCCGCCCGCCGTGGAAATAATGAAAGGAGTCCTCGTGCAGCGCGATCGTCTGCCAGGACTGTGATAGCCTCAGCACGTGCACCCACCGGGAGCCGTCCGTTTCTTCGCACTCCACAGCCAGCCGCGAAGTCCGCGCTCCGCCGCGGACGAACAGCACCAGCGTGTTCTCGCCCGGGTTGAAGCGCGCCGACGGCACATCATCCAGCACCAGCGCGTGCCAGGCATCGAAATCCTCGACATCCACCGCACTGCCGGACCACCCCGCGGAAGGCACCCGGGCGACGAGGACTTTCCCTTTCATCTCGTCCCAGCTGTTCAGGGGTTGCCATGCCTGCACCGCGGAGAACCCTTCGACCTCGCGGGCGGCGGTGGCCAGGCGGCGCACCTGCTCCGCTTCATTGCGGGGGACCCCGTCCTCGCCGATGGACGCGCGCGCGGAAAACGGCTCGCGCCCGATGAAGATGGCCGCGCCGCCGCGCGCAAGAAAACCCTCGAGCGGCTCCCAGGTTTCGACCGGACAATGCGACGCGGACGGGATCAGCAGGATGCGGCCTTCTTCCAGGCAGCGGTCCAGCGCGGCGGGAAGGCCTTTCAGCTCAATCGGGACAGCGGCCGGGAACATGCGCATCAACGTGCGCACCCCCTCCGCCGATTCCGGCCGCGCGCCCGGCACGGCCAGGATGCCTGCCGGTATGTTCTCCAACCGCACCGCCGGCGTGCGCCACCGCTGCCAGCGGCAGCCCATGGCCGCCGCCAAAGCGGCAAGGAGCGCGCACGAGACCGCAACCGCCGATACTCGGCGCCGGGGGCTAAGCAGTATTCCAGACATTGTCATCCGTCCTCGGTAAAGGGTATACTGGATAGCCGTGCCGCACAGAAGAAGGAATTACCCATGATTACTGCTTTCACAAGACGACGGCGCAGCGCGTTCACGCTGGTGGAGCTGTTGACCGTGATGGCGATCATCGGCATCCTGGCCGCGATCATCATCCCCGCGCTGTCCGGCAGCCGCGAGCGCAGCCGCCGCGCGGTCTGCCAGAACAACCTGAGCCAGATCGGCCGGGGGCTGATGATGTATTCGGATGCGAACGGCGAGCGTCTTCCTCTCGCTGCGTTTGATGGAACGAACTCGATCTGGGATCTGGCCGTGCTTCCCTACGTCGGGAATGCCACGAACATCATGTTCTGTCCCAGCGATTCCCTCCTTCGGGGCGCTTACCCCAATCCCCGGACCTACGCGGCGAACGCCATCCCGGAAGGTTGGTCCTTCTACCGCGTGCCCTTCGGCCAGGTCGGCAGCGCCAATTCCGCGCTGCGCATGAGCGACCTGGACTTCAGCAAGGGCGATATCATCCTCATAAGCGAGCGCCTCGGCAATTCCGTTGAGGACCGCGGTTACGTTGGATCTTTCGGGTTCTGCACCCTCGATTTTCACAGGAGCGTCGTCCATTCCGGGAAAGGCGGCAACTACCTGATGGGCAGCATGGCGGTGAAATACATGGAGACCAACAACGCCGCCTTCAGCATCCCCGAAGGCAACCGTGGCAACCCATGGACCGTGTATGTCGGGAACTGACGCCCCTCACCTGCGCGAAGAAGGCCATCATAATGCAACTTGCCGATAGAATTGCCCGCAGCGTTTTCCTGATGGATGGGGCCATGGGCACCCAGCTCCAGGCGCGTTCGATTCCGTCCTCGGCATGGGAAGGGCGCGAAGGCTGCAACGAGCTGCTTTGCGTCACCGTGCCGGACCTCGTTCGCGATATCCACCTGGCCTACCTGCGGGCGGGCAGCGACGCGGTGGAAACCAACAGCTTCGGCGGCTCGCCGATCACCCTCGGCGAATACGACCTTTCCAGCCGCGCGAAAGAGATCAACGCCGCCGCCGCTCGCGTCGCGCGGGAGGCCGCAGACGCCGAATCCACGCCCGACCGCCCGCGCTTCGTCCTGGGCTCCGTCGGCCCCGGCACCAAGCTCCCGACGCTCGGGCAGGTCGGATTCGACGCCCTGTGCGACGCGCTGCAGGTGCAGGTGGAAGGACTCGCGGAAGGCGGTGCGGACGGCATCCTGCTGGAAACCTGCCAGGACCTGCTGCAGATCAAGGCGGGCCTCGTCGCTTTCGACAAGGTGCTGGGCCGCAAGTCCGGGAAGCTGCTCTACGTCTCGGTCACCGTCGAGCAGACCGGCACGCTGCTCATCGGGTCCAGCATCGGCGCCGTCGTCGCCGCGCTCGCGCCCTTCCCCATTGATGTCCTGGGACTGAACTGCGCGACCGGCCCCGAGGCGATGCGCATTCATCTCGACTATCTCGCCGCGAACTGGCCCGGCCTGCTCGCGTGCATGCCGAACGCCGGGCTTCCGATCCTGACCCCGGAGGGCGCGAAGTATCCGCTCGAGCCCGCCGCCTTCGCCCAGAAGCTCGGCGCGCTCGCGCGCGAGGTCGGGTTAAATGTCGTCGGCGGCTGCTGCGGTACGACGCCGGACCATATCCGGGCGCTGAAGGACATGCTCGCCGGCTTTGCCGCGCCCGCGCGAGCCCTCGCGATGCCCGAGCAGGTCGCCAGCGTTTTCGCGCCGATCGAACTCACCCAGGAGCCGCGCCCGCTCTATATCGGCGAACGCGCCAACGCGACCGGCTCGAAGAAGTTCCGCGAAGCGCTGCTGGCCGACGACTATGACGGCGCGTTCGGGATTCTCTCCGAACAGGAAGAGGCCGCGGCGCACGTGCTGGATCTCAGTTGCGCCTACGCCGGCCGCGACGAAGCAAAAGATATGACCCTCCTCGTCGCGCGCGCCGCCCAGGAATGCCGGCTGCCCCTGATGATTGATTCCACCCAGGTGGACGTCATGGAGGCCGCGCTCAAGCTCTACGGCGGACGCGTCATACTCAATTCCATCAACTTCGAGTCGGGCGAGGAAAAGGCGGCGCGCATCGTCGAGATGGCCCGGCGCTTCGGCGCCGCGGTCGTCTGCCTCACCATTGACGAAACCGGCATGGCCATGACCGCCGACCGGAAGGTCGAGATCGCAAAGCGACTCGTTGAATTCTGCGAGCAACGCGGGCTGCGGCGCGGCGACCTGCTGCTCGACACGCTGACGTTCACCATCGGCAGCGGAGACGATACGCTGCGGACCGCCGCGATGGAGACCATCGAGGCCATCCGCCGAATCAAGGCGGCGTTGCCCGGCACGCGCACCGTTCTCGGGCTTTCGAATATCTCGTTCGGGCTCAAGCCCGCCGGCCGCAAGGTCCTCAACGCGCTGTTCCTCGACGAGTGCCTCAAGGCGGGAATGGACTCGTGCATCATCAACGTCGCGACCGTCGCGCCGCTGAACCAGACCCCGCCGAAGCCGTCGCGGTCGCCCGCGCGCTCCTGCACAACGACCGCTCGAACGGCGACCCGCTGGAGAATTTCATCAACTTCTTCGAGGGCCGCCCCGCGGAGGAGTCCGAAGCCGACCTCGCGAAGAAGACGCCCGAGGAGGCGCTCACCGAGGCCGTGGTGAAAGGGAAGATCCCGCCGCTCGCCGTCGCCATCCCGCCGCTGCTCGGGAAGCACAGCGCGGAGGACATCCTGAACAACATCCTCGTGCCCGCGATGAAGGAGGTCGGCCGCCTCTTCAACGACGGCATCCTGCAGCTCCCGTTCGTGCTCAAGTCCGCCGAGGTGATGAAGAAGTCGGTGGACATGATCAAGCCGCACATGAAGAAGGATGACTCCGCTTCGGGCCGCGGCACGATGGTCATCGCGACCGTCGCGGGCGACGTGCACGACATCGGCAAGAACCTGGTGGACATCATCCTCAGCAACAACGGATTCCGCGTGGTGAACCTCGGCACGAAGGTGCCGGTCGAGCGGATGATGCAGGCCGTTCGGGAACACAAGGCGGACGTGCTCGGCATGAGCGGCCTGCTCGTCAAATCCGCCGCGATCATGGCGGAGAACATGAAGGCCCTGGAGGCGTCCGACATCCGCATCCCGATCTTCCTCGGCGGCGCGGCATTGACGCCCGGCTTTGTGGCCGAGGCCTGCCAGTCGAAATACTCCGAACCGGTGCTGTATTGCCGGGACGCCTTCGAGGGTCTCGCGCGGATGCGCGAACTCGCCGAAACGGGCAGGCTCGAGAAGTCGCGCCCGCCCGCCGCGCAGCAGCGGAAGATCGAAGCCGAGGCGCCGCGGATCGAGATCCGGTCCGCGCCGGCGCCGCGCGTTCCGTTCCTCGGACACCGGATCGTGCCGTCCGTGGACTTGAACGAAGTCTATCCTTATCTTAATAGCACCGCGCTGATCCGCGGCCGCTGGGGCTACCGGCGCGGCAACCTGTCGGCGGAAGAATACCAGCGCATTCTGCGCGAGGAAGTGGAACCGAAACTCGCGCGCATGAAGAAGGATTGCATCGAAAGCGGCCTGCTCCAGGCACGCGTCGCCTATGGCTATTTCAAGTGCCGCGCAGAAGGCGAAACCCTGCTCGTTCATCCCGCCGAAGGCGGGGCCTCGATCCCGCTGACTTTCCCGCGCCAGGGCAAATCGCCGTTCCTCTCCATCCCGGATTTCTACCGCCGGGACGAGGACGTGGCGGGTTTCCTCGTCGTCACGCTGGGGCCGGGGCTGGAAACCGAGAACATGCGCCTCCTGCAGCGCGATCGCTACCAGGACTACTTCCTGCTGCACGGTTTCGCGGTGGAGGTGACGGACGCGCTCGCGGAATACTGGCACGCGAAGATGCGCGCGGAAATGGGCTTCCCGGACCCGAAACTCGAGCTCCAGGACTACATCACGCAGAAGTACCGCGGCTCACGCTACGGCTTCGGCTACCCCGCCTGCCCCGACCTTTCCATGAACAAGGCCTGCTGCGACCTCGTGCACGCGGCGGAAATCGGCGTGCAGGTAACCGAAAACTTCATGATGCAGCCGGAAGTGACCACGAGCGCCCTCGTTGCGCACCATCCGCAGGCAAAGTATTTTTATGTGTGAGGAGAGCGGAGTGATGGAGTGCTGGAGTATTGGAGTACTGGAAGAAAGCCTCCAGAATTCAAGCCTTCTTCTCAACACTCCACCGCTCCATTACTCCATCACTCCCCTGATTCCCTCATGAACGCACCTCGCCTCTACAACAAGCTATCCGACGTTGACTGGTCCTCCTGGGTCCCGCGCGAACGCGCGACGCTGCTTTTCGTAATCCGCGACGGCCAGGTGCTCCTCATCCACAAGAAGAAAGGCCTGGGCGCAGGCAAGATCAACGGGCCCGGCGGGCGGATCGAACCGGGCGAATCGCCCCTGCAGGCCGCGATCCGCGAAGTCGAGGAGGAACTGCTCGTCACGCCGACCGGCGTGCGCGAGGCGGGCGAACTGAAGTTCCAGTTCGTGGACGGATTTTCCATCCACGGCTACGTCTTCACCGCAACGGATTGCGTCGGCGAGCCGACGGAAACGGATGAAGCCATCCCGATCTGGACGCCGCTCGACCGGATCCCCTTCGAGCGCATGTGGGAGGACGACCACGTGTGGATTCCACTCATGCTGGCACAGAAGCCGTTCGTCGGCCGCTTCCTGTTCGAGGACGACACGATGCTGGGGTACGAACTGGACGAATCGTAGAACACACATTCTACGGGTTCAGGGAGGGCCCGACGCCGGCGGGCCGCATATCGGGCAGCGAGCCGCTGCCCCTCCCCGGATGATTCGGACTTCTTCACATCCCGCGAGCCGGGGCTTTTCCCGGCCCGCTCCTGCGGTCTTGCCTGCGACACACCCGCGCGCTATCGTTTCATGAGAGAGATAGCCATGGATCAGCTTCCCCAGTTCAACATCGTGGATATGGTCGTGCTCGTGGTCGTAATTCTCGGGACCGTGCGCGGGTTCCTCAAAGGGTTGTCGGGCGAACTCGCCGCGGTCGGAAGCGCGGTTATCGCGTTGCTCGCGGGCTGGTTCTTCTTCGGCCCTGCCGGCGATTACCTGGTGGAGAGTACGCGGCTCACCGAGTCCAACGCCTACCCGGTTGCGTTCGCGGCGGTACTGATCGGCGCCTACCTGCTCATGCGCATCCTGCGCCTGGTGCTTCGCAGCATCCTCGAATTCTCGTTCAAGGGCCGCATTGAACGGCTCGGCGGCGCCCTCGCGGGCTTTCTCCATGCCGCCGTTCTCTGCGCCGTGGTGCTTCTCTTCCTGAGCCTCTGGCCGGGCGAAGCGCTTCACGGCCTTGTCGCGGAGGAATCCGTCTGCGGGCGCATCGCGGCGGAACGCCTGCGGCCGTTCTACGAGGAACTGGCCGAGAAGCATCCGGTCCTGCGCTTCCCGCGCGAGGCCGAGCCGAACGAATCGGACGTCGAGGAAGAGGAGCCCGAGCCCGGCCCGGAACATGAGCAAGATCATCCCCAAGACAACCCTTGAGCAGATTCGCGATGCGAACGACATCGTCGAAGTGCTGGGCACGTATCTCCAGCTCAAGCGAGCCGGGTCGAGCTACAAGGCCCTCTGCCCCTTTCACAAGGAGAAGACGCCGTCGTTCCACGTGAACCCCCAGCGGCAGATCTTCCACTGTTTCGGCTGCGGCGCCGGCGGCGACGTCTTCAAGTTCGTGATGCAGTACGAGAACGTGGATTTCTCCACCGCGGCGCGCATGCTCGCGCAGCGCGGCGGCATCCGCGTCGAGTGGACCGACGGCGACGGCGCGGCGCAGGAGAACAAGGACGCGCTGTACCGGATCCACGAGGACGTCGCGATGCTCTACCATCGCGCGCTGCTCGAATCCCCTTCCGCCGAAGCCGCCCGAAAGTACATCCAGTCCCGCGACATCAGCGTGCAGACGGCCAAGGACTACCTCATCGGTTACGCGCCCGGGGTCCGCAACGGACTCGTCCAGTGGGCGCGCAAGAAGAAGATCCCCGAGGCGCTGCTCGAAGGCGCGGGGTTGATCATGAGATCCGAGGAGCATCCCGAGTACAGCGACCGGTTCCGCAACCGGCTGATGTTCTCGATCCGCGACGAGATCGGGCGCGTGGTGGCCTTCAGCGGGCGCTCGCTGGACCCCGACGCGAAAACGGCAAAATACGTGAACAGCCCGGAAACCGCGCTGTTTCGCAAGAGCCGCGTGCTGTACGGCCTGGACCGCGCGCGCCGCGAGATCGCGGATACGCACACCGCGGTGCTCTGCGAAGGACAGATTGACGTCATCCGCTGCCATATCGCAGGCGTCCAGAATGCGGTCGCCGCGCAAGGCACCGCCCTCACGGAAGAACACGCGCGGCTGCTCAAGCGGTTTGCCGATTCCGTCATCGTCGTGCTGGATGCCGATCGCGCCGGCCAGGACGCCGCGTTGCGCTCGGCGGACGTCCTGACGGCCGCCGGATTCAGCGTGCGCATCGCCGCGCTGCCCAAGGGAGAGGATCCGGACTCCCTGGTCCGCAAGCAGGGTGGTGATGCGTTGCGAAGCCTGCTGGACCGCGCGCAGTCGGCGTTGCGTTTCCACGTGGACGTGCTGCGCTCCCGCGAAGACCTGGGGAGCGAAGCTTCGCTCATGCGCGCGGCCGGCGTCATTCTCGACATGATCGCCCGTGCGCCCAGCGAAGTGCAGCGCGACCAGATGCTGCGCCAGGCGGCGCATGAACTCGGCGTCGGCGAGCGGGCCCTGCGCGCGGACTTGCAGCGGAAGCTGAAACGCGGAACCCGGCCGTCCCCGGTCGAACTCGCCGCCGGCTCGCAGGCCCCCGTGGCCCACCCTCCCGAGGAGATCGCGCTTGCGGAATTGCTCGCGCATCACGAGGACCTGGCGCCGCTCGTTGACGCACACCTGCCGATGGAGCACCTGACCGATCCCGCGTGCCGCCGGATCATCTCGCTGCTGATCCGGCAGACGGTCGAGCCCGATCTGCATCTCATGACGACTCTCGCCGCCGAGGACGAGGAGTGGCAGCGCCTCGCGGCGCAAATCCAGATGGCTCCCCGGAAGGTATGCGGACCGGATGTCCCGCCGCGGCACGCCGCGCAGGATCTCATTCTGCGCATATGGCGACGGGTGCTTGACCGGAAACGAACCGAGCTCCGGCAGCGGATGGCCACGGCCGAGGGCGCTGAACGCGAGCGGCTCAGCTACGAATGCACGCAGATCACTCTCGACATCAAGGCCCTTCAGCAGGGCTGGGACAAGGCACTGCACGTGCTCGAATGCTCGCAGGAATGATCCGCACAACCCCGCTCTTCCGCCGGTCCGCAGGATGCGCTGCGAAGAGGAAAACCGTCGTCTTGGCTCGCGGCAGCACTTCAAACGATTGCGATCCCGCAAAAAAACTCACGCGTTGCTCTTGACGGGAACACGAGTTTTGGAAATAGTCTTTGACCTTTGTAGCTATAATTAGGGTGAATTCTGTCTTTTTCCGGGGAACAAATGTCAAAGTCAGCAAGAAAACCCGCCGGCAAGGCGGTCAAGAAAGCAGCGGAAGCACATCCGGCGCAGGTGGTCAAGGGGGCGCCGGGGCGCAAGAAAGCCCACGCCGCGGCCCCGCCGGAAAAGGGAGTCAAGCCGGGCGCGGTGCGCGGGGACGTCGTACAGATCCGGGTGAATCGCGACGAACGAAACGCGAAGCTCAAGGAGCTGATCAAGCTCGCGCAGGAACAGGGCTATCTCACCTATGACGACGTAAACGAGGTCATGCCCGAAAGCGTGGTTAGCCCCGAGGAATTCGACGGCATCCTCATTCTCCTCCGCGGCATGGACATCGAGGTCATCGAGGACTCGGACGAGCAGAAGTTCAAGTCCCAAATGGAAAAGGAAGAGCGCGCGAAGCTTGCGCAGCGAGTGGACGTGCTGGACGACCCGGTCCGGATGTACCTCAAGCAGATGGGCCAGGTCCCCCTGCTCACCCGCGAGCAGGAAGTCGAGATCTCCAAGCGCATCGAGGAAGCCGAGATCAACTCGCGCAAGCTGTTCAACACCTTCGGATTCGCCACGTCGGCCTACCTCGGTCTTTCGGAACGCCTCGTGGCGGGCAAGGAACGCTTCGACCGGATCATCAGCGACAAGCATGTGGACAGCCGCGAGCGCTATTTGAAGACGCTGCCCGGCCTGACCCGGTCCATCCTCCGCCAGCACTCGGCCACGGGCAAGAAGTTCCAGGAATGTCAGAAGCGCCACGGCAAGGCCGCCCGGCAGCGCAAGGATAAGAGTTTCCTTCAGGCCCGCGACGGGCTGGGCGCACTCCTGGACAAGCTGCACTTCAAGCAGAAAGCGGTCGAGGATTTCGTGACGGTTGCGGATGAGTGCGCGCAGCGCCTGAGGGCCTGCACCGAGGCGATCCGGAAGCTGGAGAAGTCCGGCCGCACCAAGGCGCACGCGGATGCCCTCAAGAACGAGCTGCGCAAGCTCAAGCAGTTCGAGGACGAACAGCGCATGTCCGCCGAGGTCTTCGACCGCGAGTACAAGGCCCTCAAGGACTGGCTCCGCAAGGGCTTGCGGGCCAAGACCGAGATGGTCGAAGCCAACCTTCGGCTCGTGATCAGCATCGCCAAGAAGTATACGAACCGCGGCCTGTCCTTCCTCGACCTGATCCAGGAAGGCAACATGGGCCTCATGAAGGCGGTCGAGAAGTTCGAGTACCGGCGCGGCTACAAGTTCAGCACGTACGCGACGTGGTGGATCCGCCAGGCGATCACGCGATCCATCGCGGACCAGGCCCGGACCATCCGCATCCCGGTGCACATGATAGAGACGATCAACAAGCTCATGCGCGTGCAGAAGCAGCTTGTGCAGGAATTCGGCCGCGAACCGACCCCCGAAGAGGTCGCCGAGGAGATGAATCTCCCGGTGGATCGCGTGCGCGCCGTGCTGAAGATGGCGCAGCAGCCGATCTCGCTCCAGAGCCCCGTCGGCGACAGCGAAGACACTCATTTCGGCGACTTCATCGAAGACAAGTCGGCGGAAAACCCGTCCGAGATGACCGCCTACAGCTTGCTGAAAGAACGCCTCCAGGATGTCCTGAAAACCCTTACCGAGCGCGAGCAGGAAGTGCTGACGCTGCGGTTCGGACTGACCGACGGGTACTCGCGAACGCTCGAGGAAGTGGGCCGCAAGTTCAACGTGACTCGCGAGCGCATCCGCCAGATCGAGGCGAAGGCCCTGCGGAAGATGCGGCATCCCACCCGGCTTCGCAAGCTCGACGGGTTCCTGGAATTCGGCGATTAAGTCCGCAGACTTGCACCTTGTGGCGTATTGTGTAGGAGGAAAAAGCCATGACCACAAAGAATCCCCCCATCACGAAAGTCCTCAAGCGCGATGGGAACCTGGTGAACTACGATCGCGACCGCATCGCTTCGGCCATTTTCAAGGCCGCTGCGTCCGTGGGCGGCAGCGATCGCGAGATGGCCGAGTTCCTCGCCAAGCAGGTCGAGCACGCCCTTTTTCAGACCTGCGCCCCCGGTTGCACCCCTTCGGTCGAGGACATCCAGGATATGGTCGAGGCCACGCTGATCAAGCACGGGCACGTCAAGACCGCTCGCGCCTACATCATCTACCGTCACGAGCGGGCCGAGGCGCGGGCGATGCGCGCGACGCAGCGCATCGAGGCGACCGACAACATCCCTTACAAGAAGATTTACGAAGTGCTGCGCTGGAACATGGATCACGGCTGTGAGACCGTCAGCGGCATCAACAAGATCATCGCCGGCGGCAAGTACCCGGAACTCGTCCAGGCCTGCGAAAAGCGCTACCACGACGAAGTGACGGCCGGCGCCGTCAAAATGATCGAGCGGCTTCCCGATGTGCGCATCGTCATCATCGCGGGCCCCTCTTCCTCCGGCAAGACCACGACCACCATCAAGGCGAGCGAGAAACTGAAGGAAGCCGGGCAGGAACTGGTGGCAATCAACGTGGACCACTACTTCTTCGATCTCGAAATGCATCCCAAGGATGAGTTCGGAGATTATGACTACGAGACGCCGCAGGCACTGGACCTGCCCCTCATCAACGAGCACCTGGTCAAACTGCTGAACGGCGAAACGATCAAGACGCCGGATTACGACTTCAAGACCGGCAAACGCACGCTCAACGTGCACGAGATGAGCCTCAAGAAGAACCAGATCCTGCTCATCGACAGCCTGCACGGCCTGTACGAAGACATGACGAAGAGCATCCCGGCCAAACAGAAGTTCAGGCTGTATATCGAGACCCTGGGCCAGGTCCGCACCGACGACGGCGTTTTCATGCGCTGGGCGGACAACCGCATGCTGCGCCGCATGATCCGGGACAGCTGGCACCGCAATCTGCAACCGCTGCAGACCCTCGCCCACTGGCATTACGTGCGCCGCAGCGAGTTGCGGAACATCATCCCGTTCATCGGCACGGTGGACTACCTCGTCAACAGCGCCATGCCGTTCGAGCTTCCGATTCTCAAGAACCGGTTGTTCAAGTTCCTCCCCGAAGCCATGAAGATGTACCAGGACGACGGCAAGCGGCAGGACGCATACATGCGCGCGAAACGGGTCTACGAGATGCTGAACCCCATGACGGAAATGGCGGACGACAGCGCCATCCCGCCCCGCTCCCTCATCCGGGAGTTCATCGGCGGCAGCGAGTACAAGTACTGACGCGCCCGGACGCCGTTCAACGCCCCGGGTACAGCTCCAGCAAGGCGGGCACGAAATCGGCCAGACTTCGCATCCGCGTTTTCAGGCACCCGGCGTCCCGGCCGAGCGCTACAAACGGCACCGGGTTCGCGGTGTGTCGCCGGGTCGAACCATCCTCGATATTCCCGTGGTCGCTCGTCAGAACGAAAAGCCGATCCGGATGTTCCGCGAAGGGCAGCACGGCGGAGATGAACTCGTCGAGATTCCGTAGCACCCGCAGGATGTCCGCCTCGGACCCCTTGTGAGCCATGAGATCGGTCTGGAAGTACTCGAAGAGCGTGAAGTCGTGCTGCGCGGCGATCGCAAGCAGGTGCCCGGCCGATTCGCGCGGCGTTACGAAAGGGCCTTCATATCCTCTCCCCCGCAGGGCCTCCCGCGTCAAATCCTGGTACACCGCATCATTCCGCAATAACTGTCCGGAATCTCTGACGCCACCGACCGCGGCGAGCGAGGCGACCGTGGTAACCGACTGGTGCCGCCGCCGACGTACCACCTCAATGTCGTCCACGAAGAACGCGTTGGCAAAGGTCGCCGTGTAGCCGCGCGCGATCAACTGCGACAGTACATTGTGCTCCCGCACCAGCGCCTTCAGCTTCGGACCGGGCAAGCCCTCGATGTGCCGTCCCATCATTTCCGCCGCATTCACTCCGCACAGCAGCGTCGCCTGACCTGTCGCGCTCTGCGGCAGGCCCGCGACACCCAGCGTGGCGTCCACCGGCACGGCATCGTCCCGCAACAGCTTCTCCAGCACCGGGCATGCGCCGCGATGCAGGGGATTCAAGGCCGGATCGTCCGATCCGATGCCCAGACCGTCCACGAAGAGAAGGAGTGTTTTCGGCACCGCGCTCATGTGAAGAACAATAACGCAGAATACGCACCCGGCAAGCAGGATGGTCACGTAGCGCGGGGCTCCCGCCCCGCGTTTGCTACGGCGAGAGTCTGACGCCGACGGAGTAGAACGCGCGCTCGATGCCGCCCACCGCATCGGTATACACATTCACCGTCAGGTTGGTCGCCAGCGGCACGAACGAGTCCAGCAGGTTGGTGGTCTTATGCACGGAATAGACACGGCCGGACGCCGCCGTCCAGTCCAGGACGAATCCGCCCGAAACGGCACCCCGATTTCCCCCCGCCGCAAAGAACGAGGCGTCATTCGTCGGATCGGTGTCCGCGACATATTCCGCCTGATTCTCCATTCCGTCCTCGTCGCTGTCCTCATCGCCCGGCGGACCCTGGACGCTCCCGAAATGCTCGTGGCGCCACGCGTTGGGCACTCCGTCATTGCGGAAGTCGTTGTGGCCGAGATACACCTGCCCCGGGAACAACGTGACGAAGTTGCGCGCGAACTGGCCGAAAGCATCCTTCGATCCCAGCGCGCGATCGCCGATG
>JAKJGV010000051.1:0-249 GCA_022704185.1 Verrucomicrobiota bacterium
CAACGCGGCCGCCGCGAAGTACACCAACGAACCCGCCACGGTGGTCATCGCCGCGGGCCGTTATCCCGCTCTCAACATGAACAAGGGCAACATCCACGTTCTCGGTTTCGACCGCCCTCAACTGAGTTTTCTGACCGTCAGCGCGCCGTCGGCCTTCATCCTCGGCAAGCAACGCGTCGAGAACATCATCGCGAGCGGCGTCGCGGTGGTCGCGGTGGACTCGGGAAGCGACGTGAAGTTCAACAACTG
>JAKJGV010000051.1:343-14966 GCA_022704185.1 Verrucomicrobiota bacterium
ATATCGATTTACAACTCCTCGATGTTCAACAAGGACCCCGCCAACCCATCGTTGCTGGTGAACGACCTCGTTTACTACTTCGAGGTCATCGGCTGCGAAATCGTCAATTTCGGCCCGGAAATATTGCCCGGGGTTTTCGCTCCTCCCTTTGCGGCGATCCAGGACTTGCAGATTTCGCCGCTGTCTCCGCCCGCGGGACCGGCCGGCCAGGTACCGCACCTCTACGCGCATAACGTGATCCACGGCGCGGAACATGCCAGCAGTCCAAACCCCGCGGTCTTCGATCCGGCAGCGATTGTGGGCTACACCATCTGCTTCGTGAACAACACGGTCTGGGGTGATGTCGGTGCGAACAGCAATGTGCAGTTCCACGCCAACAACACCGTGTACGGAGACATCAACAACACGGGCTTCGGGATGACCTGGGGCTGGGGCCAGGCCGGCATAGGTTCAGGCCTCGACCCATACGGCAACGTGGAGCACCAGGGCGTGTTCCCGGGATGGGGAGGAACCCAACGAGGCTTCCCGGCCGCGTGGCAGGATTGACCTGAAGGAGAATGTGACATGAAACGTTCATCCTTCGTTTTCGCGGTGTTCTGCCTGCTGCTGCCGACGGCGTTCTTCGCGTCCGCCGGCAGCCGCGTCGGCGGCAACGCCGACATCCTCTACGAACGCATCGGCGCGGGCGGCGCCGCGTTCGCCACGAACGGAGCCGTCAAGATGGGCGGCTCCCTCGGGCAGGGCGGGCTGATGTTCATCGCCACCAACGTCAACGGCGACGTGTTCCTGAACGGATTCTGGAAAGCCGAGGACACGTGCTCGCTGTACAACCCGACGATCACGGCCCTTGCCCGGGGCACGAACAGCGTGGCGATCACGTTCCTGGTCGTGAACGGCAACACCTACTCGGTGTCGTACATTACACAGGACCAGGGCGGACTGCCGGCGGGCACGGGCGCGATCACGAATCCGGTCCAGACGATCGACGGGGCCGGCGTCGCGGGCGCGACCACAACGATCTGGCACAACGTCAGCGGTTCGACCAACGACATACGCTTCTACGTCATCCGTTGCGAATAACGCACTTCAAATGATGCCGTAGCCGCCGGCAGATTGTCGCTCTTCTCGTGTGACAAATCCGTTCGTATTTCACATCATGGCCCGCGCTTGATCCCGAGGAGCGATGAGAGGAACCCCATACGAACGCGCGGCAGGTTCGGAAATGTCCGCCCTCTTTCCGCGCGCGCACCGCCATCCCGCGCCGGCTTTGCGCAAGGGCGCGGGTGTGCGCGAGGGCCGCACCATCCACCCGTGGAACGAACGGCATCTCCAATGCGTATGGTTTGACTCTGCGCTGCGACCCGCCACGCTTCGCACGCGGACCGGAGAACAAGTGATCGTCGAGGACCCCGGCGCGTGGAACCTGGAGGCCGGCCCCGATTTCCTCGGCGCCGCGATTCGCGTCGAGCCCGGCGGAAGACGGATGGCGGGCGACGTGGAAGTGCACATCCATCCGTCCGATTGGCGGGCGCACGGCCACACGGAGGATCCCCGCTACAACCGTGTGCGGATTCACGTCTCCTATTTTCCGGGGGATGCGTCGCCCCTTCTTCCGCCCGGCGCCGTGCAACTCGCGTTACGCGACGAGCTGTCCGCCCTTCCGGGTTTCGATTTCGGCAGCATCGATGTCGGCGCGTACCCGTTTGCCGCGCGCGGGAAAACAACCCCGTGCGGCAAACTGCTGGCGCAATGGACCGCGGATGAAATCGAGGCGGTGCTGGATGCCGCGGGCGAAGAGCGGTTGCGCCGCAAGGCCGCGCGATTTCGCGCGCGCATGGACGCGGTGGGCGCCGAGCAGACACTTTACGAGGAAATCCTTTGCGCGCTCGGGTACAAGCATAACAAGACCCCGTTCCGCAGGCTCGCGGAGGCCGTGCCGCTGGCGCGGCTGCGCGAGGAAGCCCAGGGCAATCCGGTTCACGCCTATGCTCTGCTCGCAGGCGTCGCGGGGCTTCTTCCCGACCGGGAACGGGCCGGATGGAGTGTTGAGACGCGAAAGTTCATCCGGTCGCTGTGGGATTTCTGGTGGAAGCGCCGCGAGCAGTGGGAATCGCGGATCATCCCTGCCGACGCCTGGCGCACCGCGGGCCTCCGGCCTGCGAACCATCCCTCGCGCCGGTTGATGGCGGCGGCCGTGCTGTTCACGCGCCACGAGGATCCGTCCTCGCGTTGGGTCCGTATCGCGCGCGAACAACCGGAAACGTGCGAGGCGGCGATCTCGCGGGACCTCCAGACCCTGGACGGCGGTTACTGGTCACGCCGGCTTTCCCTTTCCGGCAAGCCGCAGAGTGCGGCGGTGGCGTTGATCGGAAAATCCCGCGCGGACGAGATCATGGTGAACGTGCTTGTGCCATATCTCGCCGCCGCAGGCGCGACCACGGCGTTCCAGGCCGGACTGTTGGATCGTCTCGCCGCGGAGTCGGACAACGGGATTGCCCGCCAGACGGCGTTCGCGCTGCTGGGCGCCGACCATCCGCCCTCGCTCTATCGCAGCGGGCTCCGCAGGCAGGGGTTGATACAGATATTCCAGGACTTCTGCCTGAACGACCGCTCCCGCTGCGCGACGTGCGAGTTTCCCGCGCTGCTGAGCGCGCATCGCGCGTGAGGGATCCTTCGTAGACGCGCTGCCTGCCGGCAGGCAGGTCCAGAGCGCGTGATCGTGCCACGGAACTTCTGGAACACTCCTCAGAGGACCGGCTTCTTCGGAGCCTCGGGAGGGGGCGTCGAGTCCGGTTTCGGTTCCGGCTTGCGCTTGAACTGCTTGCAGGTATCGGTCGCCTGCACTTCCTTCTTGTGGGTGCTGCACCACTGCATGAAGGGATTGACGACGTAACTGATGCAGTAACGGCACAGCCGCGCCGCCTCCCCTTCGCGGAACACTTTGACCTGCGGCGACCGGTCGCCGTCCGTGAAAACCTGCACCCGTTCCCGCCCCTTAAACGGCACGCTCGCTTCGTCCGCATACTCATGCCCGCACGACGAGCACGTCAACTCGTCCCCCACCCTGGTGAACCCCTCGTACTTCGGCTTGCGAACGAGGAGCGTGTCCTTCCCGCAAGCGGAGCAGACCATCTCGACCGGCTTGGACTCGTTCATGGCGGCCCTCCCTACGAGGCGCTGCGCACAGCCTTCCGCCGCTTCCGCGCGGCAAACTCGGGCGCCTCCTTGACGCAGGTGCCGAGGATCTTGAGCGATTGTTTGAAGAACTTCATGCTGTCCCGCTTGAGCTCCGCGGGCGACGCGCCCACGTTGTTCCAGCCGCGGCTTTCCAGGTCGTCCGGCGGCAGCTGCAGCGACTCCCAGTTCTGGAACAACCGCCCCCAGTCGCTCCCAAGGATGTCCTCGATGACCTTCTGGTGCGTGGGATACCAGAACGAGTCGTGGTACAGCACGCTCGCGATGTACGCCCACGGCGCAAGCACGGTCTTGAGCGACCATTCGATGGGCTTCTTCAGCGGGCCCCAGTAAATCTGGTGCTGCATCCGGCTCGCGAACGTCATCTTCCGGAACGGCCCCGTGAACTGCCAGTTCTGGCTGGCCGCATCGTGGTCGCCCACGATCTCGATATCCCGCGGATCGCCGCAGCCCAGGCCGGCCTCGTGCGCGAGCCGCACGTACTTCAGATCTTTCAGGGGATCGAACCCCATCAGCTTCGCCGCGACCGCGTCAATGGCCACCTGGTCCGCGGACGCGAGAATCACGTTCTTCGCGTGCGGCACCATGCAGCGCGGCCCCGGGCCGTCCCCCGCGAACGTGCCGTCCATCACCGCGAAAATCCCGCGGTGAATCTTCTTCTGGATCATCAGCAGGTCCACCAGGGTCTCGTGAATGACCGGGTGCGTCCAATGCCGCCGCTCGTTCAGCAGCCCGCCGAACGCGTTCTTCATCGCCCCGGTCGTCGTGGTGAAGACGTGCGTCTTGACCGTGGGCAGATGGATGATGTTCTCGCCGATGAAGCGTTTCGGGATCATGAAGCCGTCGGGGTACACTTCGTTCAGGCACATGAACTTGTCCGCCAGGTCGCCGACCGCCTCGCGGACATGGATCCATTCCTCGCCTTCGTAAAGATGCACGTTCTTCAGGCCGTGGTTCTCCACGACGTTCACCTGCTTGTTCTCGCGCTCGCCGAGATGCGCATCTATCACCACGGTGCGGTTGTGGCATCCATGAATCTTCGCCGGGTCATAGCCGTCCTTCTTCATCGCGCGGGTCACGGCATCGAGCTGCCAGGGGGTGGTCGAACTGGCCGGGTAGAAGAAATGCCAGCTGATGTTGATTTTGAGGGCGGTTTCCGCGTCTTTCGGGAGCGCATCCTGGTACCCCGCCAGGTTCATGATGCGGTGGTAATCGGTGAGCACCGTCGCGGGACTTGTGCGAAAAACGGCCACTTTCGATTTCTTCATGGTCCAATTCCTTCATTACACCAATAACGGACGGGCACGGCCTGTGCAAGCGGCATGTTGACGGTCCAGTGCACTCGACAGAAACGGCGGTCTGCGCTACATATATGACAAGAAAGGATGGCGGTTGCGCCGGCACACAGCGAGCCGGCCCGCTGCCGTCGGAACGTCAAGAAAATGCCGGGGCCTTCGCTCAGCCTGGAAGTGAAGCAGGAAGGGAACGCGACTGTCGTGTTCCTGTCCGGCGACATAGACGCCTCCAGCCTCAACGATTTTCAGTCCGCCGTCGAGCCGCTCTGCAACGTCGAAGGCGCGCAGGTCGTTCTCGAGTGCGCCGCGCTCAACTACGTGAACAGCGCCGGGCTGGGCCTGCTGTTCGCGCTCAGCCGCGCCTGCAAGACGAACGGCGGCCAACTGCTCATGTGCGGGGTGCGCTCGAAGGTGAAGAACGTCATCCACGTCCTCGGCCTGGACAACCTGCTGGAACTCCGCGACGAACGCTCGCGGCCGGAGAGCGACTAGGAACACCGCTATGACAACATGGAAGGAAGCTGATTCGGTGCGGTTCCGGATCCCCGGCGAAAGCCGGTTCCTCTTCCTCGTTCGCACGGTGGTCACCGCGCTGGCCCGCGCCGCGCAACTGGCGGAGGATGAAGTGGACAAGATCGAGATCGCGGTGGACGAGGCGTGCACCAACGTGCTGGACCACGCCTACCGGAAGACCCACCCGAAACCCCCGATCGACCTCGAGATCCGCGTCTCGGACTCCCAGTTCATCGTGGACGTGATTGACCGGGGCTCTCCGTTCGATTTCAAGGCCTACGTTCCGCCGCGCTTTCCCGACCACTGGATGGAAGGCCAGACCCGGGGCGTCGGCCTCTACCTGATCAAGCAGTGCATGGACGAGATTTCCTACGACGCGTTGCCCGACAAGGCGAATCGGCTGAGACTGATCAAGAACCTCTCCAGCCGCAAACGTCCGGTCGAGGCGGGCGCGCCGTTGGGAGCGAGATAGCCGCACAGGTCGTCGAGCCCGTATTGGGAAGGAGAAGACACTGTGAAGATAAAAGGGAGCTGGCTGGGGTTTGCGCTTCTCGCCGCGGCGTTCGCGTTGCCGCTCACGGGGTGCGACGATGACGAGTTCGACCATGACCCGCCTCCGGGCAAAGGCACGCTCTACGTGGTCAACAAGACCGGCGACGGGATGGATGTCTACATCAACGGCGAGCGCGTGAAAGGCGTGGGGCGCGGAGACAAGCACTACTACGATCTCGACCCGAATGTGCACCGCGTGGCGCTCAAAGCCGACGACAGCGACCGCTCCTTCGCGGGCGATGTGGACATCCTCGAGGGGCGCCGCACGATCATGGATGTGACGACCGACTTGGGGGATTACCGCCGTTTCGATGTCTACATCTACTTCGATTGACCCGGTGCGCCCAACGTGATCACTCCCGAAGAACGACAGCATGGCACGGAGGAGAACCTGCCCCCTCCGCTCTACGGCCTTGTCCTCGCGGGCGGCAAGAGCGGCACGGCCGGCGCGTTCGCGAAGCATTTCGAGATCCTCGACGAACACTGCGAACTGGCATTCCTGTCCAGCCGGGCAGACCAGGCGGAGCTTCCGGAGTACAAGGGCTTTCCCCAGATCCTGGACGTCTTCACCGGCATGGGCCCGATGAGCGGCATTCTTTCCGCGCTGCGCGCCTGCCCCGGCGCCGCATGGCTTGTGGTCGCCGCCACCCTGCCCCGCTTCGATATCGAGATGGTGGCGCATCTCGTCGTCAATCGCAACACGGAGCGGGCGGTCACCGCTTATCTCAGCCCCGCGGATGGAATGCCTGATCCGCTCTGCGCAATTTACGAACCGCGCAGCCGCGAACTGCTGCTGAGCTGCGTCCGCGAAGGCATCACGTGCCCGAAGCGGGCGCTGATCGGGCTGGGCGGCACGAGGGTTGAATCGCTGACCCCGCCTCGCGGCGTGCGTTGAGAACCCGCGCCCGGCGGGTCACACGTGTTCTTCGATGAACTTCCTGACGGCGGTTTCGTCGGCGGGTAGCACCGTCATGCGCGTTTCCGCGTCCGCCAGCTTGTCCAGAAACTCGTGGTGCGCGAGATCCTTCCCGGTCGCTTCACGGATCGCCTCGCTGAACTTCGCCGGATGCGCGGTGGCCAGGCAGACGGTCGGCTCGCCCGCCTGGAGGTGCTGCTCCGCGACGTGAACGCCGACCGCCGTGTGCGGATCGAGCAGATAGTGGTAGAGTTCGTGATACTTGCGGATGGTGGCCAGCGTGTCCGCCGTGGTGCCGACCCCCGCGGCAAAGAGCGCATCCACGGATCCGTCCGCCAGCGGCGGCACGCTCAGGCGTCCCGTGCTGCCAAACGCGCGCATCAGCGCGGTCAGCTTCGCCGGATCCTCCCCCAACCTGTAGTACAGGTAGCGCTCGAAGTTGCTCGCCACCTGGATATCCATCGAGGGGCTCAGGGTCGGCACGACATGGCCAAGGCTGTATTCGCCGGTGTTGAAGAACCGCGCGAGGATGTCGTTCTCGTTGGTCGCCAGGATCAGCCGGTTGATCGGCAGCCCCATGCGCGATGCGTAGTAACCCGCCAGCACGTCGCCGAAGTTTCCGGTCGGCACCGCGAACCGCACGCGGCTCACGCGCTCCTGGTCCATCACGTAGAGTCCCGCCGAGAAGTAGTACACGATCTGCACCATCACGCGCGCCCAGTTCACCGAGTTGACCGCGCCGAGCGAATACCTCTGCTTGAAGTCCAGGTCGCTGAAGATGGACTTCATGATCCGCTGGCAGTCGTCGAACGTGCCTTCGATCGCGATGTTGAACACGTTCGGATCGAGCACCGAGGTCATCTGCCGCTCCTGCAGCGGGGCGACGCGCCCGTGCGGGTGCATGATGAAGATGTTGATGCGCTCCCGTCCGCGCACGCCGTGTATCGCGGCGCTGCCCGTGTCGCCGCTGGTCGCTCCCAGGATATTGAGGCGCTGGCCCGTCCGCGTCAGGATGTACTCGAAGAAATTGCTCAGAAACTGGAGCGCGATGTCCTTGAACGCGAGGGTCGGACCGTGGAACAGCTCGAGAATATGGATCGGGCCGACGCTCCACGCGGGCGCGATTTCGGGGTGCCGGAAATTGGCGTAACTGCGGTCTATCAGCTCGCGCAGGTCGTCGTTCGGAAGATCCACGAACAGCCTCAGGATCTCGTAAGTGATGTCCTGGTACGACAGCTTCGCCCAGTCGTCCAGCCAGTCCGAGACGTCCGGGATGCTTTCCGGGATCAACAGCCCGCCGTCGTCGGCAAGCCCCGTGAGCACGGCATCCTGGAAGCCCATCGGTTGCGTGGCGCCCCGGGTGCTGATATATCGCATCGTTTTCATGAGCGGCCCGTATTGTAGGCGGTCGGGATGCGCAGCGCAAGCGCGAGCGCTCCCGTGCAAGGCGGCCGGAGCCGTGTTTATCTTTATCCTTGCCGCACCCCCTGATCGTGAAGGAAACTACTTTCTTACCATGTACCGTCTCGTATTCCTGACAGGAAAGTTCAAGGGCAAGCGACTGGCCATCGAGGAGAAGTCCGTGAAAGCGGGCCGCGATCCCGATTGCGTCATCCGGCTGCCCGACGACGAGGCGTCGCGCCAGCACGCGCTTTTCGAGCAACGCGAGGACGGGGTCTACGTCAAGGACCTGGGCTCCACCAACCGGATCCTCGTCAACGACGCGCCGACGCAGGAGGCCCGGCTGAACCACGGTGACCGCATCGAGCTGGGCAACACGCTGCTCCAGTTCCAGCGCATCACGCATGCGGATGCCGGGACCGGTCGCCGGATCAGTCACACGCAGACGGTCACGGGTGCGACGGTCGCCGTCATCATCCTGCTGCAAATCGCGTTCCTGCTTTTCCTTGTGGCGCGCCACAAGGATCTCACCAGCATCCCCGAGGCGGCGCCCACGAATGTCCCCGTCCCCCTCTTGGTGGAGAAGATCGAGCTCGCTTCCATGGAAACGGATGATGAGGAGGCGACCTTCGCGCAGGCGGAATCGCTTCTGCAGCGCCGCGAGGAGGAGATCCGCCAAGCCCAGGCCCAACCCCCGCCCGAACCGGGGCCCGACGACGAAGTCATGCAGGACCTCCGCCAACTGAGGGAGGAGGTCGCCGGCCTGCGCGAGCAGCTGGGTGTTCCGGCACCCGTTGAACCGGAGATCGAGCAACCCGCACCCGAACCTCCGCCCGCGGAACCGGAACCCGCTCCGGCCCCGCCTGTCGAAGAGGACCCCCTGACCGTTCGCGCGCAGGCCATGCTCGCGGACGCGCTGGCCGACATCGCGCGGTTGAACCTGGTGCAGGCGGACGAGAAACTGGCGCGCATCCAGTTGATGGCTCCCGATTTCCTGCCGGCCTATATCGAACGCGCGCGCCTCCACGAGCAGCGGGGGCAACTCAAGCAGGCGGGCGAACAATGGGCCGAAGTCCTCAACCGCAGCATGGGCACCCCGCTCTACGAACAGGCCGCCGCGGAACGGATACGGATCGCGCGCACCGAGGCCGCCGCACGGGTCGCGGCACCGCCCGAAACCCGCGGAGCCAAGCCGGAAGGACGGCTTGAACGCCGCATCCGCATCACCGATATCCAGCAGGAACGCTTCCCGAAGAACGAGCAGTTCGAGGAAATGCGACTCCTGCGCATCATCCTCAAACCCCGCGCGGGCGAGCGGAATGTGGATGCTTACCACATCGAGGTTGTCGTGACGTTCTTCGACGAGAACACGGAAACGCGGGAGGTCCGCCCGACGCGCGCCGTGGTGCCCAAGGAACCCCTGCGCGTGGATGGAGAGTGGCGGCCGAACCAGGAGCGAACCCTGACGGCCGCGTACATTGTGCCGAGAGGCCTGCGCGAAGAGGAATTCGCAAAGCACGAAGAGCGCATGCTGTACATGGGCTATGTCGTGCAGGTCTATTACCGACAGGAATTGCAGGATGTCGAAGCGCGGCCGAAGACCCTGCTCGACAAGGTGGATTCAATCCCCTCGCCGTTCCACAAGCCGCCCGACACAGCTCCGCCGCCCCCGCCCGCGGGAAACTGAACGCGGAGCGATTCGGGGGTCACTCAACCTTCTCAACCGACATCCGGCCCACTTCGCCTTGCCGGATATACCAGAGCTCGAAATCCGTGCGCTCCTGCTCGTTGGGGATATATGGCTCCACCTCCCGGAACCGGGCGTCGGCGCGGAACAAACCACACACCTCTTCGAAGTACGGCATGTGATCCGTGGCGAAATGCACCCGCCCCCCGGCCCGCAGCGTCCGGTGGAGCGCATCCATGTAGCGCGGGTTGAACAGCCGGTGCTCGTGATGGCGTTTCTTCGGCCATGGGTCCGGGAAGAAGATGTAGAACGTCGTCACCGCGTCCGCCGGAAGAAGATAGGTGGTGGCGTAGTACGCCTCCATCCGCAGCAGGCGCACGTGCGTGAGTCCGCGGCGACGCGCCTTCCGGTCCAGCGCCCGGACGCGGCGCAGCATGCGGTCAATGCCGAGGAAGTTGACCTCCGGATGCCCGGCGGCGTGAGCGAGAAGGAACCGCCCCTTCCCACACCCCATGTCCACCTCGAGCGGGCGCGCGGGATGCTCGAAAAGCCGGGCGACAGGCAGCGGGTTCAGCCAATCGTCCGGGATAATCCTGAATGTCTGTTCCTGGTCCGGCATATTCGTGCGCGTATTATGGCTCAAGGAGGATCGATTGGGAAGCTCCCCGCAACCGTGCGCGTCCCCACGGGTTCATCCCGTGGGGGGCGCAGAGTTGACCTGCCCCGCACACGCCTCTTCAACTTCCCGCTCCCACCCCACAAGGGGGTGGGGAGCGCACGCATCCACCCCGCGCCGCTCCCTCACCTCCGTTTTTGCGCATGGCTTGACGCCTCCGCGGGGATAATGGCAACATGGCCCTTCTAGACCCGCATTAAACGCATCAACGGCGCGCCCGTGAAAATGCTTCAACAAAGGCTGGAACAGGCGGAAACGTACATGCTGACGGTCATCGAGGACCGCCGGGCAGGGCGTTTCGCGTCCTTGCTCCGCTGGATTCTCAAGCAGCTTTCGCGGCTCTATGGCGCGATTATCCAGTGCCGGCTCTGGCTCTATCAGCACGGGATTTTCCGGCACCACACGCTGGGCTGCCAGGTCGTCAGCGTGGGTAACCTGACCTTCGGCGGCACAGGCAAAACCCCGGTCGTGGAGGTTTTCGCCCGTTCGCTCCAGAAACAGGGCCGGAAAGTCGCCATCCTGAGCCGGGGATACAAGAGGGACCAGCCCCCGCTTATCCGCCGACTGCTCGACCGCCTCAGCTTCCGGCGGCACGCGAATGAGCCGCTCGTCGTTTCCGACGGACGGCACCTCCTGCTCAACTCCGATGTCAGCGGCGACGAACCGTACATGTTGGCGTCCAACCTGCCCGACGTGACCGTTCTGGTGGACAAGAACCGCGTCCGCGCCGGCCAGTACGCGATCTCCCGGCTCGGATGCGACACGCTGATTCTCGACGACGGGTTCCAATACCTGCCGCTCAAGCACCGCCTCGACATCGTCCTGGTGGACCGCACGAACCCGTTCGGAAACCGGAACCTTCTCCCGCGCGGAATCCTTCGCGAGCCGGTCCGTAACATCAAGCGCGCGTCGTTCATCTTCATTACAAAAGCCAACGGCGACGGTTCCGAAGAACTGAAGAAACAGCTTCGCGAGCTGAATCCCAACGCGGAAATCTCGGAATGCCGCCACAACCCGAAGTATCTCCAGGACGTGTACCGGGGCGACCGCAAGGAACTGGATTTTCTGAAGGGCCGCGCGATCGCCGCCGTTTCCGCCATCGCCGCGCCGAAGGGGTTCGAGGACGAACTCGTGCGCTTGGGCGCGCGCGTGCTCTATCACAAACGCTATGCCGACCATCACCGCTATGACCAGCAAGAGATCCTGAACCTGATCAACAAGAGCCTGGACCGGGGCGCCGAAGCGATCGTCACGACGGAGAAGGACGCGGTGCGGTTCCCCATGATCGAACGCCGCGACCTTCCGATCTACTTCCTGCGCGTGGAGATCGAAATGTTGAGCGGCGCGGAGGACTTTCATGACTGCATTGCCCGCATCTGCTTCAAGTAGCCGCAGCTCCGAGGCCGCGCACGCGCACGAGGCCGTTCTCGTGTGCGGGGTGAACTGGGTCGGCGACAGCATCATGACAATGCCCGCCCTCCAGGCCTTCCGCCGCGCACACCCGAACGCCTACATCACGCTCCTGATCAAGCCGCCGCTCACGCAACTCTGGAAACTTCACCCCGTGCCCAACGAGATCCTGCCCCTCCACTCGGGGTTCTGGGGAACGCTGAAGACCGCACGGCTTATCCGTCAGCGGCGGTATCCCCGGGCCTTCGTGCTGCCCCACTCCTTTCGCTCGGCCCTCGTTCCGTTCCTCAGCGGCGTGCGCGAGCGATGGGGCATGCCGGGACACTGGCGCGGCGCGATGATGACCCGCGTCGTGAACCCGCGCCCGCCCCAACCCGGCAGGGAACACCAGGCATGGGAGTACATGGACCTGCTCCTGCCCGGCCACAAGGAACAGGAACTCGAGCGCCCGCAGCTGAATCTGCCGGACGAGGCCGTGGCGGCAGCGAAAGCCCGCCTCGCGGCCCTGCCGAAGCCCTGCGTCGGCATACTGCCCGGCGCCGCGCGCGGGCCGTCCAAGCGGTGGCCGGCCGACCATTTCATCAACCTGGGGCGTAGCCTCGTGAAGGAGAAGCATTGCAGCGTTGTCGCGCTGGGCATCAGCCGCGAGGCCGCATTGTGCCGCAAGGTCGTGGAGGGCATCGGAGAGGGCGCGTTGAACCTGGCCGGACAGACGACGCTGGCCGAGTGGATCGCCCTGCTGAAGGTCTGCGACCTGGTCATCGCCAACGACAGCGGGGGCATGCACCTCGCGGCCGCCGTCGGCACGCCCGTCGTCGCCATTTTCGGAGTCACCGATCCCCTGAGAACCGGCCCGCTGGGCCGCGATTGCCGCATCGTTCAGAACAGCTCCGTGCGCAATCGGGACGTGGAGCGCGATTCGCCCGAAGCCATCAAGAGCCTCGCGTCCATCACCCCGGAACAGGTGTTCGAGCAGGCCCGCGAACTGCTCGATCGCGCGACGCCGTCATGAACGGTCGCGACGGAACAACGCGGGCTCTCCGCCTGCTCGGCGGCGCGGCAGCCCTGATCACCATCGCCACCGCCGCCATCGCGCTCTTCGCCTCGCGAAGTCGAATCGTCACGCTGGTTTCCGACGACAGCTATTATTACCTGCAAGTCGCGAAAAACCTCGCCGCAACCGGGACTTCGACTTTCGACGGCGTGACACGGACATCGGGATATCATCCCCTGTTTGCGATTCTGCTCGCGGCGCTCCATGCGCTCCTTCACCCCGCGCCGGACGCGTATGTCCGGCTCATGCTCGGCCTCAACGTCGCGTTGCACGCGCTCGCCGGCATGGTCCTGTACCGCGCGGGCTGCAGGCTGCGCGACCGGCTTACCGGGGCGCTGGCGGCCGTTTTCTATCTCGTCAATCCGCACGCCGCGCTGTGGTCCCTTTCCGGCATGGAGGCCGCGCTCAGCGGCTTCACCCTCTCGCTTTTCTTCCTCGCCCTAGTGACCCCGCTCCGCGATTTTTCCCGCATCGCGTTCGCGGGCACGGCCGCCGCCCTGGCGGTGCTCGCCCGCACGGACAACCTAGCGGTCGTGCTGCTCGCGACGCCGGTGATCCTCTTCGCCCACGAAGGCCCTTTCGCGCGGCGGCTCGCAGCCGCGCTGACCGTCGCCATGTCCGCGATCGCGGCCCTGGGGCTGTGGACGCTCTACATCCACGCCGCGACCGGTACGTGGATACAGGGAAGCGCGCAAATCAAAATGCTGATCCGCGAATACAAGGTCTCCGGCATGGAATTCCTCGAAGCAATGGCGTTCACGTTCGATGTGTTCCAGAAATTCGCGGTGAAGTCCTTCGTGAAAACGCCCGCGCTGAAATATGTTCTTCTCGTCGCGCTGATCGCGGGAGCAGGCGTCTTCCGGGTTCCGTTGCGCCGCGCATGGTTCCCGGCCTATCTCGCGATGCTCCCGCTCGCGCTCGCCGGCGCCTACGCGCTCAAGCTGACGCGGACCGCCACCTGGTACTACGTGCCGCCCGTGCTCGCGCTGACCCTGCTTGCCGCGATGCTCGCGCGGCGCCTGCTGGATCTTGATTCCCCCAGGAGTCGCGCGGTCGCCGCCGTGCTCGCGCTGCTGGTCGCGGCGGAGGGGCTGGGCTATTTCGCCGTCAAGACGGCGCGCGGACGGAACGTCTACCAGCGCGACATGCTCGAGCTGGCCGAATGGATGCACGATCACCTGCCGCCCGGCAGCACCGTCGGCGCATGGGATTCCGGAATCTACAGCTTCTATTCCGGCTTGCGGGTGGTCAATCTCGACGGGCTGATGAACAACGACATCGCGGAACTGATGGAAGCCAACCGTCCGCTGTGGCCCGCCTGGCGCGCGCACGGCGTGGACAGTGTCGCAAACTACGAGTTGTGGTATGCCGGGAATCCCGGTCAGTACTGGCAGTACTGGAAGGATAAAGACATCCGCTACATCGCGGGCTCCACGCGATGGCTTCGCAATATCCCGGAGACGTGGGACGGCGCGCGACGAATCGTCTTGCGCGAACCCGGCGCGCAATATTCCACAAGCCCGAAAGCGCTGTATGAGATACAGTGGGGACAGGACTAGGGCATGAAAAACCATCTGTGGGTGCGCCTGATTATCGTGTTGCTGCTGTGCGCGCCACCCCTGCTCGTCCGCGTCGGGACACCCGCGCCCGTCCGCATCATGGAAAGCCTCTCCTTCCTGAGCAGCCAGGAGACCTGGCTGCGGATGCACCAGGGCGAACCGGACGCGTGGAAGATGCCCACCTGGAACGGGAACCCGCGCGTGGAGAAACCGCCCCTGCTTGTCTGGCTCAACCTGGCCGCGTGGAAAGGGCTCGATCCGTCCGCCACGGTGGACGACCTGGTGCTGCGATCGCGGCTGGTGTCCGCTGTGCTCGCGCTCCTGGCGGTCGCTTCCGTGTTCTGGATCGGCGCCATGCTGGGCGG
>JAKJGV010000052.1 GCA_022704185.1 Verrucomicrobiota bacterium
CCGGCGCAACCGTGAGCGATCGGTCCCTGATTTTGATCTCGAGCCGGCTGATGCCGGCCCGGAACTGCTGGATGACCCCGACCAGCTCCTTGCGTCCCGCGACGATGGGCAGGGGAGGGCCCAGGCGAACCTCCACATCAACAGCGAGGAACTCCGAGATTTCCCGGGTGCGCGCAAGCATGGCGAGAGGTTTCTCGCCGGTCTTCTTCTCCGTGAGTGTGACGAGCCGGTTGAAGCGACGGTTGATCATGCGCGGGTCGCTCCGCCAGAGCGTGATCCCGGCAATCGCCGCCGCGAGCACGAGCAGCGCAAGAATCATGCGCCGGTTGTCCTTGTTCGCGAACAAACCCCCGATGCGACTCATGGGTGCGCGGCCCTCCCGACAACGCTTCCCAGGATCTTCCGGCGTTCCACGATGCCCATGGAGTGGTGTTCCCACCGGATGCTCCGGTTGTCGCCGGCGACATAGTACTCGCCGTCTCCCACGGTCATCTCCGCGACGGTCCAGTCCGCGCGGTCCTTCAGATACGGCTCCTGCTCGGGTTCCCCGTTCACCAGCAGTTGCCCGTCGCGGAACGCGATGCGCTCGCCCGGCAACCCGAGCACGCGTTTCAGATACAGCGCCCGGCGGCCGGTCATGGAGATGACGACGATATCGCCCCGCTGCGGCTCGCGGAATTTGTACGCCAGCAGGTTGACGAACTGGAGGTTCCCATCCCTGTAGGTGGGCTCCATGCTGACCCCGCGTATCCGGACCGGGATCAGCACAAAGCGCATGACGAGAAAGGTCAGAAGCCCCAGGAGCGCGGCACGCAGGAGGGTGCGCCGGGGATTGCTGCCGACCAGCAGGCGTTTGGCCAGGGCCCGGAACTGCCGGGCCGTCATGGAAGGTCTCCCCGGGTGACGGGTCTCGCGTGCACGTTCCCTTCGACCAGCCGTTTTGCCGCGCGTTCAAAAGCTCGTTTGAGTTCGGGCAGGCCCGAGCGCTTGTGCGCCCGCAACCACGTTTTCCCGTAGCTCCGCGCGAAGTTCAGCATGCGACGCCCCAAGGCGCGCCGGTCCCGGGATGACGCGCCCGCAACCAGGATATGCTGCGCATTGAGCGCCAGCGCCTCGCATGCCAGCGCGAGTTCCTCGATGGTTTGTCTGCGCGCAATGCGCGTCTTCGCGAGCGAGTCGAAGGATTGAACCAATTCCTCCGCGAGATCCAGAGTCCTCAAGACCTTTGCACGCCGGCGCCGCGCGGGGGGGGCGTCGGGTGGATCGGTCAGCATCATCGGCCACCCCGCGATGCCGGTGGTTCCGGCCAGCCGGAACAGTTTGGCGGCCTTTCCCGAAGCGTCGCCGAAAAGCTGCAGGGAGAACGCGCGATCAAAGGCCCGTCGCTCGTCGGATCCCGGATTCCACGAAAGTGCGGCGCCCAGCGCGAGACCGTGCAGCGAGCAGGAGGGCATGTTGAAGTGCCCCATGTCCCCCCAATCGGTGGTCAGTAATCCCGCCGCCCCCGCGCGCACCGCTTCGCGCGCGTAGCCTGCGATGTTCGCGCGCGCTTCCTCGACCTCGTTGAACACTACGCGATACCCTCGCGTGGAGGGGCATGCGTACGTGCTCAGCCCCGCGTCCACAAACCGCGCGATCTTGCCGAAGTCGGTATTTCGCTCGTACCCCCAATCGAGGACCGTGCAATCGGCCGGAATACCGGGTATGGCCTCGGGATGGTGCTGCAATACATCGCCCCAGAACATGAGGGCTTTGCCGTGGCGCGCGGCCTCCCGGCGGAGAAAGCGGACATGGTCGAGGTAAAGCGTTGCGGCGCCCCGGCGACGAACCTTGCGCGCGTTGGCGCCCTTGCCGAGATCGTAGGTTTCGTCGCCGCACATGTTGAAGGAACCGCCGGAGAAGGCCGGGAGGAAATCGTCGAGCATGCGCCGCAACAGCCGGCGCGCCTCCGGCATGCAGGGGTTGATCGTCGCGCCGCGCAAGCGCTGGATCCACCGCGCGTGTTCCCAGTCGCGCGCGGGCCATTCGACCTCCGCGAGCTTGCGGTACCGGGGCAGGCTGAGGATGCGGCCCATGTGCCCGAAGCACGCGAGGCTGGGCACGAGCTCGATATGCCGCTCGCGGCAATGCCGGTCCAGCGCGCGCAACTCCGCGGGAGTGACGGGATCCGTGCCGCGCGCGATGGCGGGATCGAAGCGAAAGGCGAAGACGTGCTCGACGTAGAGCTGAAGCTGGTTGATCTTCAGGGAAGCGAGCGTGTCGGCCAACTCCAGGAGGGTCTCCAGTCGCGGGACGCGGCCCCGGCTGATATCCAGGTAGTAGCCGCGGTGCGCGAACGCCGGACGGTCGCGGATGGTGCACGCGGGGATGAGGAGTCCGAACTGGCGAATCAACTGGCGGAGGGTCTGGATTCCATAGAACAGGCCGGGCCCGCCGTCGCCGATCACTTCGATGCGGCCGGGCGTGACGTTCAGGCTGTACGACTCCGCCGTGTTGTTTGTGCGGGTTTCGAGGGTGATGCATCCTTCGCGCGTTCCGCTGCAGTTCCGCAGGTCGGCGCGCAACGCCTGAACGGCCGGCAAATTCTCTTCGGTTCCCCCGACGAGCACAATCGAAGTGTCCCGCCCGCCCTGGAAGCGGCCATGTCCGATCTTCACGCTCGATGGCTGCGGCAGGAGATGAAAGGTCATGGGTGTCGCCACTCTTCTTTCATCATATCTGGTGGAATGCGCCAGGGCAAATGATTCGGCGCAGGTTGCGTGGTTGAAAACCCGCGACAGTTCTGGCATGAAGAAACCCCGGGAGATGAAGCGGACATGACGGCAGGCGAGAGCAAGGAGTCCGGCCTGAAGCGCGTGAGCGTCCGGTACGAGGGGCGTGTGCAGGGCGTGGGGTTTCGGTATACCGCCATCGAGGTGGCCGCCGGATTTGCGGTGACGGGGTTCGTCCGCAACGAACCGGACGGGTCGGTTACACTGGTGGCCGAAGGCGCGGAAAAGGACCTGGTCGCTCTTCTGCACGCGGTCCGGAGCACCCATCTCGGACGCTATATCACGCGGGATATGTGTTCATGGAGTGTCGGCACCGGCGAATTCGCGGGTTTCGGAGTGAAGCATGCCTGGTGAACCGGTGCCACAACCAGCTTTCGGTCATGAAACTGCTTTTCAAACCGATAGGCAGAGGGTATCTTGTGCCCGTCATAAGCCTGCCGTGTGATGGACGTTGATGAAATACGCGATACTGGGTGATATTCACGCGAACCTGGAAGCCCTGACGGCTGTTCTGGCCGATGCCAAGGAACAGGGCGTCACCCACTATGCCTGCGTGGGGGACGTCGTGGGCTACAACGCCAATCCCGCGGAATGCCTGCAGATCACGCAGGACCTCAAGTGCGTGACGGTTCGCGGAAACCATGACCACTACTGTTCACACGACGACAATCTCGATGGGTTTCACCCACTGGCCGCGGACGCGGTGGACTGGACGCGAAGGAAGCTCTCCGAAGACATGCGCAGGTACCTGCGCAACCTTCGCCTGATCCGCACGGTGGAGTCGTTCACCATCGTTCACAGCACGCTCGACATGCCGGAGATGTGGGGTTACGTGTTCGACAAGCTGGAGGCGGAGGCCAACTTCAATTACCAGACAACCTCCGTATGTTTCTTCGGCCACACCCATGTGCCGCTGGCATTCGAGAAGACGGATACCGTTCGCGGCGGGCTTTACACGAAGATCAAGGTGCAGGTGGGGAAGAAGTACTTCATCAACGTCGGGAGCGTGGGGCAGCCGCGCGACGGGGACCCGCGGTCGGCCTACGCGATCTACAATCTCTTCTCCAACGAAGTCGAGCTGCGTCGGGTGGCGTACGATTTCAGGATCACCCAGCAGAAGATCCTCGACGCGGGGCTCCCGGGCCGTGTGGCGGCGCGGCTGGCGGTGGGACGATGAGTCGCTGGCCGAAATGGCTGGTGCTTCTCCTTGTTTTCCCCTTTGCGGCGGGCGCGCAGGTGGATATCCGGTGCCGGTTGGCGCACACCACCGTGATTCTTTACGAGTCCATCCCCATGGACGTGACCATTGTCAACAACACGGGACAGCCGCTGACGTTCGGCGTGCCGGAGGCCAATGCCGCGCTGATGTTCGACATCGAACGTTCGCCGGGCGCGCTGATGATGCCGACCGGTGCTTCGGTCTGGACCGGCGCGGTCACCGTGGCGCCGATGGGCACGCTGAAGCAGACCGTGGACCTGTTGCCCGCTTATCCCATTCTGAACACGGGGCCTTACTCCATCACGGCGCGGCTGGAGTGGAGCGATCGCGCATTCATCTCTTCCCGGATGTTCCTGGACGTGGTGCCGGGTTTCGAGGTGGCGCGCGAGACAGCCAGCGTACCAGGGATGGGGCGGGCGATCCGAACATACACCCTGCGCACGTTGAACCGGGACAAGACCGAGCGGCTTTTTTTGCGCATAGATGATGACGACGAGGGGCGTTGCTACGGGGTGTTTGACTTGGGGCGTGTCGTTCGAATGTACAAGCCTAACATGGAGGTGGACGAGGAGGGAGACGTCCACGCGCTTCACCAGGCCGGGCCCAGCTTCTTCGTCAGGCACGTGTTCACGCCATATGGCCTTCTCGTTTCTCGGGAACAGTATTCCGGGGATGCCACGCAGATGCGCATGAGCCGCCAAGCCGGCAGCGGGGTGGTGGTCGAGGGGATCGCGCAGAAACTCGGTGGCAACGAGGATGGCCCCGGTGGCGAAACCGTGGAGTTCGAAGATCTTCTGCGCTGATCAACACGTCCGTTGACGGCGCGCCCATCTCCCTGTTATCTTCACTTGTGTTTACCGCGCACCCGTGGTGGAACTGGCAGACACGCAAGATTCAGGTTCTTGTGCCTAAACAGCGTGGGGGTTCGAATCCCTCCGGGTGCACCAGCCTTCGTTCGAGGCGAAGCCGAGAACGAAGGCTGCCGCGGCGAAGCTGCGAGCCCAAGCGAGCAAGCGAAGACGGGCTTCCCCTAAGTGTTCAACAGTCTCTTGACGATTGGCTCCGGCTCCTTGATCATCCCGGCCATGATTCCTGAGGTCAGAGATCCGGTGTTCGTCTTCGCGCTGGTGCTGCTCATCATTCTCGTGGCACCCTTCGCCCTGGCCCGCGCGCGGCTTCCCGGATTGCTCGGTTTGATTGTGGCGGGCATGGTGGTCGGACCTCACGGCCTCGGTGTCCTCGCTCGTGACCGGACCTTCGAATTGCTTGGTTCCGTCGGCTTGATCTACCTGATGTTCCTCGCCGGGCTTGAAATCGAACTGCAGCAGTTCGTGCGGGACAAGAAACACAGCTTGGTGTTCGGCGGGCTGACCTTCTTCATCCCCCAGGTGCTCGGCGCGCTCGGCGCGCGATTCCTCCTCGGGATGTCGTGGGCGACGGCCATTCTCCTCGCGAGCATGTTCGCTTCGCACACGCTGATCACGTACGGGATCGTCAAGCGTTTCGGAATCGCGCGCAATCGCGCGGTCACCGCGGGCATCGGGGGCACCATTCTCACGGACACGGCTGCCTTGCTGGTGCTGGCGCTGGTTGTGGAATACGTGGACGGAAGTTTGTCGGGGTGGTTCTGGGCGCGGCAGTTGCTGCTTCTCGTAATCTGCGTGGTCGCGATTCTTTTCGGGCTTCCGCGCCTGGCGCGATGGTTTTTCCGCCACATGGCGATCTCGGGCGAGGTCGAGTTCATATTCGTCCTTGCCGCGGTCTTTATCAGCGGGGCCGTTGCCAAGCTCGCGGGAATGGAGCCGATTATCGGCGCGTTTCTTGCAGGCCTCGCTCTCGGCCGGTTCACTCCGGAACATGGTGCGTTGCGCAACCGCGTCGAATTCGTCGGGCACGCCCTGTTCATCCCGTTCTTCCTCTTGTCCGTGGGCATGCTGGTGGACTTGCGCGTGTTGATCGGCGGCGCCGCCGCGTGGCAGGTCATGGCCTACATGGTGCTGGGGGTGATCGCCTTCAAGTGGTTGGCCGCCGAAGGAACGGGGCGGCTGCTGGGATTCACGGCGGCGGAACGTGGCGTTCTGTTCGGCATGAGTGTCAACCAGGCGGCGGCCACGCTCGCCGCGGTGCTGGTGGGCTACCGGATCGGGCTCTTCGACGACTTCGTCCTCAGTGGAACCATCATGATGATACTCGCCAGTTGCGTGGTCGGGGCGCTGGCCACCGAGAAGCACGCTCCGGAGGTGGCTGATGGCGAGGTGGAATCCGCCCGCCCGATCGCGCGGGATTTCGGGGAGCGGATTCTGATAGGCCTCGGCAATCCGGAGAGCGTTTCCTCTCTGATGGACATGGCGCTCCTGCTGCGGCTGCAGGAATCGCATCATCCCCTGTTCCCCGTTGCGGTGGTGTCGGACGCGGGGGATGTGGATCAGGCGATCGGCCGCGCCGAACGTCTGCTGGGCGGTGCCGTGAAACAGTCTCTCGGCGCGGGGGTTCCCGCGTCCCCGTTTGCCCGGGTGGATTTCAGCATCGCGACGGGACTCATGCACCTGGCCAGCGAATGCCGCGCGACGTTTGTCCTGCTTGGTTGGGCCGGTCGCGTGGCCGCGTGGAACCGCATCTTCCGCCGGACCGTGCATGAGCTCCTGATGCAGACGCACGCCGTCATCGGCGTGTACAAGTCCGCGGCGCCGATCAATTCCGTTGAGGTGGTGCGCGTGCTGGTGCCTCCGTTCCTGGAGAAGCATGCCGGCTTCCAGCCGGTCGTGTTGCTGCTCAGGCGGATCGCGCAACGGCTGCAGGCGAGACTGGTTTTCGCGTGCGACGAAGGACGTCTGGAATCCTTGCGCAGCAGCATCGGAGATCCGCCGCGGGAACTGAAGGAATCGTGCGAGGGGATTGCCTCCTGGCAGCAGGCCGCCGCTTGGGCGGCTGAGCGATTGACGCCGCAGGAGCTGGCGGTGGTCCTCGGCGTTCGCTCGGGCCGCCGCGCGTGGCAGCCCGCCTTGGACCGGTTGCCGATGTTGCTTTCGGAGCGCGCCCCCTCCTGCAATCTGTTGGTGCTCTATCCGGTGAGCGACGAGAACGACGAAGATGTCCGTCCGGTGGCCGAGTCGCAGACGGAATCCGCGAGTGCGCTCCTGCGTTCGGACCGTTTCTTTCCGGGGCTTGACGATATGAGCGTGGAGTCGGCGGTCGGCACCATGGTTCGGGCGGCCCTCCCGCAGCATCCCTCGGTGGCCGATCGCCTGGCCCGGCAGCTTGCGGACGTGGCAAAGCAGTACCCGGTCGAGTTTGCGCCGGGCGTATTGCTCCTGCATTCCCACGCCGGAGAGTGGGGGGAGGCTCTCGTGATGGCGGGCGTGAGCCGGAAAGGGATCGCCGTTCCGGGCCTGGAGTCTCCCGTGAAACTGCTGCTGCTGGTCGTGGCCGACCGCCACCAGCGCAACGAGGAATACCTGCGCGTTCTGGCCGATATATCGAGGGTGCTGCAACGGCCCGGAATCATCGCCAGGCTGATGGATATCTCGTCTCCCGTGGAACTCGATCGCGTGCTGGCGGATACCGAGCAGACGGACAGGGATTCCCCTGTTTGAACATTTCGGTTTCCGCGCGGTCCAAGGGCCTGTTCTGTGCATTATGTTTTGACACCCGCGGTTCGCGGGTTCAGTATGGCGCCCGTTTTCGTTTTCAGGGGTAACTTGGTTTTGTGTGACCGGATAATCCGGGAAAGGAATGAACATGAACCGCGATAGATGGATTCGTATGATGCTGGCCGTGTTGCTTGTGCTTCCCCTTGCGTGCGCCCTGGTGGGTTGCGGCAAGGCCGAGAAGAAAGCCGAAACGGGTGTGGACCTTTCGAAGCCGGGCGACCTTTTTGATTCTCCGGTCAAAGCTCCGCAGGCCGTTCCCCCCGAGACCGTGCTGGTGGTTGTCAACGGCACATCCATCACGCGCGGCGAAGTGGATGCCGAGTTGGGCCGCATGATGCAGATGGCGAGCCGGCGCGTGCCCCCGGATAGACTTGAACTCCTGCGCGACCGATTCCAGCACCAGGCGGTGGAAAGCCTGATCCTTAAGAACGTGCTGACGGAAGCCGTGGGCGCAAACGGGGTTGTGGTGACCGACGAAGATGTCGCCGAAGCCATGACCAAGTTCCGCGAGAACCTTCCTCCGGGCATGACCCTCGAGCAGATCCTGGAGATGAACAACTGGTCGCAGGAGGAGTTCGACAGAAACCTTCGCATGGACCTGAGTATCAACAAGCTGCTCGAACAAAATGTGGAAGAAGTCAAGGAGCCGACCGACGAGGAACTCGGCAAGTTCTACGAGGAGAACGCGGAGCGTTTCGATGTGCCTGAAACCGTGTCGGCCCGGCACATCCTGGTGGCCGTCGAGACGACGGATACGCAGGAACAGCGCGATGCCAAGAAGGCCAAGGCCGAAGAGCTTCGAGAGAAGCTTGTGGCCGGATCCGACTTCGCTGAAGTCGCGGCCGAGTCTTCGGATTGTCCGAGCAAGACCCGCGGCGGCGACCTGGGCACTTTCGGCCGCGGACAAATGGTTCAGCCGTTCGAAGAGGCCGCGTTCACCCAGAAGATCGACGAGATCGGGCCGGTGGTTGAGACCCAGTTCGGATACCACATCATCCAGGTGCAGAAGCACGAAGATCCGCGTCGCTTGGCCCTCGATGACGTCAAGGAGCGCCTGGGCAAGGGACTTCACGCGCAGAAGCGCCAGGAGGCCGCGCAGAAATACGTCGCGGAACTGAAGAAGAAATCGAATATCGAGTACAAAGATGCATCGCTGAAACCGCGCGAGATTCAGTTCGAGATGGGTGAAGATGTGCAGCTCATCGAGGGAACTGGGCAGCCGGCTCCGGCGGAAACTCCGGCCCCTGCAGAACAGGCAGAGCAGCCGCAGCAATAGGCCGTATTCTGAACGGGCCGCCATGCGCCGGCAAGGCACTGGCGGCCCGTTTCGCTTAACCCACGTCCATTCGCGGTGCCCCTCAGGTCTCTCTTTGGAGAAGTGATTATTCCTCGGGCACGGGCCACGTAAAGTCGCCGTCACGCATGAAACGCGTGACCTCGGCGACGGCCTGTGCCGCTTTCCGTCCCACGGCTTCGATCGTGTTGAATGCGTTGTGGGGCGTCAGAATGACGTTGGGGAAGGATCGGAGTTCAAGCCACGCGGCGACTTCGGGGTCGGCGCTTTGTCTTCCCGACCGAAGTGAAACGGCGAGATCGCTCTCGTGATCGAACACGTCCAGACCGATTCCGGCCAGGCGGCTCTCCCGCATGAGCCGCAACAGATCGGTGGAGGGCGATATCTCGCCGCGCGCAACGTTGACAAACACGCAACCCGGGCGCACGTCGCCGAAACGTTCATGGCGGAAGAACCGGCGGCTTGAATTGTTGAGGCTCATCGCGCACACGATCACGTCCGCGCGCCTCAGCCCTTCCTCGGCATCCACGTAGGTGATGTCGGCGAACCGCCGAACGATGTCCATGCCGAGCACTTCCATCCCGAGCCCGCGCCCGATGGCCGACGCCGGCCACCAGCAGGCAGCGTCCGGCCGCTTCGCTGCCGGTGAGGCCGTCCCGGTTGAAGGAATCCATCTGCCGCGCCTGCAGCGGCAACCGTCTCAGCAAGGCCAGCCAGAGCAGGGCGGCGTGCTCCGCGACGGCGCGCGCGCAGTAGCTGGGCAGGTATCCGCAGGGCAAGGGCGCGCCGGTCTTCTCCCGGAAGGCGGCGACATGGTCATACCCGGTGCTGCGTGTCAGGACTGCGCGGATGGACCCGGCCCAGGCGCTTGGAATCAGGGACTGGGTCCGGATGCTGATGATGGCTGCGGGCGGAGCGGTATCACCCCGTTCCTGGAGGGTGAGAGGCGCGAAACCTGCCCTGACCCCCGGAGGCAGGGACCGCTTCAGCAGCGCCTCCTCCTCCTCGAACGCCTCGTAGAAGAACACGTCCAGCATGGCTTGCCTTTGTCCAATTCCGCGTGGGACCACCATTCCCGCGATGGCTCCATACTACCCAACGTTTTGCGAATAGGGAATTGACTTGTGTTCTTTGCGCTTAAAAAATGGCGGCTATCGGTGTATAAGGGTCGGAGAGTAACAGAGTGTCCGTGAAAACCCGCACTGCAAGGGGCCGCCGGGACGGCCTTCAGGGTGGGGTTTAATTCGTGAGGAGATGCCATGGCGCAGGACCCCGAGGTTCCTTCCGAGGTCGATGAGTTAGAGCCGTCCGCCGATGTGGAGGTTCGCACGGCGCAAGGCGTCCGGCCCGGCACAGATGCCAACGTCGCCGTCCAGCTCATCGTGGGAGTCCTCGGCACGTTGGCCGTCTTCTTCCTCGTCTCTCCGTTGAAAGGCACCCGTTTCGATTACCTCTGGGCCCTGATCCGGAATCGAGGTCCGATTCAGTACATCGAGTTGTTCATGGCTTTCATGGTGGCGGCGCAGGTGCTCCTGAAGATCCGGATTCTGCGCACCCAGTTGCGCGTGATGGCCGAATCTCCGATCGACACCAACGTGGACCTGAACGACGACGTGCAGATCCAGGATCTGCGCAAGCAGATCGTCGGCCATCCGCTGTTCTCCCAGAGCGTGGTGTTGAGTCGCATGGACCGCCTGCTGGCCATGTGGCTGGAGCAGAAAGACGTGGCGCGTATCTCGAACTGGGCCGGAGCGGAATCCGCGCGCGACACCTCTTCGTCAGACTCCTCCTACGCGCTGTCCCGCGTGTTGATTTGGGCCATTCCGATTCTCGGGTTCATTGGAACGGTGCAGGGCCTCGGCAGCGCCGTTTCCGGGTTCTCCAACTTTCTTGCGGGCGCGGCGGAACTGACGCAGATCAAAGAGGCCATCGCCAACGTCACGATCGGTCTCGGCGTCGCGTTCGACACGACCTTCCTCGCGCTGATGCTCGTGACCTTCCTCATGTTCCCGCTTTCCGCGCTCCAGCGCCGGGAAGAAAACCTCTTCGTGGAAATCGATATCTATCTGGACGACAACGTCATCTCGCGGTTCCCTTCGCCCGAGAGCAAGCCGATCGTCATCGAGAACCTCGAGGATTCCATCGAGGCCGCGTTCCGCCGGTACATCCCGGACCCCGATCGCTACGACGAGGTCTTTACGCGTTCGATCGAGCGCGCCGCGGGCACGGTCGAGGAGAAATTCGCCACGCTCATCAAGAACTACGAGGTCGCGCTGCGCGATCTCGGCGGGCGCCTGTCCACCAGTCTCGGCACCGTCGGCGATTCGATGGAGAACGCGATGAAGAGGGTGGCCGGCGATGTCCGGCAGCAGGGCGAGGAACTCCTGGCCCTGCGCCAGCAGATGGCCGAAGAGGAAGTGGAGCGCTTGAAGGTCGCGCTCGCGGACATCAACAGTGTCGCGGAGAAAGTGGCGGAGGAATATCGGAGAAATGCCGAGGGCATCCAGACCGCGACCCGCGACAGCGCGGAGAAGTCGCTGACCGCGGCCGCGGAGCTGGCGAAGCGCGTCGAGGAAGTCACGCGTCTCGCGAGCGGGATACAGGATCTGCTGCGCATCGAACAGGCCGTCGAGAAGGGGCTGACCGGGATCGCATCGGCCACCGAGTTCCAGGCGACGCTGCAGGAGTTGCGGCAGCATCTTCAGACGACGGATGCCTTCTGCTCGCGCCTGAGCAAACCCCGCGTGATCACCCTTCGCGAAGAGATCCGTTGAGACCGCGCGGCAGTCCGGAGTGTTTGAGATATGGGGCGCAAAAGATCATTCGACCAGGACCTGTCTTCGTTCATGTGCATCATCCTGATGGTGATCGGGGTGATGGTCATCGTCCTCATCACGAACGTGGTTGTGATCATCAGCAACCCGGAGAATATCCGGATCACCTCGCTCGTTCAGGCCGCCGGCGCCTGGAATCCGGCGGATACTGAGATGACCGGCGCGCCGCCGTTCCCTTTCGGGAACCGGCTCAAGGAACCCATCTATATTGATGTGCACCGCAGCCATCTCGTCCTCTATCCTTCGGAGGAAGTGGTCACGCTGCGCGACCTGGAACGCAAGGGCAACGCACTGGAAGTCTTGCTCGAGCAGGTTCGCGAGGCCCGCGAAACGGATTACGTCGTTCTTCTCGCGCGGCCGGGGACCGCGTTGGTCTTTCACCGGCTTAAGAAGCTGGTTCTCGATCGCGAGATAGATATCGGGTGGGAGTTGTACGAAGCGGACCGTCCGATCGAGTACGAGCGGGCGGCGCGCGCGTCCGGCAAGCTGAAAGAACGCAGGTAGCCATATGGGCAAGAAGAAAAGGGGACAGGCCGTCGTCCTGGATTCGTTCCTGGACCTCATGACCTGCATGCTTGGCGTGCTGATGCTGATCATACTGCTTACGGGCGTGGACGCCGCGCAGATCAAGGTGCTGATCCCGACGCCGATCGCGCACTCGACCGATAAGAAGCCCGTGTTCGTCGAATGCCGCGAAGAGCAGTTGTTCGCGGTGCCGCTTGCCGAGCTCCGGCAGCTCGCGCAGGCCGAGTTGAACAAGATCTCGAAAGAAGCCAAAGGAGACACCGCGCAGATGCTCAAGCAGTTGGCCAATGCCTCCGCAAAGACAGAGTTCTACCAGGTGGACCTCACGTATGCGCTGCTCGGCCAGTTTGCCATCATTCCCGTTCCGGATGCCAAGGGCTACCTGTTGCAGGACGTGGCAAAAGAACGCGCCACGGATTGGTACGGGCGGATCCTCACAGGCTTGAATTCCGAGAAAGAGATGCTTTCCTTCCTCGTGCGCGACGACAGCTACGACGTGTTCAAGCGGGCGAGGGGGCTGGCTTGGGCCCGCAAGATCGAGGTGTCTTACGAGTTGCTGGACTCCCAGGCCCCCATCAAGTTCGGTCTCGGCGGCAGCCGCGCGCTGGCGCAGTGAGGAAGGGGATGCGGGATGCGTGATGCGGGATGCGTGAAACGGGATTGCTTGAGCACAAATGATGATTGCACCGTGCATCTCCCTTCCCGAATCTCGTATCCCAAATCTCGTATCCCGCATCCCGTATCTCGCTCCCCGAACCCCTCCCCCCATACCTGCATCCGCTGCGCGGCCTGCTGCCGTTGGCCGGGGCATGTGCTGCTCACGCAGGAAGACATTGTCGCCTTGGCCTCGTATCTTGGTTTGAGCCAGGAGGAACTCATCCAGCGCTACACAGTTTTGGCGTCGAATCGCGCCCAGCTGAGTCTCGCGGAGCGGGAAGACGGCGTGTGTGTGTTCCTGGACGGCAATGAATGCCGGGTCTACGATGCCCGCCCCGCGCAATGCCGGGACTTCCCTTCAAAGTGGTCCGTCTCCGGCTGCCCGGCCCGGTCGCGTGAATTCGCGGTTCAATCTCTTCTCTGGAGAAGGATCGGAGGGGGCACCGCGAATTTACGCTAATTGACGCGAATTAGGATGTCATCCGGTCGAAGCCGATCCATGTCTCACGGCCCGTCTGAGAAGGATTTCACCACCCGCTCGCGAAGCTCGCTGGAGCGCACGGGGATGCAGAGTTTGACGTACGCGCCTTACGGCGCTCACTACAAGCGGGGGAAAGCACGGGGTTGCGCGCTTGTAGTGAAGCCCGTCAGGGCGGTGGGCTTCTTCAACAGCCTGATTTCCGTCTCATCCCCATTCGCGTAAATTCGCGTGAATTCGCGGTTCAATTTCCTCTCTGAACAAGGATCGGAGGGGGCACCACGAATGGCGCGAATTGGCAGAGAAGCGGTCTGGTGACCGCTTCTACGTAGTAGACGCGCCCTTCCGTTTTCGCCAGGAGGCGGGACAAGCCGGCGCGCGTAGTTTGTGCCAAGGGAATTCCGGGACAGCACACTAGGCCGTCTGGAACTGAAGCGAGGAGAGCTCTTCCTTCGTCGCGCGAGACGACACGTTGAGGAATTCAATGCCAACAACTTTTCCGTTGCTGTCGAAGTCGAGTATGACGCCGGGCTGCACTTCTTCTGATTCAACCACGCGTGACTCGTCCAGCCTGAAGTACAGCGCATCGCCCTGTTTATCCATTTTGATTCTCATGTGTCCTCCTGCGCAGCCTCCGATCGAAAAACGCAGTTACTGCTCGATGAGGTTCCTTTGCGACATTCACGACGATTCTAAGCCACCTGTCCTCGTATTCTGATATTTGCTTCAGGTAGTGCACCGTTCCATCGTCATGGTTTTCGGTCTCGTCCGGCTGCTCCATTGCACGGGTCACCCATTCCCTGCGGATGCTCCGCTCTGACAGCATATCCTCAAAATGACCACTGGATTCCACCTGCAAAAGATTACCATCCTGCCGCCTGTCTGTCAGGTCTAACCTGCAAAGCGCTCCAGCCCCTCCCATTCGTGTCAATTCGCGGTTCAATTTCCTCTCTGAACAAGGATCGGAGGGGGCACCGCGAATGGCGCGAATTGGCAGAGAAGCGGTCTGGTGACCGCTTCTACGTAGTAGACGGGCTCTTTCACCTTCGCCAGGAGGCTCCGGCGGGATAGGTCAGAGCGCGTGGTTGCCCGGTTCTCATGACCCGTCTGAGAGGATTTTCTACCACCCGCTCGCGAAGCTCGCTGGAGCGCACGGA
>JAKJGV010000053.1 GCA_022704185.1 Verrucomicrobiota bacterium
CGCTTCAGCCCCGCGAGATCGTCGAGCAGGTGCTGGAACTGGCCGTGCTGGGGGCGAACATGGCGCACCTGCACGCGCGTAGCCCGGGGGGAGAGCCCGCTTACGAAAAGGACGTCTACGCGGAAATCATCTCCGGCATCCGCGCCGTGAACAAGGACCTGGTTCTTTGTGTTTCAACCAGCGGGCGAAACTACTCCGAGTTTGAGAAGCGGTCGGCCTGCCTGGATCTCGGGGGCGATCTGAAGCCGGACTTCGGAAGCCTGACGCTCAGCTCCCTGAACTTCAACAAGCAGGCAAGCGTGAACCCGCCCCAGATGATCCAGGATCTTGCGCGGAAGATGCTCGACAACGGAATCAAGCCGGAGCTCGAGGCGTTTGACCTCGGCATGATCAACTACGCCCACTACCTGATCCGCAAGGGACTGATCAAGCCGCCGTATTACTTCAACTTGATCCTCGGCAATATCGCCTGCGCGCAGGCCAACCTGCTCAACCTCGGGCTCATGATCCGGGAATTGCCGGACAACTCGATTTGGTCGGTCGGCGGAATCGGCGGCCATCAGTTGCAGATGAACGCGATGAGCATCGTGGCGGGCGGCGGGGTCCGTATCGGCCTTGAAGACAACATCTTCTTTGATGCGGAGCGGGAAATCCCCGCGACCAACCGCATGCTGGTTGAGCGAATTCTGAAGATAGCAACCGCCATGGGGCGAAAGCCGTACACGCAGAAGGAAGCGCGAGCGGTGCTGGGGGTTGAACGTCGAGCATGACACGGGAACGCTCGTTTGCCGCGGTACTGGCCGACCGGTTGTATCGTTGCCTGAACGTCATCGGGATCCACGGCGCCGTATACTACCTGGTTCGGGAAGACATTGATGCCGAGCCGCCACGCGATCCGCGCGTGGATCGCGGCGAATTCACGGTGTGTTTTCTCGGCGAAGATGATATGGCCAGCATCGGCCGGCATCCCGACCGTGAGCAACCGTGGCTGACGGAGACCGCCATGCGGGAGTCGCTGCGGAAGGGCAACCGGTGCATCGGCATCAAGCACAATGAGGAGATCGCCGCATTCACATGGTTCAACTGCGGCGAGATCACGTATCCGCCGGAGCGAAGGCGGTTGGAGGCGGATGAAGCGTACCTTTTTGATCTGTACACGCTGAAGCAATACCGGGGCATGGGGCTTGCGCCGATCGTTCGCGCGGAGGCGTACCGGGCAATCAGGGCACAGGGCCGGACGCGCGTGTACAGCGTATCGGAGTTCTTCAACCACGCGTCCATCAGGGTCAAGAAGAAGCTGAACGCCACGTTCGTGCATCTCGGGATCTGCGTTTCACTGTTCAACGAAAGGTATCGCTGGAAATGGACCTTGAAGACGCGCGCGTGTTCACAACGCCCGTCACGGGTTTGATCCCGGCTGAAGGTCAGCAGCGCGTGAGCAGGAGCGCAAGGACTGCAAGCATGAGCAACGCGCCGCCAAGGCGGAGGTTGGCCTGTGTGCGGGTGGGGGTGGGGAACTCGTAACTGCAGATGGGACAGCGGTTGTTGTTTCGCGGGACCTCGCATCCGCAGGACGGGCATTCGCGGGGGTCGAACGTCTTGTCGATATCCAGTTTCAACGCGATTTCCCGTTCGTTGACTTGCCGTCATCCACGAACTTGAAGACCGTCTCGCCGGGCCGGATATAGCCGAACTCCTCGCGCGCCACTTTCTCGACGAATCGCGGATCGGTCCGGAGCCGCTCCTGCTGCTCCTTCAGATGACGCAGCATTTCCTCTTCCAGCCGGATTTCCTCCTGCAAAACGGCCTCCTTGCGCCGCAGTTCCTGGTAGTGTTGGATCTGGGGCACGAAAATAGAGACGATGAGGACGATCACCAGCACGGTAATCGCAATCCATCCTGTCCTGTAGAGAACAACCCAGATATTCATTTGGAAACTTCCGTCAGTCTAGCCTGCGCAGTGCACCAGCACAAGAGGCTGGTGCAATTAGGTGTTTGCGGCTGCGTTCCCGCGCCTTATGATGGGCGGGTCATGAAGCAGGCCGGCAGGAAGATCGGTATACTTGGCGGAACATTCAACCCCGTGCACGCGGGGCACATGGAGCTCGCCCGGCAAGCGATGCGCCGCTTCGACTTGTCCGGAATCCTTTTCATTCCGTGCGCGCAGCCGCCGCACAAGGCCGCGCCCGATCTTGTCGCCGACAAGCATCGCCTGGCGATGTTGCGGGAAGCGATCCGTCGCGAGCCCCGGTTTTCCGTCTCGGACATGGAGTTGAAGCGAGGGGGGGTGTCGTACTCCATTGACACGCTGCATGCGTTGAGGAGGCGCCGTCCGCGCGATCAGTATTTCTTTATCATCGGGGCTGACATGCTGGCGGAATTGCACCTGTGGAAGAACATTTACGAACTTCTGGGCCTGTGCGAGTTTGTGACGATGGTGCGCCCCGGGACGGAAACCGGACGCCTCCGGATTCCTCTGAAGGCGCCGTGGCCGGAACGACTGCGGGCGAATCTTTTCAAAGGCCCTCTTCTGGACATTTCCTCGCGGAATATCCGCGCGCGGGTCCGGCGGGGATGGAGAATAGACCATCTTGTAACCGCGGCTGTGGACCGCTATATTCAGAGGCATTCGTTGTATCGAAAGAAGGAGAAGGAAAGATCGAAACGTTGATGCTTGCACGCAAGGCGAAGGAAGCCCTCGAAGACAGGAAGGCCGATAACATTCTCATCCTGGACATGCAGGGGTTGTCTTCGATCACCGATTTCTACCTGATCGCCACAGGGCATAACGCCCCGCATCTCCGTGCGCTGGCAGAAGAACTGGACAGGCGCCTTGGAGCGGAAGGGACGAGATGCTACCGCATGGCGGGAACACCGGAAAGCGAGTGGATGGTGGCCGACTACGTGGACCTCGTTGTGCACATCTTTACACCCCGGACGCGAACCTTCTACGATCTTGAGCGGTTGTGGTGTGACGCGCCGCGCTTGAAGTGACATGACTGTCGGTCAAGGCATACTCCTTTTCTTCACGGTGATGGGCGGTCTCGCCCTGTTCATCTTCGGCATGAATATCATGACCGAAGGACTGAAGCGCGCGTCCGGAAACCGTCTTCGGAAGATCCTCGCCCAAGCGGCGCATCATCGCATGAACGGTCTGCTGCTGGGGGCCTTTCTCGGAACGACGATCCAGACCAGTGCGGCCACGGTGATGATGGTGGGCCTGATCAACGCCGGCTTGATGACCCTGCTGGAATCCATCCCCCCGATGTTGGGCGCGAACATCGGAACCACCCTCGCCATGCATCTCATTTCGATCAGGCTGGGCGATTACTGCTTCGTCGGCATCACCATCGGCCTGCTGCTCGTCGTGACGGGGTCCAACACGAAATGGCGTCCGATCGGCGAGGCGCTGCTCGGGTTCGGGATGCTCTTTCTCGGCATGAACATCATGAGCGGCGCGGTTAAACCGTACCGCGAGGTCATGGCGCCGTTTCTCGCCGGCATTGACGGCGCGACGTGGAAAGGGATGCTGACTGGTGTTGGCATCGCCACGGCGATCACCGCGGTTATCCAGAGCAGCGGCGCCATGATAGGCATGGTCTTTGCGCTGATTTCCGCGGGCGTGATTACCAGCCTTGAACAGTCCTATCCGATCATTATCGGCGCGAACGTGGGCACTTGCGCTACCGCGCTCCTGGGGAGCATCGGAACGAACGTGGAGGCCCGGCGGTCCGCGGTCTCCCACCTGACGTTCAACATTTTCAGCGCGGTTTTCGGAGTGCTCGCGGCGGGATTGTTCTACCGGTGGATCCCATTGACTGCGGGTGATCTGATCCATCAGACGGCGAATGCCAATACGATCAAGATGGTGATCAGCGTGGCGCTGGTGCTTCCGTTTATCCGGGCCCACGAGCGGTTGGTGCGCCGGTTGCTGCCATCGAGCGAGCCGGTGCCGGAACCCACCTTCCTGGACGACACGCTGATCGAGCGGCCCGAAGACGCCCTGGCCGCCGTATTCCGCGAGTTGCGGCGCGTGACGGGCATTTGCGTGAGAAGTCTGCAACTGGACGCGGAGCTAATCATTCGCGACGACCACCGCCAGATGGGGCGCTTGCAGCGAAACGAGGAGGCCGTGGACGACATCAAGACGGCGGTGCGGAGCTACCTGCGGGACCTCACGCATCGTTACCTCTCCCGTCGGCAAGCGATTCTGATCCAGTATCTCAACCGCGCGGTGGTGAACGTCGAGCGGATCCACGATCACATCGAGATGATCGGAACACTGTCCGGCCAGCGCCATGCGATCCCGGAGGCGCGCTTCACACTCGAGGGGTTGAATCTGTTGTACGAGGTGTACGATACCACCGCTCGCACACTGAACCGGTTGGCGTCGTCGTTCGATCCGGACAAACTCGTCTACGGGGATGCGGCGCGCGCGATTCTCGCTTCGAGGGACGAGCATGTGGCCGGCAGTCACCGGGTGCTGGCGGATTTCACCGAGCGGATATCGAAGCATGAGTATCCGCCGATCTCCGGAATGTTCTTCACGGAATATATCAGCGCGTTCGACAGGATCGTGCGTCACTGCAAGGTTGTCGCACTGGACGAGCTACAGCCCGATTTCCGCCTGAAACCGGCAAAGTTCTCGCGAAGGGCCGAACCCGGGCCCGGCTTCGAGGCACCGGCACTCGTGGACCAGGAGGTTTACCTCGAATGGGTGCGCCGGGAGCGGTTCGGGATGGAGCGGCCGTCGGAGGCCGAAAGCCCCGCCGGACCCGCCTCAGAGTCCGTTGCCGACGATGAGTGATCCTCAGTCTTCCGGATTGCCCGGACCGGTGGTCAACTCCTGCAGTCGTCGTTCAATGATTCCGTCGCGTCGTGCCCGACGATCGTCCAGGCTCTTCTTGAGGCGCGCAAGGTCGCGCTCGATGTATTCGATGTGGCGCGCGCGCGCCATGTCCCGCAGGTCAAAGATCCGGATCAAGGCGGTCCGCAGTTGTTCTGCAAGCTTTGTTCGCGCGGCGGCGTCCGGCTCTGCGCGATATTTTTCCGACAGGACGCCGAGCTGCTCCTGGAGATCTCGGAGTTCCGCCTCTGCCTCCCGGACTTCAGGCGAATGGAACCCGGAGGGGCCCGGCGGAAACGGGCCGTTCCATCGTCGGCTTTTCCCTTTCGGCGGGCCCCATTCATCTTCCGGGGGCGCGCAGAGCTGTTCCATGAAAGCCTGCCGTTCTTCCGCGGGCATATCATGGACGGCCTGCATGATACGGGGATAGTTGCGCAGCTTGACGTTCGCGCGTTCGCCGATCAGCAAGCGATGGAGTTCACGGCGGAAGGCGACGGGATCGTGTTCCTTGAGGTCCTGCAGGCGATGGAACTCCGCGGGGTTGTCACGTCGCAGCCTTTCCATCCACTTCAGCGCAGGCGAATGGGGCGAGAATTCGGGTGGGAGGGGCGGCGGAGGGGGTACGGGTGCCGCGTCCGCATCCAGCTCATCCGCAGCGAAATCTGCCGGCGGCGGTTGGCCTTCCGGCGGCACGCCGGGATCCTGGGCGAAGCCCGGTGTCGAGACCGAGAGCAGCATCAGCAGGATGATTCCGCATTTCATATTTGCACCCCCTCCAACTCGAGCAACTCGCGCGCGAGCCTTTCGATATCCTCGATTTCAGAACCGGCCGCGGAGCTTTCGCCATTACCCCAATCCGCGGAAACGGTGGCCATCAGGCCGCTGAGTTCACTCAGTTCATCGTCCATGCCGTCGTCCCAGGCCAACGCCCCGGCGGCGAACTCGCCGGAATGCTTCGCGACGTCGCGCCGGGTCTGCAGAACGGGCGAGAGAACCGTCACGAACGCGATGAGCAGCAGCACGCTGAATCCCGCATAGACGAGCGCGGGTCTCCACTGGCGGAGCAGAGGCTCGCGACTCGGCCGGAACCGGATCTCCTCGCTTCGCGAGTGCGCTTTGCGCGCGAACGAGAGCACCGCCTCGATGGCGGCGGGCGACACGTCGGCCACCTGCTGTCGCGCGCTCGTCATGACCAGCGCCGCGTCCTCGGCGTACGCCCGGCATGCCGCGCAACGGGAGAGGTGGCGGGCCAGCAGCGACCGCCGCAGGCTCCCCAGCTCCCCGCTGTGGCGGAGCAGGATGTAGTTTCGATACGTTGTGCATTTCATGGCGTGGCTCCCTTCAACAATGTGTAATCCTCGTGCAGCCAACCCCTCAGCTTGTCCAGGGCGTACTGCATCCGCGCGAGGGCGGTGTTGATGGATGTCTGCTGGATCTTCGCGATCTCCTTGAATGAAAGTTCGGCCTGCGTCCGGAGCAGAAAGACTTCCTTCTGTTCCGCGGGCAACTTCTCCACCGCCGCGAGGATCCGGGCTCCCAGGTCCCGGCCGGCCGCGTCGAGGTCCGGCCCGCGCGCGGGATCCGGGATGCGGGACTCGATCGGGTCTTCGCCCTCCTCCTCCCCGCGTGACGACAGCAACTCGACCGGTTTCATCTTCCGCGCGCGATCGATCACGAGGTTGTGCGCAATCCGGAACAGCCAGCTTATGAAGCTCTTGTCGCGGTATGAATCCATGTTCCGGATCGCGCGGAACCAGACCTCCTGGAAAATCTCCTCCGCGTCCTCGCGCCCTTCCGTCATCTTGAGAATGAACCCGAAGAGCGGCTTCCGGTATCGCTCGACGAGCATGGCGAGGGCGTCCACGCTGCCCTTGCGGTACTCGGCAAGCCATGTCCGGTCATCCAGTTCCATTGCCTGTCCTTCATCAGCCAGCCGCTCCATTCACTCATATAACGAGCGGGGGCGCGCTTTATTGTGCGGTTCCGGCATCCGGTGGGCCGGCTTCCTCGCCGTAGAGCCGCCGGGCGCATTCCGGGCAGATGCAGTGGGAGAAATCCGCCTCGGAGTGATCGCGGACATATTCCTCGATCTGCTGCCAGTAGCCTTTGTCGTCGCGGACCTTCTTGCAGGAGGCGCAGATGGGGAGGAGGCCGCGGAGGACGCGGATCTGGGCGATCGAGTCTGTGAGCTGACGGTTGGTTTCGCGGAGGTGCCGCTCCACTTCGCGCTCGCGCGCGAGCTTCTGGATGTTGATGTCGAGCAGGATGCCGGCGGCGATCAGGAGCACCGCGACGATGGCATCCACGTAGAATTTGTCGGCCGGCACGAGCACGTAGAATTCGCCGATCTTGTTCACGGCGAGGACCGCGGCGGCAAAGAGCAGGGCCACCATCGTGAACAACCATTTTTTGAAGAAGGTCATGGCGCGCTCCGGTTTTTTCCAATGTCTGGAAAACAGCCTATCATTTCTTCCAATGCCTGGAAACTTCCGGAGCGTACGACGCGAGGAAGTCCCATCCCTTGCGGGCGGCATCCCAACAGAACGTGAAAGCGGAGAGGATTTCGTTGCCGAGCTCGGCGCCGAAACCGGCGAGGGTGGGAGATGCCACCATGACGATCCAGAGCGCGATGCCGAGGACGTTCATGAGATAGATCAGCGCGTAGGAGAAGAGCCGTCCGTTTTCTTGGATGTCCGGCTGGTGCTCGAGCAGGGTGCTGACGGTGAACGTGAGGTGGAAGGCCCAGGTGAGGCCGATCAAGCCGAGCCAGAACGGCTCGTACACGTGGAGGTCGAAGAACAGGCAGAGCGCATGGTAGACGATGATGACGAGCACGGTGTAGAGGGGAAAGAAATACGGCGCGAGTTCGACGATGAAGTTGCTTTTGGAGAGCGTAACGCTTCCGCCCTGCCTGGATATCTTCAGGCGTTTGATCCGGGCCCCCATGACCCAGCCCCAGAGCGCGTGGGTCAGCTCGTGGGCGAGCACGTAGCTTCGAATGGGGCGTGACATGGCCATGTAGAGGAATATCCACAGCGCAAAGCCGATCGCGAGGCCGCGCACCGACCACGGGATGGCGGCAGGTGAATCCGGTTGGATGGACTGCAGCAGCGCGATGAACGCGATGGTCGTGGCGTAGCAGAAAGGGAGCAGCAGGAGGCCTGCGAGAAACTTGAGGAATCTGTCCACGAGCCATCAATAACAGGATTGACTTCGATATTCGCGTGGTTAGTATTGCACCACTTTTTCCGGCAGGGATCAACAGCGGACCACGCTGATCCTGCCTTCCGCTGCTTGCGGCGGTTGAAGTGCAAGACAGGGAGCTACGAGAATGCCGATACTGAAGAGTGCAGCAAAGAGAATGCGGACGTCCGAGTTGAAGCGCCAGAAGAACGTCGCGGCCACGACCCGCATCAAAACCGCCCGCGCCCGGTTGTTTGCAGCGGTCGCGGCGAAGAACCGCGAAGCCGCGCAGAAAGCCTTCCGCGAGTATTGCTCGATCCTGGATAAGGCCGCGAAGGTGGGCGTGATCACCAAGAACACGGCCGTGCGGCGCAAGGGCAGGGCGGCCAACCAGATACGCGCAGTCTGAAGCGTTTTTCGGGATCCGATATCGAACCGCCGGGGCTCCGTGGCCCGGCGGTTTGCTTTACCACGCCTCGACCACGGCGGGGACGATCCGGCGTCCAAGATCCCTTACCGCGGCGGGAAGCCCCGAAGCTTTGGATGACGTGAAGTCGCCCGCGATGTCGAACGTGGACTGCCCCTGGACGAGCGGATTCTCGCTGATCACGCGGCCGGTCTTCGCGTCGGTCAGCACCACGCGCGCGGAGAGCAGCAGGCGGTACTCGTTGGCAGCCGTTCTTCGCTGCGAGTCATAGGTCAGCGGTTCGAGTTCGTAGCTGAAGATGGTCACGTTCAGGATGGAGTCGGCATCATCCGGTGAGCCGACCAGCTTAAGAGAACCGTCGGTCTGCAGCGCCTGGATTGTTGCCCGCGTGGCGTCCACCTCGATGAAAGGCTCGCTGGTTTCATTGACGAAGGTAGGCACATACACTGTCTTGATGCCCGGCGGCAGCATGGAGCCCAGGCGATAAGACGCGCAGCCCGGAAAGCTCGAAAGCGCGAGAGCGGCAAGCACGGCTGCGGACGCGAGCACAGAAATACGTTTCATTTGCGGGTCTCCACCAGTTTTGACAGTTCCTCTATACGGCTTTTGGCCTGCTCGGTCCAGTCGGAATCCGGGTACTCCCTGACGAGCGTTCGGTATGCAATGAGCGCGGATTCTGGCCGTTTCTCGATCCGATCGTAATAGACCGCCGTGTTGTAGGCGAGGTGCGCGCGCTGCCGGCGCAGGGTGGCGGCATACTCGCGCGCGGTTTCGGCGTGTTCAGACTTCGGGTAGGAGCTCAGGAAGAGCACCGTCGCCGCCCAGGCATTCTCGATGAGCTGCTTGTTGTTCGGACTCTCCTGGGCAAGAAGGTAGTAGCAGTGCGCGGTTCGGAAAGACGCCTGCCCCGCGAACGGGCTCCATGAGTAGCGCTGCTGCGCCTTCATGTAGGCGGCCACGGCCTGCTCGTATTCCAGCGATTCCTCGTAGGCCTTGCCCATGAGGAACTGCGCCTCGGGGGCGTGTTCGGATTGCGGCCCGTTCTGCACGATCTTCTCGAAGAGCGGGGCGGCCCGTTCCGGCGCGGCGAAGCCGGGGAAGATGAAAAACTTCCCCTTGCGCGTGTGCATTACCTGCTTCGCGATCTCGAACTGACGCTGCAACACCGGCTCGTAGGGGAAGAACCCGGTGTGATGGTCGAAAAGCCTCTGGTATTCATCGAACGCGTCCAGCAGCTTGCCGCGCTGGTCCGTGAGGCGCGCATATTTGTACTGGGCTTCTCCCGCCTCGGGCGATTCGGGCCAGAAACGGGTGAGGGCAAGGTAGTGGCGCATCGCGCGCTTGGTGCGTCCCTGTTCCAGCAGTTGGTCGGCGTAAACGAGCTGCGCGGGCGCGGTCTTCATTTTCGGCCGGCGGAACAGATACCATTTCGTGCGCCCGCTTGTTTCCTCGTACACCTTTTCGGCCGCAAGGGAGTTGAGCGCGACGAACGCGAGTCCGAGGATCAGGATATGACGGCAAGATCTGTGCATGGGCCACACATTATGGGGCCGCCGATACCGGGTCAAGAGTGAAGGGAACCGGAGAGGACTTGCGTCGTTTCGCCGCGGATAGTAAAGTCCGCGCTCATATCCCCGGCCTTTCGTTTGAACCAAATGGAGAACAACGATGAAGAAGGTCCTGATTCCGACCAAGCTCGATCGCATCGCGCGCGACATCCTTGAAAAGAGCGGCAAGTACACCGTGGTCCAGGAGGACAAGGTGGCCGACCTCGTGGCCTTTGCGAAACAGCACCCGGACGCGCACGCGATCGTCGTGCGAAGCGAGAAGGTGACGCCCGAAGTCATAGACGCGATTCCGGCGCTCAAGGTGATCATCCGCGCAGGCGCGGGATATAACACGATCGACACCAAGCACGCGCGCAAGAAGGGCGTGGACGTGATGAATACGCCCGGCGCGAATTCGAACGCCGTGGCGGAGGAAGTCGTCGCGATGATGCTGGCCGATGCGCGCCACCTGGTCGAAGCGGATGCCTCGTGCCGGGCGGGCCAGTGGGAGAAGACCAGGTTCATGGGACGCGAGATCACCGGCAAGACGGTGGGTATCGTGGGGCTCGGGTATATCGGACAGCTTGTGGCGAAGCGGTTGGCCGGATTCGAGTGCAGGCTGCTGGGCTATGACCCGGTGATTTCTTCCGAGCGCGCGAAACAGGTGCACGTTGAACTGGTGGACCTGCCGACGCTTTTCGAACAGAGCGATTACGTCACGCTGCACATCCCGGAGAACAGCGAGACGAAGGGATTGGTGGGCGAGAAGCTGCTGTCGCGCATGAAGGCCGGGGCCACGCTGGTCAATTGCGCGCGGTCGGGCGTCGTGAACGAGGCGGACGTCCGCAAGCTCAAAACGGAGAAGAAACTCCGTTTTCTCAACGACGTTTATCCGAAGGACGAGGAAGGGCCGAAGAGCGTCACGGACATCGCGGATCTCATGTTGCCCCACCTCGGCGCGAGCACGAAGGAGGCGAACTGGAATGCCGCCAAGCGGTCGGCCGAGCAACTGATCGAGTACGATGAGAAGGGCATCACGAGCTACGTCGTGAACCGCGACATCCCCGAGGGGCTGGACCGGGCATACGGGACGCTGGCTTACACCCTGAGCCGCCTTTGCCGGCATGTCGTGGGCAAGGATCTGAAGCTCAAGCTGATCGAGACGAGCTTCTACGGAGAGCTGAAGGCGTTCTCCGATTGGCTGGCCACGCCTATCACGGCGGCGATCAGCGACGAGTTGGATCGCTCCGCCGACCCGAAGGCGGTGCAGAAGTACCTGAAGGACATGGGGATCGAGTACAACAACCGGGAGACCGACGAAGGCAAGGGGTACGGCAACTCGATCACCGTGGATCTGACATGCAGCCTCGACGCGGGAACCCTCAAGAAGGCCAGCGTCCGGGGTACCGTGGCCGAAGGGGTCATGATGGTTTCGCGCATCAACGACTTCCACAAGTTGTACTTCGAACCGAGCGGGCATACCGTGGTGTTCGGGTACAAGGACCGGCCGGGCGTGCTGGGCCAGATCGGCGCGGCGCTGGCGAAGGGTGGCGTGAACATCGACGACGTGCGCAATCCGCACGATTCGAAGGGCGAGAACTCCATCGCGATCCTGAAAGTGAACGGCGCGGTGCCGGCCGACCTGATCGCGGGCATTGCGAAAGAGATCAAGGCGAACATGGCGTTCTGCGTGGAGCTGTAGGAAGGGGATGGAGCGTTCGCAGCCCCGCTGCACTACCGCCACTTCTCGAACAGCTCGTCGAAAAGATCGTGCTGCGCGCGCAGCGGCCGCACGAAGAAGGAGGGCGGTTGCCGGGTTTCGAACGGCGGCGGCCCGACGATCACTTCCTCGTCGTAAGGCCACTGGTCTCCGAGCGAGACCCATGGCCCGGACTGCGACCGGCGGCTGGATTCCTGGATTCGCACCATGCGGTATTCCGCGCCGGCCGCCTGGTAGATGAAGAAGGCGATCAGGATCAGGAAGATGTTGAGCCTGAACAACCCCACGAGCCCGAAAATCACCGCCATGAAGCGGCCGACTTTCGCCGCGATGCGCGTCGCCATCAGCCGCCCGAGCCGCGGGGTCAGCCATGCCCGGAATATCCGGCCTCCATCCATCGGGAACGAAGGCAGGAGGTTGAACAACGCGAGCAGGAGATTGACCGCGCCGAGCAGCATGAGGACAGTGCCTGGGCGATGCATGCCCGCCGTCGTGAGCGCAATGCCCGAAGCCCAGCCTATGACAGCCAGAAGAAGACTGACGGCAGGCCCGGCAATCGCCACCTGGAATTCGTCGCGAGGGTTCGTGGGTATGCGCTCCAGTTGAGCAAGGCCGCCGATCGGCAACAGGAGAATGTCGCGCGCCGGGCAGCCCTTGCGGGCGGCCACGAGGGAATGACCCACCTCGTGCAATGCGATGCTGCCGAACAGGCCGACGGCGGCGACAACGCCCCACAGCACCGACGCCGGCTGCAGTGCGAGGCCGAAATCCATCGCGATCAACGGCAACACGATCAGCAGCGTCACATGCACGCGGATCGGAATGCCCCACAATCGCCCTATCTGGAACGAACCACCAAACACGTTTCAACCTTTCGTCATCTCTTTATTGATACTTTATCACGCAATTCCGAGCTTGTGTATGACAAGTTGAAGCAATGTGTGTTCAAACTCAAACGCGGGGCGAGCGAAGAGAGGCTCACCACATCCCGCGAAGCATTCCACCTTCCGCCGGAACGGCGGCGCCCGTGACGGCCGTCGCTTTTGCGGACGCGAGAAACGCGACGACGGCGCCGAGTTCTTCCGGTTGTTGGAACCGGCTCTGCGGGAAGCGCGACAGCAGCTCCGCGGTCACGTCCTCCCTGGATCGCCCCGAAGTGCGCATCGTCCCCTCGATGAGCTGCGCGTAGCGTTCGGTGAGGTATGCGCCGGGGAGGACGGAATTGACGGTGACGCCATCGGCCGCGACTTCCCGCGCCAATCCCTTCAGGTAGGCGGTCAGCCCGGCGCGGTACACGTTGCTCAGCACGAGGTTTTCCACGGGCTCGCGAACGGTGAGGGAAGTGATGGTGACGACGCGGCCCCATTTTCGCGCGCGCATCGGCGGCACGAAATGGTCGCACATCTTCTTCACGTAGAGCACCAGGCTTTCGTTGGCCCTGCGCCAGGCGTCGTCGTCGAGTTGCATGCTCCGGCCCGGCGGCGGGCCTCCCGTATTGTTCACGAGGATATCAACGGAAGCCCAGAGATCGGCCTGCCGGATGCAGGCATCCACGCCGTCGGACGTAGCAAGATCGGCAACGATCGGGTGCACAGCCTGCGGGGAAGGGAACTTCCGGCGCGCCGCTTCCAGGTTCTCCCTGGACCGGCTGACGATGGCCACTTCGCAGCCTTCTGCAGCCAGCGCTTGCGCGGCAGCGAGGCCAAGGCCCTTGCTGGCGCCCCCGATCAAAGCCTTCTTTCCACGGATTCCGAGATCCATACGCGCGCTCCGCTAACAGTGGTCAGGTCTTCATAACAGGTCGAAAACATCTTTGGCCGCGTAGCAGATGGGGCATTGCCAGGTTTCCGGCAGCTTCTCAAAAGGACTTCCGGGAGGAATCCCGTGGTCCGGATCGCCAGTTGCCGGATCGTATACGTACCCGCAACTCGTGCACACCCACTTCTCGTTCTCGCTCATGCTCGACTCCTTGCTCCTGTCCCGTTGGCTTGGCGGTGGGAATAGAGTACGATGGGATACAAGGTGAACTCAAGCGCGGGGAGGAGCCCATGATCACGCGAGTGTGCGACCGATGCGGGCAGCCGATCGAAGAGGGGGCGCTGCGCTACGAGGCCAAGATCCAGGTGTTCGCGGCCTATGATCCCTTGAATATCACGTTCGAGGATCTCGGGAAGGATCACACAGCCGAACTCAAGAAGCTCCAGGAGGAATGCCGGGGGCTTTCAGAGCAGGAACTCATGAAAGGCGTTTACGTGGATTTCCACTTCGATTTGTGCCCGACGTGCCAGGAAAACTACATCAAAGACCCCCTGTTTCTTCAACGCCAGACGGGCGAATCGTAATCCTTGACAAAAAAACAAGGATTTTCGGTTTACATGTCTTGGGGCCCGTGTAGATTACCGCTCCTTTTTGACAGTCCAGGTTGTACCGGTTTGCCCCCTCCCTTGAAGCGATTTGAACGACGGCAGGCGGGCTTTCGAGACGCGAAGAGCATGAAGAAGATCAGGTCCAGAGTGAGTCGCTTCCTGATGCGGTCATACGCATTGGAACTGAGCGTGCTGTTGGGAGCCGTTGTATTGCTTACCCAACTGGGCATGGTCTATTCGCACACCGACCAGCGCGCGGAGACGACAATGCCCGTGGCGGGCATCGAAGAAGCGGGAATGCCTGTCATTCCGGCTCTTGATCCCGAAGACGTTGCTGAATGGCTTGTCGAGGCCGTCATCCAGGTGGAGTCTGGCGGTCGCGCCGAGATGGTGGGCAGGGCCGGTGAACGCGGCATCATGCAGATCAAAAGGTCAACGTGGACACAGGTCACGCGCCGGCTGAATGGCCGCGCGATCCCGTTCGACCGG
>JAKJGV010000054.1:0-255 GCA_022704185.1 Verrucomicrobiota bacterium
GGTTCGGAGATCTACAGCCTGACCCCGGTGGGCGACCTCGCTCAAATCTGCGTGAAGGAGAAGGCCTCGGGCAACCGGTTCGTCATCCGCGGCGACAAGGACGTCGAAGTGTCCTGGACGATCAAGGTCCTGCGCAACGATCCGGCCTGCGTCGCAGACCTCGCCCAGCGGCCGGTGGAACAACTCAAGAGCGAAGTCCCCGAAGAGCAAATCCCGGCGGAGAATAGGGGCGTGAATACGTTCGCGCTGACGCGG
>JAKJGV010000054.1:265-12142 GCA_022704185.1 Verrucomicrobiota bacterium
TGCCCGCCGAAGCTTCAGCGAAGGCGGGTTTCAGGATGCGGGATGCGGGGGCCGGGATACGGGGGACGGGACACGGGATGCGAGGTGCGGGATTCGGGATGGGGCGGCCGTTTGCTTCCCAATCCCCAATCCCTAATCTCTAATCAGCCAATCTCCAATCCCCAAAAAAATCCTCAACATATCGCTTTACAACCCCCCGGCCGGTCACTAAAGTCGCCCGCGGAAAAGAAAAAGAGGAAAAACAAGGAATAAGCCAGAATAGGTCTGGAAAGGTTATGGAAACCGCAACTAAGGCGTCGATTAAGCAGGAATATCAATTGCACGAACGGGACACCGGTTCCGCGGAAGTGCAGGTGGCCCTGCTTTCCAAGCGGATATCAGAGCTCACGGAGCACTTGCAAACAAACAAGAAGGACCACAGCTCGCGCCGTGGCCTGATTGTCATGGTCAGCAAGCGCCGGCGCCTGCTCGACTACCTCAGAAGTAAGGACGAGGATCGGTACAAGAAGCTGATCGATCGCCTTGGGCTGCGTCGTTAGTTCCCCCCTTCCCGAACGCCTGGTTCTGTCACACCGAAAGAACTGTGTGCCGGATATGCTCAGGCCTTGCTGTCAAAGGAGTGCGTTCAATTCCACCCGTTGTGGATTCAACCGGTACGGGTGTACCGGCCGCGAACGCGTGATCCCCGCCGACTAAGACCCGAATGGCACGAAAGGAAAAATGCATAACACACAACGAGCAGCAGCCGATGTTCACGGCAAGCAGATGATATTCGAATCGGGGCTTCTCGCCCTGCAGGCCGCCGGGTCCGTAACGGTCCGCCTCGGAGACACCATCGTGTTCTCCGCGGTGACCACCAAGGCCCCGCGCGAAGGCTGCGATTTCTTCCCGCTCCAGGTCGAGTACCGCGAGAAGTCCTACGCCGCGGGCAAGTTCCCCGGCGGGTTCTTCAAGCGCGAAGGCCGCCCTTCCGAGCGCGAGATCCTCACCGCGCGCATGACGGATCGCCCGATCCGCTCGCTCTTCCCGGACGGGTTCCGCGACGAGGTGCAGATCAACAATTCCATGCTCTGCACCGACGCCGAAAACGACTCCATGATCCTCTCCATGAACGCCGCGAGCGCATCGCTGGTGCTCTCCGAGCTTCCGTTCAACGGCCCGATCGGCGCCGTGCGCGTCGGCCGCATTGACGGCAAGTTCGTCGCCAACCCGACGCACACCGATATGGAGAAGAGCGATCTCGATCTCGTCTACGTCGGCACGCGCGAACTCCCGATGATGATCGAGGGTTCCGCCGTGGAAATCAGCGAGGCGGACATGGTCGCCGCGATGAAGTTCGGCCACCAGGCGATCATCCCGGTCATCGACGCCCAACTCGCGCTGCGCAAGGCGCTGGGGCTTCCCGACAAGCAGTACAAGGCGGTTGAAATTGACACCACGCTCACCGACAAGCTGCGCGCGTTGATCGGCGCGGACCTGCAGGGCGCGCTGATGATCGCCGGCAAGCTGGAGCGGCAGGAGAAGGTCACCGCGATCAAAGAAGCAGGCAAAGCCAAGCTGCTCGAACAGCTCCCGGAAATGACCGATTCGCAGTTCGCGTTCGCGTTCGACATGCTCGAAATCGAGACCGTTCGGAAGAACGTGCTCGAGAACAAGCGGCGCATTGACGGCCGCGCGTTCGACGAGCTTCGCCCGCTCAAGGCCCAGGTCGGCCTGCTCCCGCGCACGCACGGCTCCGCGCTGTTCAACCGCGGCGAGACGCAGGCGCTGGCCACCGTCACCCTCGGCACCAAGTCCGATGTCCAGGAAATGGACGACTGGGCCGGCGGACCGGACGAGAAGAACTTCATGCTGCACTACAACTTCCCGCCGTACAGCGTCGGCGAAGTGGGCCGCCTCGGCGGCGTCGGCCGCCGCGAAATCGGCCACGGCGCGCTCGCGGAGCGGTCGTTGAAGCAGGTGATGCCGAAGGATTACCCGTACACGGTCCGCGTGGTCTCCGAGATCATGGGCTCGAACGGCTCGTCCTCAATGGCCAGCGTGTGCGTCGGCTGCCTCGCCCTAATGGACGCGGGCATCCCGATCACGAGAGCCGTGGCCGGCATTTCGATCGGCCTCTTCACGGCGCCCGGAAAGTCGGCACTGGTGACGGATATCCTCGGCGCCGAGGATCATTGCGGCGACATGGACTTCAAGGTCGCCGGCACGCGCAACGGCATCACGGGCTTCCAGGTGGATCTCAAGATTCACGGGCTGGAGTGGGACCTCGTCGCCGGCGCGTTCGAGCAGGCGAAGAACGCCCGCGCGAAGATCCTCGATTACATGGAGAGCGTGATCGCGAAGCCGCGCGACGAGCTGTCGCCGTTCGCGCCGCGCATCACCGTGTTGAAGATCAACCCGGAGAAGATCGGCATGCTGATCGGCCCGGGCGGCAAGAACATCCGCCGTATCACCGATACGCTGGACGTGCAGATCGACATCGAGGACGACGGGAGCGTGCACATCTTCAGCACGAACAAGGAGGCCATGGACGCCGCCGTGATTGAAGTGAACATGGTCGCCGCGGAAGCGGAGGTCGGAAAGATCTACCGCGGCACGGTCACGGGCATCAAGGATTTCGGCGCGTTCGTCGAGATCCTGCCCGGCAAGGAAGGGCTCGTGCACATCAGCGAACTCGCCAACTTCCGCGTCAAGCGCGTGGAAGACGTGGTGAAGATGAACGAGCAGATCTGGGTCAAGTGCATCAATGTGGATGACAACGGCAAGGTCCGCCTGAGCCGCAAGGCCGCGCTGGAAGAGAAGGACGCCGAAGGCGCGGGCGAGCAGAAGTAAGAGATTGCCGAATTTCGAATTCCGAGTGCCGGACGGGCCAACCTGCCCGGCACTTTTTTTGGAACCGCGAATTAGCGCTAATTAACGCGAATCGGAATTTGTTCTGAACAGTCTTCATTAGCGTCAATTCGCGGTTGAATTCATCTTCTCAGCAACATCCATTCGGGCTAAGAATCACTGTATGCCAGCACAATCCGATCAGCAGAAACGCGCAGCAGCCATTCTCAAGCGGCTGAGGAAGGCCTATCCCAACGCGCAGTGCGAGTTGAACTTCTCCAATCCGCTCGAGCTCGCCATTGGTGCGATTCTCTCCGCGCAGTGCACCGACAAGCGGGTAAACATGGTCACGCCCGCGTTGTTCAAGAAGTACCGCACGGCGAAGGATTGGGCGCGCATCCCGCAGGAAGTGCTGGAAAACGAAATCCGATCCACGGGGTTCTTCCGCAACAAGGCGAAGAACATCCGCGCGCTGTGCGCGGTGCTTGACGAGAGGCACGGCGGCAAGGTTCCAGACAACCTGGACGTTTTGATTCAGCTTCCCGGCATCGGGCGCAAGACGGCCAACCTGCTCATCTCCGCCGCCTACGGCCAGCCGGGCATCATCGTGGACACGCACTTCAAGCGGCTTTCGGGACGGCTTGGCTTCACAAAGAGCGACGACCCCGACAAGATCGAATTCGACCTGAAAGCGATCATCCCGGAGAAGGACTGGTCCGATTGGTCGCACGTCATGGTTTTTCACGGCCGGCGGTGTTGTTTTGCGCGAAAGCCGAACTGTCCCGGGTGCCCGATTAAGGATTTGTGCCCGTTCTTTGCCAAAAACCCAAAGTAGCCCAGTCCAATGTAAGCGCTTTCATGCTTGATCGTGGCGGATTGTCATGTCATGCTTTCTTCCGATTTGCGGGGATCGGGCATCCGGAATCAGGAGGGGCTCAAATGAAAACGCTGATTGCTGCAGCACTGGTTTCTGCAACCCTCGGAATGAGTTCATTCGCGGAGGAGCCGCTTCCTCCTCAACCTCTGAATCTGAGCTTCGAAGAACCTGCCGTCACGGACGATCCGGAGGTGCGTCCCGATCACTGGTTCTGGTTCTCCTCCACTCCGGAAGTACGGATCGGCATCACCGATGGCCGCGCAAAGGCCGGAACGCAATCCTGCAAACTCACCGCGCAGGAGGGCGAGGACGCCTACCAGGGAATCGCGCAACGATTCAGCGCCACGCCGGGACATTCCTACACGTTCTCCGTGTTTGTCATGAACTGCCCGCAGTCCTCAATGCTCGGCGATTCGTACGGCCAGATCAGCATCGAGTGGCAGGACGCGGGTGGAAACGAACTCACAAGACAGTATGGACCTGCATGGAGCCATGAGCTACCATTCAGCCGCTGGACCCGTTTTGTCGTGGAAGCACAGGCGCCCGATCTGGCCGTTGCCGGAGTGGTCGTGATCACTTTCTTCAGCCGGAATAGCGGCGGATACGGGGCTTTTTATGTGGATGACTGCGGGTTCAGTTCGCGCTCCGGACCGCCCTTGTGACGGTACCGCCATATAAAGGAAGGAGACGCCAATGCCTGCATCGAAGTGGGTAGTCGCTATGCTGTTGTGTCCGGCCCTGCTGATTTCCTCTCACGCCCAGCAGGAGGAGTCGAACCTGGCTGTCAACCCCGGCTTCGAGGAGCCCGCAGGCGGCATTGGTCAGTCTCCAACCGAGTGGATGCTGTTCACCAGCAAGATGAACATGATGGGCGTTTCCGACAAGGCAGCGCGGAGCGGAAGCCAGTCATTGAAGATGAGTACGCAGAATCTGCCGGACGCCTTCCAGGGCGCCAACTTCTTCACGGATGTCAACGAGGGCGAGCGCTACAACTTCAGCGCTTTCCTGGTCAGCGATCGTGAAGACAAGATCGGGGGAACCGCGCATGTGATGCTCGTCATCGAGTGGAAACGCGCGGACGGCACGGAAGTCACGCGCACGCTAAGCTCCCTCTCGCACGCCCAGAATATTTCCCGCCTCCGATGGGAGCAAATCCAACTCGCGAAGGTCCAGGTTCCAAAGGGCGCGGTCAAAGCCGCGTTCGGGATCCACCTGTGTGAAGGCAAAAAGGGCGGAAAGGGCACCGTCTTCGTGGATGATGTGCTGATCGAGCGGGACTGATGCCCGGGCAAGGGCTGCTTCGCGTACCCGTATATTACTTGGCAATTGCGTGTCTTCGTGGTGTATATTGGGTCCCATGGACGGATGCCGAAGAATGCGCCTTTTGCGATTTCTCCCCGCATCGCTTGCGGCTTGGGGCCTGGCCTGTGTTTTATGTTCCGCGCAGACCCAGCCCGCGTCTATCGCCGTCGAACCGGAAGCCCTGCTCGCATCGCCCCAACGGTTCTGGGCCCGTTCGATCATGTTCAGGGACCGGCTGACGGGGCACGCCAGCGGCCGCATTCAGCGTATTGACGACAAGCGCTATATAGCCTTCTACACCCGCGTGGTGGGAACCGTCTACGCGACCGCCGAGCTTGTTCCCGTGCTGAACGATCTCGAACTCAACCGTGACTACGCTTTCTCCGGATCGGTGTTCCAGTATCGAGGCCGCTACTACATCATCGTGTCGTCCGTGGACAAGGTCCTCGACGCCGCCGAAATGGTGCGCGAGATGCGGGAGCTTGCGCCCGACCTGGATCCCTCGGTGACGGCGGAAGCCTTGAAGCCGATTTCCGAAATCATCCGCGATGTGGAGAAGGCTCATACCACATACTCGCAGGAGAAGAGCGTCCCCCTCTGCGATCTCTACGATCCTCAATCCATTCACTTCCCGAAAACCATGGAGATGGTGCGGTCGGCCATTCTGAACAAGGAAATGAAGGACCGCACGATGTCTTCCGAGATGCTGGCGCAGTACCTGGTGCTGGCGTTGGCGCGCAGTTGCGGAGTCACGGACACGGTGGCGTCCTCCACGGCCGAACAGCCCGAGCCCGGCGCAAAGGAAGAGGCTCCTGTCGAGGGGGCTCTGGATCAGGGCGACATCGGAACCGAGCCGGTTGGATTCTCCGGTGTGCCGGACCAGGTTCCTGCGGTCGAGGGAAGCGTGGAGGAACCGAAACCGTCCTTCCTCCAACGCTGGCGCTCGAGGCGCGAGGGACCGCGGGAAGAAGTTGTGGAACCGGATACGGCTGTCGCGCAGGAAGAAGTTCCCGTGGTTGAAGAGCCTGAACCCCTGCCTGAACCCGAGGCCGAAGTCGGACGTGAACCTGAGCCCCAACTTGAGCCCGAACCCGCGCCGGAACCCGCAACCGCGGCGGAACCCGCGCTGGAGCCCGAAGCGCAGCCCGCAGCCGACCTGCCGCCCGCCGAACGGATCGAGCCGACCCCGTCGCAGGACGACGTGGAACAAGCGGCGCTGGCCGAAGCGGAACGGCTGCGCGCCGAACAGAAGCGCCTTGCGGAAGAACGGGCGGAACTGGAGCGCCTGAAACGAGAAGCGGAAGAGGCACGGGCGGCGGAAGAGGCGCGGCTGCGCGCCGAACAAGAGCGGTTGGCCGCGGAGCGCGCGGAAGTGGAGCGCTTGAAGAAGGAAGCCCAACAGCAAAGCATTCTTGAGCAGCGGGAACGAGAGCGGATCGCAGCTGTTCGAGCGAAGCAGGAGAAGGATGCCCTTGAGTCTGAAGCGGCCCGGGAGCAGCAGGCCGAGCAGGAGCGCAAGGCGATCGCAGAGGCCGCCCGGCGCAAGGCCGCGGAAGAGAAAAAGGCCGCGCAGAGGGCAAAGGAAGAAGAGGAACGGCGGCGCGCAGCGGACAAGCCGGACACCTCGGATTCCGCGGTCCCCGATGCAGCCGACGCAGTTGTCCCCGCCGTGAAGACGCAACCGACCCCGGAGACCGAAGGGGAGGCGTTGTCGTGGTGGCAGCGCTTGTGGGGTGGTTCGCGCGAGACCTCGGAGGAGCGCGCGGAACGACGACGACTCGCGCGCGAGGAAAACGAGCGGCGACAGCGTGCGTGGGAGGAATTCTTCAGGCAAGAAGAGGAGCGGGTGCGTGCCGAGCGCCAAGCCCGGCGAGACGAAAAGGAACGCCTGGCGCAGGAGCGCGCGCGGGAGAAGGAAGAGAAGTCGAGACGCGCGGCGGAGGAGAAAGCGAAGGCGGAGAAAGAGAAGCAGAAAGAAGAGGAAGCGCTCCGCAAGGCGCGCGAAGAGAAGGCCCGCGCTGAAGAAGAGAAACGCGCCGCCGCGGAGCGCGCGAAGGAAACCGCTGTCGAACCGCCTTCCCCGGAGCCTGCGACCGGTGAACGCGTCGTGATAGACCTTTCGGTCGAAGAGCCGTCTCCGGCAACCACCATGGACCCGAAAGAACTGCAGCGACTGCAGCGCGAGGAAGACAAGAAGTACCGCGAGTTCCAGGAGCAGATGGAGCGCGCCACCGAACGCATGGAGCGCCAGCGCAAGGCTATGGAGCGGGATCTCGAACGACAGATGCGACGACATTCCCCGTGACCGATGCAACACGCCGGCATCATTCTGGCGGCGGGAACCGCCAAGGCACTTCTCGAAACACCCGGCGGGGTTCCCCTGGCCGTTGATCAATATGAACGACTGCGGCGCGCGGGCTGCGATCCGGTCGTCATCGTCCTGGGTTCCGATTACGAACGGATACTCCCCAGCCTTCAGGCGTGCCGGATCACGTACAATCCCGGATGGATCGAGGGACGTTTTTCATCCGTCCAGGCGGGGCTCCGTTCGGTGGACGCGGCGGGGTACGTGATTCTGCCCGTGGACACGTGCGGGATCCGACCGGGAACGATTCGCGCGCTCCTGGCGTTCGCGAACAACGCGTCCGCCGCGGCGATCCGGCCGATCTGGAAGGGAGAGCACGGACGCATCGCATGGATCTCCCGCGCGCTCGCGGAGGAACTGTTGCTCACGGGCGCCCGTGGCGGGAAGACCCGCATGGACGACATACTTAAAACCCGCGCGATGGAGTTCGCGGTGGACGACCCCGCGATCGTCAACAATGTGAACACGCCCGAGGAATGGGAAACGATGCGGGCCAGCATGGTGCCCCAGCGATAATCCGTCTTTGGAAAGCGTTCCGAACTTGCCCCCGGCGAAAATCGCCTCTATCATTTAGTAGAAGCGGTCTCGAGACCGCTTCTACTTAGCACTCCCTCGTTCAGGAACCGCCCCCGAGATACCGGAACGCGAGCATCGTGATGTCGTCCGACTGCTCCGCTCCGCGTGTGAAAACACGCAAGCGCTCACGCATCTCGCGCACAATCTTCGTGCAATCGGCCTGCCGATCCAACCCCCCGAGCTGCGTCTTGAGCCAGGTGTCGCCTGACAACCGATCTTCCGGATCCATGGCGTCCGTCACTCCGTCGGTATAGAGGTACAGCACCTCGCCCGGCTCGAACGTCAGGGAGCCTTCTTCGAATCGCAGATCCTCCAGGCCCCCGACCACGGCCCCTTTCACGCGAGGCACTTCTTCCACCTCGCCGCCCGGCCGGAGGCGATAAGGAGGGTTGTGCCCGCCGTTGGCGTAGTCGCAGCGCCCCGTCGGCAGGTGGACGCGCGCGCAGAAGAGCGTCACGAACATGCTCGAGTCGTTGTCGCGCGCCAGCTCGTTATTCAGCCGCGCGAGCGTCGGACCCGGCTCCTTCAACTCGTGCCAGATCGAGCGGAGAAACGTGCGCGTAACGGCCATGAACAAGGCCGCCGGAATTCCCTTGCCGGACACGTCACCCGCCACCATGTACAGCCAGTCGTCATCGAGGAAAAAATCGTAGAAGTCGCCGCCGATTTCGCGCGCGGGCTCCAGGATCGCGAAAATCTCCACGTCATGCCGCTCGGGGAAAGGGGGAAACGTGCGCGGCACCAGACTCATCTGGATGCTGTGTGCGATGTGAACCTCACTCTCGATGCGTTCCTTGGCCGCGGTCGTCGAGCGCAAATCCTCCACGTACCGCTTCAAGTCGCGCCGCATCGTGTCGAATGAGGTCGCCAGGTGCGCGACTTCGTCATCCCCCTGGATCGCGGGCAGCGGCACATCCAGTTGGCCCTTCGACAGCGTGCGCGTTGCCGCCTCGAGCTCGCGCAAAGGCCGGGTGATGGACCGCGCGATGCCCAGCGCGACCCCCAGCAGAAGGGCAAATCCGATCGCGCCCAGGCCGAACACCTCCCGGCTCAGGCGCAGAACCACGGCCAGGATTTCCTCCCGCGGGAAAACAAGGCCGACCGACCACCCGGTCGAACGGACCGGAGCATATGCCAACCAGCTTTCCTTTCCATTTGCCAGGCTGTTGAAGGGAACAAAGCCCGTTTCGCCGCGCGTCATGCTTCGCCCGATCTCCCGGAGCAGCGGGTATTCGCGATCCTCCGCGGCGCTGAATACCGTTTCGCTCATGATCATCTCCGCGACCGGATGCGAGACGAACGTACCGTTCGCGGAGATCAGGAACGCGTAGCCGGCCTCGCCGACCGTCAGCGACGCGATCATCTCCCGCAGCCATTCGAGGGCCACATCGCTCGTTAACACGCCGGCGAATTCGCCGGGGTAGCCCGGACGCCGAAGCGGCACGGAATACGTCACCATCAGCACTTCCCCGCCACCCTCGTCGAAATACGGCTCCGTCCAGACCGCGCGGCCAAGATCGCGCGGGAGGGTGAACCAGTCCCATATCTCGTAGTTGTACTCCTCCGCGCTGAGATCCCGGCGCACGACTTCCCCGGACCGATCCGGGGCGCGGCACACATACGGGGCCGGGCCGTGCGGCGACGGGGCGATCGCCGCGCCGAATATCTCCGGGTTGCGTTCGACGACGCCGGTCAGAATGCGATAGCGTTCTTCGAGATCCCATTCCCGGTCCTCGAGCATGAAGGCGCCGGACTGCACGACTTTCTCGACGGCGCGCTCGACCACCTCAATGCGGCACGCCGTGGCATCGGCGAGATACTGCGCTTTCTCGCGCAGCTCTTCTTCGAGAAGGCGGCGCGCGGACACATAGCTGTATCCGATCAGCGCGCCGAGGATGCAGCCCGCGCCAGCCAGGATCAGGACGGTCATGCGAACGGCGATGCTGACGTTACGGAACATTCAGACACTCCTGCGCGGTGAATTCCTCGAAGGCCGGTGCCCGACGGATCAACCCCTGCTCCACCATCATGTCCGCGGTCTTGCGGTACGCCTTGCGACAAAGTCGACCGGGCTCCCACAACCCCTCGCGCGGCGGGAAGATACTGGGCAGTATCTTCTCCAGCATCCATTTCATGTGCGCGCGATTCGTCGGGACGTGGGCTTCGCGCACGTACTTCATGACGATGGCCAACGCCTCCACGGGATGCTCGGCCGCGTAGCGCCATCCTTCCATGGACGCGTCGGCCATCGCGCGAGAGACAGCCGGGTCCCTTTCATGAGTCTCGCGCAGGCAGTAGATGCCGTCCTCGGGAAGCGGCATGTCATCCGACGCCAGCGTGAACAGCGCCAGTTCGTCCTCATCCACGCCCGCCTGGTAGATCATGTGATACTCGTTGTAGATCATCGCCGAACAGGCTTCGACGCCGCGCCTCAAAAACAGGTTGATGGAGTAGTTTTGGGGGACTACCTGCGGCTGGATCCCGTGCGCCTTGAAGAACGCGATGAAAGGAGGCCGGAACTGACCCTCCCAGACCCCCACGCGACGCCCCGAAAGATCCTGTGCGCTCTCGATCCCGCGATCCTTCCATCCCACGATCGCCAGGTTGGACCGATTGATGACCTGCGCCACGTGCTTCAACGGGACGCCCCGGTCCATATCCTCGAGCGCGGTGGTCAGCCATCGTGTCGCATACTGCGCGCGACCACGAAGCAGGTAGTCCACCTGCTCCCGGTCCGGGCCTCCGCGCAGGATCGTCAAATCCAAGCCGTGCTTCGCGTAGATGCCCTTGTCGAGCGCAACGTAGTAGCCGGCGAACTGAGACTGCGGAGCCCACTGAAGGATGAGGGTGACGGGCTTGAGGACGTCGGCCGGAGGACCGGCTTCGGAACGCGGCGCGGAAAGCATCGCCATTCCGCACAGGACCACCGGGAGGATCCGCATGATTCTCCCGCTGCGGAAGGCGCGGAGCATGCTGATCTCCGTTTCAGGCATCCACGTCAATATCCTTGTACTTCTCTTTGTGCTGAACCGCGTCGAGAAAGATATCGGCGCTTTCGAGGCTCTGGAAGATGTCGGTGGCCGGAAGGATTTCCGCGAGGTCGAGGACCTTCTGGACCGCCGGCGACGGGCTGGCCAGGACAAGCCGGCCACGGTGCGCGGCCATCGCTTTTCGGGCGCTCAGCAGGACACGCAATCCCATGCTGCTGATGTACTCCAGTTCTTCAAGATGAAGCACGATCTGGCGGGCGGTCTCCAGCAGGGGCGCGAGGCGCCGTTCACAGTCGGAAGCCGTGTTCGTATCCAACCGCCCGTCCAGGCGAACGAGAAATCGGTCCTTGCCCCGTTCTTCGATTTCGATACGCAATGCCATTTCGAACGCTCCTTTCCATCACGACCCGGCGCCGGTCCCCACGTTCTTCTCCCTTGCACGCCAGCTTACTCGCGCGGCCGACAGGCGGTCAATCGGGTATTGTAATGCGGGTCTGGGGGATCACCGTCAACCCCAGCGCGCCCACCACCAGTGCGGCACCGGCTACCATCGCTGGCGTCAGCGTTTCGCGAAGCACGGCGTAGGCAAACACGGACGCAAGCACCGGCTTCAGGAAAAAGAACATGGAGCCCCGCGCCGCGCCGGTCTGCACGATTCCATAGAAGAACAAGAGGTACGGAATGGCCGTCGCCACTACGGTGATATACAACAGGTGCCCCCATGCGGCAGGCGGCAACGGAACAAAAGGAGATCCCTCGACCAGCCAAGACAGGGGCAGTATCGCCGCGCCGCCGACGAGCCCGGCAAAGGACGTGATCACCAGCGCGCCGTAACGCGGCATGTACTTGCGTGACAACACCGAGTAGAGCGCGAAGGTCGCCTGGGAGCCGGTCATCAACAGGATTCCCCGAATCCATCCGGGCCCGCCCCCCCCGCC
>JAKJGV010000054.1:12152-14569 GCA_022704185.1 Verrucomicrobiota bacterium
GCCGCGACTCAAGGCGAGCACGAAAATCCCGCCCACCCCCAGCGCAACCGCGAGGAAACTCCACCGGTTCAGCCGCTCCCCCAGCAGGAGCGGTGCAAACAAGGCCACAAAGACAGGATTCGCGCTGAACACGATGGCGCCGACATTCGCCTGGAGATACTGCAGCGCGGTGTGGTAGAAGCTCAGCGCCAAGGTTACCCCAACGAACCCCAGACCGAGCAACACGCCGGCATCCGCCAAGCCAAGGGGCTCCACCCGGAGCCGGAGCCTGCGCAGGGCGGGCACAAGCAGAAGCAGGCCGGTCAGGATGAAACGGATGGAGGCGAATCGCAGCGGCGGGATCGCACCGCCCATGAGTTTCACGGACACTTCGAGCGTGCTGAAAAGAATCACCGCGAGCAGAAGAGCCCCGTAGCCCATCCCCTCCTCCCGCGACCATCCCGCTCTGCGTCTTCCGTGCGTCATGCGGATTCCATCCGAGTCACGGACAGTTGTACCCCGCCGCCCAAACGGACGCAATCGCGCGCGCGGCGCCGCGCGCTCTCGACGCACAACGCACGATGTGGTATTCATCACGTGGAAGGACATCGGTCACGCCCATGCCTGTCCAGGAAATATCGCCGCAAGATCTGCGAAATCACGCCTTTCTGGCTTTTTTCGACGAAGTGCCTGCGGGTCAACTGGCGGAAGCCGCCGCGATCGTTGCATTCCCGCAGGATGCCGTGATCTTCCGCGAGGGCGGGCTCGCCGACTCCATCTACCTGGTGCTCAGGGGAACGGTTCGCCTCACCAAGAAGGATGCCTCCGGGAAGGATCAGTTTCTCGCGCTCGTTCATGCCAATGACTTTTTCGGCGAGTTCGGGGTGCTGGACGGTCATCCCCGCAGCGCCAGCGCCTTCGCGGCCGAGGACAACACCGTCCTAGCCCGCCTCCCCCGCGAAACCGTGGTCGAGGTGTTCAACACGACCGGCGGACAGGGCGTTCTGAATGTCGCGCTGCATACGATCGCGAAAGTCCGCGACATCAACGAGCGTTACGTCGAGGAGCGGCTGCGGAAAGAGCGCATGACGCTCATCGGCGAGATGGCGGACCGGATCATTCACGACCTTAAGAGTCCGTTCTGCGTGATCCAACTGGTCACGGACATGCTCCGGCGGGACCCGCCCGCGGATCTGACCGAGCATTGCGACCTGCTGGAGTCCCAGTTGTCGCGCATGCAGACCCTCGTCGAGGAAATCCTCGAGTTCTCGCGCGGACGGCCCCAGCTCCAGCTCAGGCCGGTGCCGATATCCGAGATCCTGGGCCGTTTCCAGACCTACAATCACGAGTACCTGAACCGCATGCACGTGGAACTGACCGTGGATTCGATTCAGAAAATGCTGAACGCGGACAGCGACAAACTGTTCCGCGTTTTTCAGAATCTCGTCAACAACGCCGTCGAAGCGCTGGCCGGAGAACCCGGCCGGATTTCCATCCGCGTCAAGGATAGCAGCCCGATGATTGAGATCGCCGTGGCCGACAACGGGCCGGGAATCCCCGAATCGCTGCGAGGAACCCTTTTTGAGCCGTTCGCCACCGTGGGCAAAATCAAGGGCACAGGCTTGGGAATGGCCATCACCCGCGCCATCGTCGAGGCGCACGGCGGGGACATCAGTTACGAGTCGGCAGCCGGCCGGGGGACCACTTTCCGCATCCGCCTTCCGGCGCACCAGGCCGAAAGTGCCTGATCCGCTCTTGCATTAGGGCCCTCACATCCTTACGCTTAAAGCACTAACCTAGGCATGACTGTCTGCAGGAGCGGGAGGGAGCTCATGGCATCGAAAGCGCTGCAGGTCCTGGTTTCTCAGGAGGGGAAGATCACGGTGGTGCGGCTGTGCGGCCCCGTGGACTCCGAGTACATAGACCGGTTCAAGGAGCGGATGGATCCCGTTGCCGGCACGGCCGGCGTGCTGGTCCTTCTCGATTGCACGGAACTGACCTACCTCAACAGCCGGGCCATCGGCCTGCTTCTGAAATACTACCGGCAGATCGCTTTTTCGCGCGGACGCATCGTGCTTGTCGGCGTGGACAGGAAACTTGTGCGTACGCTGGACCTGCTGCACATCGGCAAGGAGTTGCCGATCGTCAACAGCCGTGAAGAAGCAATGGCCCTGTTGGGTTGACGCGCGGCCGGCCGCGCCGGAATCCCCGACTCAACGCTGCGCCGGTGTCCAGAAAACCTCTTCCGACCAGAACAGCGCTCTCTCCAGCACCGGCTTCTCCTGGCTCACCCGGTCGCGGATCCGATCCAGCAGCTTGACGTACAGGCGGAGTACGCGCCGGATGTCCTCTCCCATTTCGTGGCGCGCAAACAACTCGGCGTCGCGCGGCCCGAAATCCAGGTTCGACTGGATCACCTCGGCGGTCAACGGAAAGCC
>JAKJGV010000055.1 GCA_022704185.1 Verrucomicrobiota bacterium
GTCGCTGGCTGAACAAGCATCTTGAATCGGAGGGGTGGCTGAGTGGTTTAAGGCGCCGGTCTTGAAAACCGGAGTGTCCTTACGGGCACCGGGGGTTCGAATCCCTCCCCCTCCGCCAGTCTTCGTTCGAGGCGCAGCCGAGAACGGAGACTGCCACGGCGTAGTTCCCCGCTTCTCTTACATTGCGCCTCGAACTTCGACTCGGCGCGCCATCGTAGGTCCCAACTCCGATTGGGACCGGCATTCTCAATTCCCCATGACCGGGCAAGGCAAAGCACGCAGTTCAAACATCCAATCCACTGAACAACTCACGGACGGTTTCTATCTGGGCGGGTTCTCCCAACAAGAGCACTCGATCGCCGGGATCCAGCTTGACGCTGGCGTCAGACGCAAGCAGGACCTCTGTCCCGCGTTCGATGCTCACCACCGTGGCGCCGGTTTTCGAACGCAATTCAATCTCCGGGATGGACCTGCCGATGACGGGAGAGCGAACAGGCACGGTGACGGCATAGACGTCACGGTCGAGCAGCGCGCCGATGGTCGCGGGCAATGACGGGTGCTGGGCGGCTGGCGCCTCGCGTGCAAACAAATCGCGCACCTCGCTTTGCGCGCGCGCATACACACGCACCAGCGTACGCCAACTCAAACCGGTGACGACAGCCACCACTCCGACAAGCAATATCAAGGCGCGCGGAGAAGGCAGAAAAGCGGAACTGAGCAGAAACGTCAGCAGGGCCATTCCCGCGACACCAAGGAACAGGGTCAAGGCCCCGACCAGCGCGCGCAGGTTCCGCGCCCAGCCCGTCTGGTTGGAAGGCGGGATCGTCACTTCAGCCAGCATCATGCCCAACGCCTGGATCTTGCGGAAATTGGCCACGTAGAAAGGAAGCGCAAGCAGCACGGCCATCAGCCACAGCAGTCCGCGCTGCGCGCTTGCTCCGAATGGCAAAGCGGCCTCAAAACCTTCATGGCTGGCCGCGTATCCCGCCACCATGAACAGCGCCACAATGAAGACGGTGTTGATGAGCACCAGGCGGAGCGAACGCCGGACCGTCCGCGCAAGCGGCGTGTCCGACGATTCCTCGCGCAACTGATGGATCCAGTGCGTGTACACCCCGAGCGTCTGCTGCATATTCGCCGGAATGATCCGGCTCGCGAGCGCGGCCAGTCGATCCGCATGCCGGATCAAATACGGGTTCAGGATCACCGAAAGCACGGCCGCGCCCACGGCGACCTGGTATATCTCGGGCCGCGTGACATCGAGGGAGAGCCCGAGCGCGGCGATGATAAACGCAAACTCGGCGACCTGGCCCATGGCGATACCGACACGGAACGAGGTGCCGAGATCACTGCCTCCCAGGAAACTGCCCACGGAACAGTTGATCCATTTCGCCGTTATGATGACCAGGGCGACGAGCATGATCGGCAGCAGATACTGGACCATCAGGAGCGGTTGGACCAGCAAGCCGATCGCCACGAGAAACACGGCGGTGAACATGTGGCGGAACGGGGCCACCAGCATTTCGATGCGGCCGATCAGCCCCGACTCGGCCATGATGGCGCCGATGAGGAATGCGCCGAGCGCAAGGCTGAGATCGAGGCGGACGGCAAGCAGACACACGCCGAACGCGAGCGCAAGCACGACAATGACGAGAAGCTCGTCGTTGCGGTAGCGGGCCACTCTCGTCAGAAACCGTGGAACCAGCAGCAATCCGACGACCAGCACCACGACCAGGAAAACCGCAAGGACGACCATGCGGACCGCGACCTGCCCACCCTGAAGGCTGCCTGTCGAGGCGAGGCCCGTGAGAACGGCGATCAGCGCGATCGCAAGCAGATCCTCAACGAGCGTGGTGGCGTACACGATATGGGCAAAACGATCCTGCGATTTGTCCAACTCCCGCAGCAACTTAGCCAAGACGGTCGTCGACGAATCGCAGATTATGGCCCCGAGGAAGAGACTTTCCAATGTCCCCCAACCGAACCAGCGGCCCAGTTGATAACCGGCATAAAGCATGAGCGCCACGTCGAGAGCGGCCGTGATGAAGGCGATTCGTCCGACTTCGCGGAGGCGTCGCAGATTGAACTCGAGCCCGAGCGAGAACATCAGGAAGAGGATGCCCAAGTCGGCAAGCGTCCGGATCGTCGCTTCGTTGTGCACGAAGGAAAAAGGCGGGGTGTGGGGCCCGATCACCACGCCGGCGAGGATGTAGCCGAGGATCTTGGGCTGGTTGAAAGCGTGGGCGACAAGCGCCGCCACGCCCGCCGCCGTCATGACAACGGCCAGATCGTGAAGAAGCATCGTTTCGTTCATGCAGCCATCCCTCAGCCCGGCACCCGCACTTGGGCTTGCGCCTTCATAGTCGCACTTCGCCGGCGGAAAGGCAATTCAGCCCCTGCAGACTACTGCGCAAACTGCGCTTCGCACAAGCGAAACGCAACGGCTATGCCCGTGCCGTTCAGCAAAGGGGGGATCATCACCGGTGACCGGGGCGTCCATGGATTCTTCCCCTGTTATGCCTGTCCACGGTCGCACGTGTCGGAGCTTTTGAAGGCACTCCCCGTGTTCGGGCGAGGCACGTCGCCGGAAAGGTCAAAGAGGTTCGACTGAGAAACCCCCGCTGTCCGCGCCCGGCAGATCGAATCGGACTATCGCCTCACGCGTCAGGGTGCTCCCCCCGCAAGCAGCGCTCGCAGGTTCCGGATCACGGCGCGGTCTGCCCGAACTGCATATCCCGTACCGGATCGTTCGCACGCCATTCGCCGAGCGTTGCGCTGTCCTTCAACTGCAGCCGCAGGATCGCGCCCCCGCGGACGAAAAGCGGCGCGTCCACCAATCCGATCGGCACTTCGATGCCGGCGGGCCCCCGGTATGCGGTGCCCCGCAGCGCATGAATCCACACGCCCGCCGGGAACTCGACCCGCCGGCCGGCCGCCCCCTCCTCCAACACGGGCGCCACCAGCAGGTCGGGGCCCAGCATGTATTGCGTGTCCTCCGATACGAAACGCGGATCATCCGGGAACTCCAGCACCATCGGGCGCATGATCGGCAGGCCTGTCCGCTCGGTCTCGTGACCGAGCGCGATCAGGGTCGGCGCCAGGTTCATGCGGATCCGGACCATCAGGGCATATGCCGCTTCAGCTTCCGGACCGAACTCCCACGGCTCGCGCCGCAATACGCCGTGATACTGCATCAGCGGGCTCAACGCGCCGAGCTGCACCCACCGGATGCAAAGCTCCGGCGACGGCTGCTCGAGGTACCCGCCGATGTCGTGCCCCCAGAACGGCATCCCGCTCATGCCGGACGAGAGCCCCGCGGGCAGAAGCGAAGCCATTTGCTCCCATCGCGCGTACTGATCACCCGCCCACAGCGCGGGATACCGTTCGTTCCCAAGGCTCCCGCTGCGCGCCCACAGAAGTCCGTCCACGCCTTCCTGTTCCAGCAGCTCCGTCAGCGCGCGGTTGTAGAGCGTCGAATACTCGTTGTGCATTTCCCAGCCGCGTCGGCCGTCGAAGAACACATCGTCGGGCTTGATGTCCTCCCCGTCATCGGCCTTGAACCCCCAGATACCGAGCTTCACCGTCGGGCGAATCAGGTCCTGCCAGTATTTCACCGCGTCGGGATTCGTAAAATCCACGTTCGCGAAATCCTTGAGCCAGTTCTGCCGGAAACTGATCGAGCCGTCCGGCTTCTTGACGAAGAAGCCCCTGTCCCGGCCGATCGCGAATTCGGGCGACGACGGATGAATCACCGGCACCTGCCAGAGCACATTCCTGATGTCGTGCTGCCCGCACAGCTCGAAGAACCGGGGCAGGTCCGGCCAGCGCTCGGAGCTGAAGTTGTTGAAGTCGCCCGTTTCGCTGCGGCCCTTCCACGCTTCCTGCACGATCGCGGCGACGGGCAGATTGCGCTGAACCATCCCGTTGATCGCTTCTTCGGCTTCGGCCTGGTTTTCGAAGCTGTTGCGGCTGATCCACGGACCCCACGCCCAATCGGGGATGCCGCGGTGCGGACCCTGCACGGATTCGCGCTTGCGGACGAGATCCTTGAGCGAGTCACCGAACGCGACATGGAACGTCATGCTCTGTCCGGCGCGGCGATAACGATTCACTCCGCCGCCGCGCGCATTGAGATCGAACGCGCCTTCGGGGTTGTCCGCCGCAAAGAATGCGTAGCCGCGCGTGCTGTAGAGGACGGGCGTGACGTAGTAACTCTGGCGGCTCGCGTCCCCCTGCCCCGGCGCATCCTCGATCCACATGTCCACAACCTTGCCGGCCTGGTCCAGGCTGTCGAACCGCTCCCCGAGCCCGTAGATCGCCTCGCCGTCCCAGGACCGCCACGAAAGATGGAGCCCGGGCGCCGCCGCGCGGCCAAAGGCATCGAGCTTCGACAACCTGCACTCCCACACGTTGCCGCCGGGCCCGCGGATGGCGAACCCGCCGTCCGATCCGGAGAACGAAATCGGCCCCTCCTGCATGGAACCGCTCGCGGTCTCCGCGCCGGGCTTCACATCGAACCGGAAGATCTCGGGACCAACCTGCATCACATCAACATGAAGTCCGCCTATCGTGACTTGCATGTGGAATGTTACCTCTTGTACCGGCGATTCATCCGCCGGCTCTTGTTTGTCCTTCTTCACGCCGCAGCCGCTCACGACAAGAGCTGTTAGAATCGCAAGCAGGGAAAATCTCGTGAATCTCATCAATCCTTCACCATCGTCAGCAGGCGTACGCCATGTCCGCGGAGCTGTTTGAAGCAGGCGCCCTGGCTGATATGCCTGACGACTTCCGCCTCGTCGGTCACGCGCGTGCCGCAGATGGCGTGGATGCCGAAGTCGAACAGCACCGGCGCGAGCGGCGAGGTCGGGCCGGTCAGCACGACATACGCGTCGCGGCACAGGGCCAGAAGCTCCTCGATGGTATGGTTGATGAACGCGGTGCCGGTCAGGCTGACCACCTCCGCTTTCGGGAGAATCCTCGGCGCATCGCCTGCCGCGAAATCGCCCGGCCGCAGGCGCTTCTCGATCACCCACACGTTGCGCGTGATATCGCGCAGCTTGGGGATGAAAGGGAAATGCCCGACCACGGCCACGTTACGCCCGCGCCCTTTCTCGGCAAGGATGTCGAACGCGCCGCGCTCGGTGCATTTCGACTCGTCCAGCTCGATCAGCGAATTGACGGTCGCCATACCGATCGAGGCGCTGACGGTGTTCTCCGAGCGCGCGAACTCAACCAGCCTGGCGGCCGGCATGCCCACGAAATCCCCGGCCCCCTCGACGAATTTCGGCTCGTCACTGTGCTGGAGATCCATGTCGCGATACGTGGTGGAGAGGCCCGTGCATCGCGTCGTGACCGCGGTCCAGAACGCGCCGGTGCAGACCTTCTTCACCGGCTCGTCCTTGACCGCGAGGCTGTCAATCAGCGCATCGAGGATTTTCATCAAGCCGCATCTTGCACCCGTGCGTTACCCCGGTCAAGTTGCGCCACACGATGAAGGCCCCCTGCGGGCTTGCTTGCCCGCCGCCTTTCCCCCCTTCCGGGCTCCGATTGGTTTGGCCTCTTCATCATAGCTTGATGAACTTGGGTTCCTGCGGGCAAGCCCGCAGGGGACCCTGAAGCAAATGCTCAACCGGCGAAAATCGGGACTCCGATGCGTTGCGCCGCGTCGCGCATTTCAGAATCGAAAGTCAGCAGGGTCAGCGACGGAACCGCGCGCAGCGCGCGGTCGCAGACAAAGAGGTGGCCCGCGTCCGCCGCCCGCAGCCCGAGCGAACGATTGAAGGTGCACACCTGATCGAACAACGACTCGTCGAAGCTGAGCCACTCGATGCGACTGGACAGAGCGCGCCAGTGACGCCACGCTTCGGGGCCGGCCTTGCGACGAATCAATGCGGCCTCCGCCTCGACGCGCATCCACTGCCAGGCCCACGCCTGGGTCACATGCTTCCATGCCGACACGGCCGCCTTGCTGTGAGGCTCCTGGAGAATCAGCGGCACGGCCGCGCTGGTATCGAGATAGACCTGCATCACCAATCACGCTCCGAGCGCATCCTCTGAACCGAAGCCACATTCTTCCGCCCATCGCCCGCCGGCACGGGCGCCGGCTCGAACTTCTCGGCAGGCACATTGGACGGCGTCCATTTCAGGCCGACGGCTTGAAGTCGTTGCTGCTGCTGCGCAGTCTCGCCACTTTCAGGAGCCGTCCTTGCCGACGCCAGGTAAGCCACCGGCCTTTCCCGCACGCAAATCTCGATCGAGCCGCCCTCCCGCTCCAATTCCCGCAAGTATCGCGAGAGATGCGTCTTCAGTTGGGCAACTTTGACCTTCATATGACCATGTTAGTCTTGTGACATGATCATTACAACCATTATCTTGGGGGCTATTTTACCGGGTATCCCGCCTGCCAGACCTCCGGCTCCACGCGGCGGATGATCTTTACGATCGCGTCCACGCACGAACGGGACATGATTTCGCCGGTCTTCTTCAGGGCCGAATCCGTGCCCCACGCCCGCTCGCCCTTCCCGCCGGGCACCGGAATCCAGCCAAGCGGCAGGATGGACATCCAGTTTGCTTCCTCGCGGCTGAACTCGACCGTCATCAAGCCCTCGACCGGCTGCGCGATGGAAGTGACCGAGACCTCGTAGTCCGTCTTGTCGCTCGAGCGCAGCGGGATGATGGTGAGCGTAAGGCAGGACGCGCAGGCATCGGCGCCCGCGGTTGATTCGTAGCCCTTGCGGGTGATCGTCACTTCGATCGGAATCGCGTGGGGCAGGTCGGAAAAGACCCACGGGTAGTGTTTGCGTCCGGCGGTCACCAGCATTTCGCGGATGGCCTCGGCGTCCGGCTGATACACGCCGAAGTCCGGCGAGCCCCCCGCAGGCACGTTGGTGGGCGCGACAAAGGTCACCGAAGCGATCTGGAATCGCACCTCGGGCGGCAGTTTCGCCATGCCCTTTGCGGGCTCCAGGTTCGTTCCGATCCGATACGAAGCACATCCGGCCGCGAACATCACAGCTGCAATCACGAGGAACACCGACAGCACGTTGCGCGAGCTCGACATGAAAGAATCTCCTTTTTTGGCCATGCGTTTTGCACTGAACCGCCACGAGCATAGAGGCTCGGATAATGTGGCGTCAAGCGGCGCGCAGGACCCGTGAGCCGCATTGAATCCCGCGTGGTTCTCTGTTTTACTTCCTTTACACATGATTGAGGGCGCACAGGTCACCGCATCCGGCACTGACGATGGCTCACGCGTGGACGCCTTTCTCCTGGCCAGGTTCCCCTCCTCCACCCGCGCGCTTGTGCGCAAGGCGCTGGCCGACGAAAAAGTCCTGCTCAACAACCGCCCCGCGGCCAAGGGCGCGCGCGTTCGAGCCGGCGACAGCCTCCGCATTCTCCTTCTGCACGAACGCCAAGACCTGCGCGTGCGGCCCGACCCCGAAGCGCCGCTCCAAGTCGTTTTCGAGGACGACGCGTTGCTGGTGCTGAACAAGCCGCCGGGCATGCCCGTGCATCCGCTTCGCGTCGCCGAGACCGGAACGCTGGCCAACGCCCTCGTCGCGCGGCATCCGGCGCTGGCGGAAATCGGCGACGATCCGCTCTTCCCGGCGCTCGCCCATCGCCTCGACACGGACACCTCCGGCCTGGTGGTCGCGGCGCGAACCTCCGACGCCTACGCGTTTCTGCGTCAGCAATTCCGGGGCCGCAAAGTGCTCAAGGAATACGCGGCCCTTGTTCGCGGCGTGACGCCGGAGCGCGGGAAACTCGAGCACTACCTGGTCCACAATCCCGCGCGACGCGGCCAGATGATCGCATCGCGCGAAGCACCCGCCCGCAAGGGTCTGCGCCCTATGCGCGCGGTGACGGAGTACCGGAGGGCGCGCGCTTTTTCGGAATGCACGCTGCTCGACGTGATCATCCGCACCGGCGTCACGCACCAGATCCGCTGCCAGCTTGCCGCGGCCGGGTTTCCGATCGCGGGGGACGCCCTGTATGGAGGACCGGTCCGGGCCGGCCAAACAGACCTGCCGCGCCATTTCCTTCATGCCGCGTCGCTGACTTTTCAACATCCGACCACACACGAAAGCGTGCGATTCGAGGCCCCGCTGCCGGACGACCTCCAGCGCGTGCTGGACGCCTTGCGGTAACCCTCGGGATTTCTTCAGCCGCGCCTTGCCGCGCTACCGCGTTCCGCGTACAATAAAGGCCATGCTGATAGACCCGGTCCCAGACGAAATCGTCCAGTGGTTCGTGGAGCACATCAACCCGGTCATCAAGGGCAAGCGCATCAAGATCTGGCTCGCCAAGCGAAGCCTTCATCGCGTAGATACGCTCGCGGCCGTGGGGCTCAACCAGCCCTATCCCATCAAGCTCTTCGATCACGGCGCGGGGTTCTACCTGCTCGGCGAGGGCATCACTCCGGACATGTTTGCGCCGATTCACAAGGTATTCGCGGAGTTCTGCCGCCGCATGAAGGAAGCGAAGAGTAAGAACAAGCGGCACCGGCTCGAAGTCACCTACCGTTCGATCCAACAGACCGATCCGTACTGGTACAACCGGCTGGTGATGCACTACCCGTTCTCCGCGCCGCAGCGCAGGCCGCACGACAGCGACGAACCGTAATCATCCCGCCACCAGGTTCACCATCTTGCCCGGCACGTAGATTTCCTTGCGGACCGTCTTGCCCGCGAGATGCGGGGCGACGGACGGTTCCGCGCGCGCGGCGGCCAGCACGGCCTCCTTCGCCGCCGCGACCGGGACCCGGATGCGCCCGCGCAGCTTTCCGTTCACCTGCACCGGCACCTCGACCGTGTCCTCCTCCAGAAACTCCGCGCGCACTTCCGGCCACGGCTCGTGCGCGAGCATCTTCGCGTGGCCGGTCTTCTGCCAGAGCTCTTCGGCGAGATGCGGCGCGAACGGCGCGAGCGCAAGCAGGAAACGCGCCGCCTGCGAGGGCGCGATGCTCCCGGCCTTGTACACGACGTTGACGAACTCCATCATCGCGGAGATCGCGGTGTTGAACTTCATCGCCTCGATATCGTCGCCGACCTTCTTCACCATCTTGTGCAGCGCGCGCTCGGTCTCCGCGTCCTCCGCGCCCTCCGCGACCAGGCTCGCGTGCTCTTCGTCGCCCGCGACCATGCGCCACACGCGGTTGAGGAACCGGTGCACGCCGGGCACGTCGCGCGTGTTCCAGGGCTTGGACGCTTCGAGCGGGCCCATGAACATCTCGTAGAGCCGGAACGTGTCCGCGCCGTATTCCGCGATCACGTCGTCCGGGTTGACGACATTCTTGAGGCTCTTGGACATCTTCTCGATCGAGACCTGGAGCTCTTCGCCCGTGTCCACATGCGTCGGCTTGTCCCCGCTCGAATCCACCTTGTCATAAGGGATGCAGATGCCGCGTTTGTCGCGGTACGCGAAGCTGCGGATCATGCCCTGGTTGAACAGCTTGCCGAACGGCTCCGCTGTGGACACGTGGCCGAGGTCGTGCAGCACCTTGTGCCAGAACCGCGCGTACAGCAGGTGCAGCACCGCGTGTTCCGCGCCGCCGACGTAGAGATCCACGCCGTTCGGGCCCATCCAGTAGCGCTCGATTTCCGGATCGCAGAAGCGCGCGGCGTTTTTCGGGTCGAGGTAACGCAGGTAGTACCAGCAGGAACCGGCCCACTGCGGCATCGCGTTCAGCTCGCGCTGCGCGAGCTTTCCGCACGACGGGCACGCGACCGTGATCCAATCCTTCACGCGGCCGAGTGGCGGTTTCGGCGGCGCCTCGGGATCATCGCTGGCCTCGGGCGTGAAATCGTCGAGATCCGGCAGCCGCAGCGGGAGCTGGTCATCAGGCAAACCCACGGTCCCGCACGCGTCGCAATGCACGATCGGGAACGGCTCGCCCCAGTACCACTGGCGGCTGAAGATCCAGTCGCGCAGCTTGTAATTCACCGCGTACTTCCCGAGCCGCGCGGCTTCGAGCTCCGCCGTGATCCGCTTCTTGAACTCCGCGGTCGTCAGGCCGTCGTACTGGCCGGAGTTGACCGCGATCCCGTCCTCCACGTAGCCGCGCCAGTCCACGCCTTCCGGCGGCTGAACAACCTGCACGATGGGAAGCTTGAACTTCGTCGCGAATTCGAAGTCGCGCGTGTCGTGCGCGGGCACGGCCATGATCGCGCCCGTGCCGTAGCCCATCATGACGTAGTCGGCAACCCAGATCGGGATCTGCTGCTGGTTGACGGGATTGATCGCGTGCGCGCCGGTGAAAACTCCGGTCTTATCCTTCGCATCAGCCATGCGCTCGAGCTCGGTCTTCCGCCCCGCCTGCTCGACGTAGGCCCGCACCGCGGCCTGCTGGTCGGCCGTCGTGATTTTCTCAACCAGCGGATGTTCCGGCGCCAAGACCATGTACGTGGCTCCGAACAAGGTATCCGGCCGAGTGGTAAAGACAACAATTCGGCATTCGGAATTCGGCATTCGGAATTCCACTTCCGCTCCCTCGGAGCGTCCCACCCAGTTCCGTTGCATGATCTTGATGGATTCCGGCCAGTCGCAGAGCTTCAGATCGTCCACGAGCCGCTCGGCATACGCGGTGATCCGCAGCATCCATTGTTTGAGCGCGCGCCGGTACACGGGGTGGTTGCCGCGATCCGAGCGGCCTTCGTTCGTCACTTCCTCGTTCGCGAGCACGGTGCCGAGCGCGGGGCACCAGTTCACCGGCACCTCGGCCATGTACGCGAGGCGCTTCGCGTCCACCGCGTCGCGCAGCGCGCGCCCGGAGAGCCCTTCCCGCTTCAGCTTTTCGACGAGCGTTGTGATCGGCCGCGCCTTCCGCGCGTCCGGGTCAAACCATGCATTGAACATCTGCAGGAAGATCCACTGGGTCCAGCGGTAGTAGTCGGGATCGGTGGTCGCCACCCGGCGCGACCAGTCGTAGGAGAACCCGAACATCTTGATCTGGCGCTCGATGTTCGCGATGTTGCGCTCCGTCGTGATGCGGGGATGGATGCCGTGTTCGACGGCGTACTGCTGCGCGGGCAGGCCGAACGAGTCGTAGCCCATCGGGTGCAGCACGTTGAAGCCTTTCATGCGCTTGTAGCGTGCGACAATGTCCGTGGCGGTGTAGCCCTCGGGATGGCCGACATGCAGCCCGGCCCCGCTCGGATAGGGAAACATGTCGAGCACATAGAACTTCGGCGTCGCAGGATCGGGCCGGACGGGGGCCTTGAACACCTGTCCCTCTTCCCAGGCCTTCTGCCACTTCTTCTCTATTTCACCGAACGGATAAGCCGCCATGACCACGCACCTCTTTCCTCGCAAATACCCGCGAAGCATACCGGATAAGAGCGTCAAATCAGCAAAAAAGATCGGCCGCGGGCACGCTTCGTCGGCAGAGATGCACAACCCCTTCAGGGTTGGGGTGTTCTCTTTTCCGCGCTTTGCCCCGGGGTTTCACCCCGGGCTGAGTTGCGGCAGCCTTTCAGGCTGCGGGGCGGGAACATGGCAAGAAGCATCCGAAGACGCAATCCCATCCCATCAGTTTCTCCCGCGGCCAGAACCCCCGGGCTGCGGGGCGCGCGACCCCAACGGGGTCGAACAATTCAGCCAGGGGTGAAACCCCTGGATTACGCGCAACCCCAAAACCACCGGAATCCCCGAAAAGTGGTGGCGCGCTTCAACAAAGCATGTAGAGTATCGGCATGCTTCCGAAGAAGAAAAAGCTGGAACTGGATCTCGAATGGCTGAAATCGTGGTTCGATTTCGCGCCCCGGGAACGGACGCTGCTGGCGGGCATCCTGATCATCGCCCTCATCGGCCTGACCGCGCGCTACATCCACCTCTCCCGCCAGCAACCCGACCCCTGGCAGCCGGAGGGCCTTTCCAGCGTGCCCCAAGGAGCGTCCCATGAATGATTCATGCCTATTCTGCAAAATCGTCGCCGGCGCGATTCCCTCCACGAAAGTATACGAAGACGCGGAAATCCTCGCCTTCATGGATATCGGCCCGATCGTGAAAGGCCACACCCTGGTGATCCCGAAACAGCACACGGAACGGATCACGGACACGCCGGTCGGGGTCCTCGCGCGCGTGATGCACATCGTGCAGAAAATCGCCGCGGCGCAGGTGAACGGATTGAAGGCCGACGGAGTCAATATCTTCCAGGCGAACGGAAAGGCCGCCGGACAGGTCGTGCCGCACCTGCATTTTCACGTCGTGCCCCGTTTCAACACGGACGGGCACAGCTGGAACTGGGCGGCAAAGAAATACGCGGACATGGGCGAAATGACAAAACTGGCCGAGTCCATCCGCAACGCGCTGGACCACACATGAAAAAAGTGAATTTCAACGAAGCGCTGGCACAGATCCTGGAAAAGGATTCACGCTACGACGAATCCGCCTATGTCTTCCTTCGCGAGGCGCTGGATTTCACGATCAAGATGCTGTCGAAGCCCGCCGAGGGGCGCGCGCGCCACGTTTCGGGCGGAGAACTGCTCGAGGGAATCCGCCAATACGCGATCAAGGAATACGGCCCCATGGCGAAGACGGTCCTCAACCGGTGGGGTGTCCAGCGCTGCGAGGATTTCGGCGAAATCGTGTTCAACCTCGTCGGAACCGGGATCCTCGGCAAGACCGACGAGGACCGGAAAGAGGATTTCGCCGGAGGCTACGATTTCGAGAGGGCATTTCGCGAGCCGTTCCGGCCCGCGGGCAAAACGGTCGAAACATCGCAGGCGGAGTAGCATCCCGGATGAAACCATGGAGCACACGGAGGCGCGGAGATATCGTTGTCTTGTTCTTCGCGCTGGCAGGCCTCCTGGCTGCCCCCTCCTCGCGCGCGGAGGAGGCCTCAACCTCGCCGCTCGCGGCGCTTGAACAGTCAAACGCCGGGATCCGGCGGTTCGTTCTCGACAACGGGTTGATCTGCCTCGTCAAGGAAGACCGGAGCGCGCCGGTCGCCGCGGTGCAGATATGGATCGGCACCGGCGCGATGGACGAGGGCGAATACCTGGGCGCGGGACTTTCCCATTTCGTCGAACACATGGCCTTCAAGGGCACCACCAACCGGAACGTCGGCGACATCACGCGCGAGATCAACGACGTGGGCGGCACGATCAACGCGTACACCGCGCAGGACCGGACCGTGTATCACACCACGCTGCCCGCGCGCCACTGGCGGGTGGGACTGGACGTGCTCGCCGACGCGGTCATGAACTCGACTTTCCCGGAGGATGAATGGGCGCGGGAACGCGAGGTCATCCTGCGCGAAATGGCGATGGGCCGCGACGACCCGGGGCGCGAGGCCGGCAAGCTGCTCTGGGAAACCGCGTACCGCGTGCACCCGTTCCGCGTCCCGGTCATCGGCTACGAGGACGTGTTCCGCACGATGAAACGCGACGACCTCGTCGCGTTCTTCCGCCTCAACTACGTCCCGGACAACATGATCGTCGTGGTGGTGGGCGACGTGGATGGCGACGAGATCGAGCGTGGAATCCGCGAAATCCTGGGCGGGTTCCCGCGGAACCGCCCCAGCTTGCGCCGCGGTTCGCGCGCAAGACGGGCAACTACAACGTCTCGCGCCTGCACATCGCGTATCACACCGTGTCGCTCGATCACCCCGACGCGCCGACACTCGACGTGCTGGCCTCCATCGTCGGCGCGGGACGCAGCTCGCACCTCGTCAAGGAAATCAAGGAGAAGCAGCAGCTCGTTCATAGTATTTCCGCGTGGTCGGCGACTCCGAAAGATCCTGGCCTCTTCGGGATCAGCGCCGTGTTCGACCCCGCCCACGAGAAGGCCGCGCTGGAAGCCATTGAGGCGGAAGTGGCGCGCTGGACGGACACCCCCTTTCCGGACGAGGAACTGGCCAAGGCGCGGCGCATGGTGCTGGTCGGCGAACTCGGCAGCCTGCAGACGATGGACGGACAGGCCTACAGCCACGCGTCGGGCGAGTTCTACGCCGCGGACGCGCGTTTCTCGGAACGCTACCTCCAACAGGTCAGCCGCGTGACCGCGGAAGACCTTCGCGCGGTGGCGGCCAAGTACTTTCGCGCGGAGAACCGGACGCTGGTCATCCTCTCGCCGGAGGCGGAAGCGGCGGATGCCGCGCCGGAGGCTGACGCTTCCTCGACCGCCCTTGCCCGCAGCACGCTTCCGAACGGCATCCCCCTCATCGTCCGCGAAGACCCGCGCCTTCCTTTCGTCTATGTTTGTGTCGCGCTCCGCGGCGGCCTGCTGGCCGAAACGGGAAGCGACAACGGCGTGACGCAACTGATGAGCGATCTGCTGACGCGCGGAACGGCGGCGCGGACGG
>JAKJGV010000056.1 GCA_022704185.1 Verrucomicrobiota bacterium
CGGCCAGAGCCTGTCCGCCATCGCGGCCGCGTACGGCGTGAGCGTCCAAGCCATTCTCGACCACAACGATATCAAGGATCCGCACATGATTCGTGCGGGCCAGAAACTGTTCATCCCCGAGTAGTGCCGGAATCGCCCGATGAGTCCTGAACCCACAGCCTTCTTCCTGAGAAAAGGCGACGGCGCCGTATACGGTCCTGTGGACACCGACACGCTGACCGCCTGGGCCAAGCAGGGCCGCGTCGCGCCCGACGATGCCCTCTCGGCGGACCGGATCACGTGGCAGCCGGCGCCCAACGTGTCGCAACTGGAAATGAACTGGCTGGTGGAGCTGGACGACGGAAGTCAATACGGACCGGTGCATCTGCTTGCGCTGCGCGAACTCACCGCCGACGGATCCATCACGATGAGCGCGAAGGTGGTAAACCGCGCCACCGAAGAAACCTGCTCACTCGGGGAAGCGTTGGGGCAGAAGCCCGCATCGCCCCCGGCCGCAAAAACACCGGACAAATCGCTCCCGACCGTTTCCGCCCCCGTCGAAGCGGTGCAGCCGGCGCCCGCGCCCAAGCCCGCCGACGAGCCCGCGGGCGGCATTCCGGATTCCGACCGGGGCGATTGGAAGGAAATGGCGATCCGCAAGGATTCGTCCGAACGCGAGGCGCTGAAGTGGAAGACGATGTACGAGGACGAACGCGCGCGCAACCGGAAACAGGAACAGACGCTGACCGAGCGCATGGAGGAAATGCGCAAGAGCGAGATGGCCGCGCGCATGCAGCTTGAGTTGGCGGAGCGCAAGCTGCGGGGCGCGGAGGAAAATCTCCGTCTTTTCCGGCAGACCATGGAAAGCAACGCCGCCGGCCCCGAGGCGGGCCAGATCGCTCCGCTCATCGAATCCTACAACGAACTCAGCCAGCGATACGACAAGCTGATGCAATTGCTCACGGAAAAGTCCGCCGAGGTCCAGAACGTGCTCGCTTCGCGCAAACTCGTTGAGGAGCACGCCGACGAGCAGATCAAGCAGATGCGCGAAATCGCGCAGCGCGACCGCGCGGATGCCGATGAAGCGCGACGGCGGCTGGCCGAGTTCGAGCAAAATCACATTGAACTGGTTAAAGCGTACAGGGAATTGAACGACCGTGTCATCCGGATGCGCCAGGAGGGCATGCAGGCTCCATCGGCGTCGCCCGCCGGAGAAGCGCATCTTCCATTGAAGCGGTCACACCGGTAACCGTTCGGGCAGGCCGCGATGACTTCGCGCAAAAAGCATTCGCCCCGTTCCGCGAAACCCGCCCTGACCTGCGAAGAGCTTATTCGCTACGGACGGCAGATCGCCATGCCCCAGTTCGGCCGCAAGGGCCAGGAGCGATTGCATCGCGCGCGCGTCGCGATCGTGGGGATGGGAGGATTGGGGTCGCCGGCCGCCATCTACCTGGCCACGGCGGGTATTGGTACGCTGGGCCTTGTGGACTGCGATCGCGTGGCCCTCTCCAATCTTCACCGCCAGGTGGTCCATCCGGACGCCAACGTGGGTCGAGCCAAAACCGAATCCGCGGCGGCCGTGCTTTCGGCGCTGAATCCGCGCGTCACGATCCGGCAACACCCGGAACGCCTCTCGCCGGAGAACGCCGCCGACGTCCTCGCCCCGTACGACATCGTGTTGGACGGCAGCGACAACTTCCCGACGCGTTACCTCGTGAACGCAGCATGCGTTCTGCTCGGCAAGCCTCTCGTATACGGCAGTGTCTGGCGTTTTGAAGGGCAGGCTTCAGTCTTCGCCATGCGGAACGGCCCGTGCTATTCCTGCCTGTACCCGGATCCCCCGCCCCCGGACCTTGCTGCCGACTGCACGGAGGGCGGCGTACTCGGAGTGTTGCCGGGCATTGTGGGGCTCATCCAGGCCACGGAGACGATCAAATTGATCACCGGGCTCGGCAAGCCGCTGGTCGGCCGGCTGCTGATGTACGACGCCCTCGGCATGGCCTTCCGGGAAGTGGCCATCCTCAAGGATCCCGCGTGCCCGGTCTGCGGCCGCAACCGGAGGCTGAAGAACACCCGCGACATCCGCAAGATGGCCGATGCGCTGCCGGCGGCCGGCGCAAGCGAAGACGAAATATCTCCGAAGGCACTGCGGGCGATGCTCAAGAAAAAGGGATCCATCGTGTTGCTCGACGTCCGCCAACCGGAGGAGCACGAGTACTGCCGCATTCCGAACTCCATCCTTATCCCGCTCAACAAGCTTGCGAGCCGGATGCGGAAACTCGGCCGCAGCGCAACGTATGTCGTCTACTGCCGCTCCGGTTGCCGCGGGGATACCGCCATGCGGCAGTTGCGCGAGGCAGGATTCAAGCGCGTGAAGAACCTGGCCGGCGGCATCCTGGCCTGGGCCGACAAAGTGGATCCCTCGGTGCGGATCTACTGATGGTCGAAGCAGCGGCTGGTGTCAGCGCCCGGCATACATGCGCTCGTAATACTTCACGTATTCGCCGCTGCGCACGCGGTTCAGCCAGGTCTTGCTGGCGAGATACCACTCGATCGTCTCGCGAAGCGCCTCGTCGAAGGTGCGCGCCGGCTGCCAGCCCAGTTCTCGGCGGATCTTCACCGCCTCCATCGCATAGCGGCGGTCATGACCCGGGCGATCCTTGACGAAAGTGATCAGCGTTTCGGGCTTCTTGAGGATCGCGAGTATTTTCTTCACGACGTCGAGGTTCGGCACGTCGTACATCCCGCCGATGTTATACACTTCCCCGGGCGCGCCCTTGCGAAGGACCGTGTCGATCGCGGCGCAGTGGTCGAGCACGTAGATCCAGTCGCGGACATGCAGCCCGTCTCCGTAGACCGGCAGCGGCTTGTCCTCGAGCGCGTTGGCGATCATCAACGGAATGAGCTTCTCCGGAAACTGGAACGGGCCGAAGTTGTTGGAGCAGCGGGTAACGACCGTGTCCATCCCGTGGGAATGATGCGCCGCGCGGACCAGGAAGTCCGCCGCAGCCTTTGTGGCCGAGTAGGGGTTGTTCGGCGCCAGGGGGGTATCCTCCGTGAAGCGGCCCGTCGCGCCCAGGCTTCCATACACCTCGTCGGTCGAAACCTGGAGGAAACGCGGCACGCGATATTCGCGGCACGCATCCAGCAGGATCTGTGTGCCCAGCACATTCGTCAGGACGAACCGCTCCGCGCCGAGGTGGAGGCTGCGGTCCACGTGGCTCTCCGCCGCGAAATTCACCACGGCGTCGAAACGGTGCTCGCCGAACACGGCGCGCACATCTTCCAGGCGGCTGATGTCGCCTTTGACGAACGCATAGCGCGGGTCCTTCTCGACATCGGAGAGATTTTCGAGGTTGCCCGCGTAGGTCAGCGCATCCAGGTTGACGACCTCGACATCCCGGTGCGCGCCGAGGACGTACCGAACGAAGTTGCTGCCGATGAAGCCGGCGCCGCCGGTCAACAGGATCTTCATGCGTACCCCTCTTCCTTGAGATAGGCATCCAGCCCCTCGGACCACGCGGGCATGGGATGCCCCGTCCACGCATTGTACAGGCTGTTGTCCAGAACGGAATAGGCGGGCCGCGGTGCGGGCCGTTTCAACTCGGAAGAGTTGATAGCCACAACCTTCGCCTCGGGCCGGACGCGCTCGACAATCGCGCGGGCGAATTCGAACCACGAACACGCGCCCGAAGCCGACACGTGCACAACCCCTTGTTTATCCAGCCGAATGAGCCGCGTGATGGCATCCGCCAGATGAACCGTGTAGGTCGGAGAGGAAACCTGGTCCTCCACGACACGAATCTCCTCCTCGTTTCGCGCGGCCTTTTGAACGATCGCGCGCACGAAGTTCGGGCCCCGCACCCCGAAAAGGGACTGGGTCCGCAGGATCAGGAAATGCCCGCCTTCCGCGCGCACGGCCTTCTCGCCCGCCAGCTTGCTGGCGCCGTATACCCCGAGCGGGTCAGGTCTATCCATCTCGACATAGGGACGCGACTTGCGCCCGTCGAATACGTAGTCGGTGCTGATATGCAGAAGCTTGATCCCGCGGCGCACGCACACGCGCGCAAGGCTGTGCGCCCCTTCGCCGTTGACGGCGAACGCCTCGTGACGGTTGGATTCCGCGTCATCCACGCGCGTGTAGGCCGCGCAGTTGACCGCCCAGTCCGCCTGCGGCATCGCTTCGCGCACCGAGTTGAAATCCCTGACGTCCAGCTGCGGAAGATCCAGTCCGATCGCCTGGAAGCCGGCCGCGTCACACGCCTTGACGAGGTCTGTGCCAAGCATCCCATTGCATCCAAGAACGACTATCTTCGTTCGCATCCGTCAGTCCAGCGCGCCTTCTTCGCGGCCCACCACCACGTTGGCGCGAAGCAGCGCTTCATGATTCTCGCCCGCATCCATCCACCAACCGTCCACGATCTCGTATTCCATCCGGCCGCGGCGGACATACGCGTTGTTCACATCCGTGATCTCCAGCTCGCCGCGCGCCGAAGGCTTCAGGCGCCGGACGATCTGGAACACATCCGGGGGAAACATGTACACCCCGATGACCGCCAGGTTGCTCGGGGGCCGCTTCGGCTTCTCGATGATGCGCTTGATCCGCTTGCCGCGGATCTCGGCGATCCCGTACTCCCAGGGGTGTTCCACTTCCTTGAGAAAAATCCGGGCGCCGGCTTTCTGCTTCCGGAAATGTTCGACGCCGGCGCGAATGCCCTTCTGCAGGAGATTGTCGCCCAGCACCACCACCACCTTCCTGCCCTCCGCGAACTCCTCGGTCAGCCCGAGCGCCTCCGCGATGCCCCCCTCGCCTTCCTGGTAGGTGTAATGAATGCCTGAAATGCCGAATTCCTTTCCGTTGCCGATGAGGCGGAGGAAATCGCCCGCGTTGCGGCCGCCGGTCACGATCATGATGTCGCGGATGCCCGCGTCCACGAGCATCTGGATGGGGTAGTAGATCATCGGCTTCTTGTAGATCGGAAGCAGATGCTTGTTGGTGATCTTGGTGAGCGGGTAGAGCCTCGACCCCAGTCCGCCTGCGAGCACAATACCTTTCATGATGACCTCACTGGCAATCCCGCGCTGTCCGGCTCGTGTGGCGGCCCGGAAGCTCCCTTGCACAGGATGCGATGCCCCGTATCATACACGCGCGCTGGCTTGTCCCGCCGAAGCCTCCTGGCGAAGGCGGAAGAGCGCATCTATAAAGAAGAATCGGTCTCCCTGCTTCGCCCAAGGCTTCGCAGGGCAAGCCAGGCCGCTTTTCTGTTTTCAAATCTGTGCCATGCTGTTTCTGGACCACCACGCTAGCCGCCGCGCGTGGCGTTCCACTTGAACGGGATGTCGTTCTTAAACGGATCCATGCGCAACTCGTCCGGATTCTGACGGTTGTAGGGCCTGTTCGGAATGTTCAGCACAACGGCCTCCACATCGCCGATGCATTCGAAACCATGGACGACGCCCCGCGGGACCTGCAGAAGAAACGGTTCCTCGGCCGTCAGCCGGTACTCCGCCACCGCGCCCTTCGTGGGAGAGTGCTCACGGGCATCGTAAAGGCCCACCCGCACCGAGCCGGAAATCGGGGCGAAGGTGTCATCCTGGTATTGATGGAAATGCCACCCTTTGACGACTCCCGGCAACACCGCCGTCACGTAGGTCTGCCCGAACCCCGCAAAGACCTCGTCGTCGTTACGAAGGATCTCCATCAACCGGCCCCGGTCGTCCCGAAGCCATTTGAGCTTCTTGGTTTTGACTCCTTCGATGATGTCCTGGCGCATGGCAGCCCCCGTTTAGAAAAGCGTGTAGATGAATGCCGGGGCGGCGGACTGGCCCGCAAAGACAAGCAGGGCCAACAGGAGCAAGACGAGCACCATCGGGACAATCCACCAAGCCTTGTTCTGCCAGGCGAATTCACCGAACTCACGCAACAACCGTCCAAGATGTCTCAAGAAGCGCATACCGATCCGTCATCCTTTCCGATATCTGCCCACCGCCCGTGCACATTAATCCAGCACGTAGTCCTGGCGCCAGTTCTGCTTTTCCTTCCAGGGCGGCTGGGCCTTCTTGTCCAGCAGAAACGAACCCAGAACGAGGTAATCCATTTCCGTCCGCATGAAACACCGGTAGGCGTCTTCCGGCGTGCACACGATCGGCTCCCCCCGCACGTTGAACGAGGTATTGATGATGATCCCGTATCCCGTCAAATCCTCAAAGGCCTTGATCAGGCTGTGATACCGCGGACTGGTCTCCCGGCTCACGGTCTGGATGCGCGCGGAGTAATCCACGTGCGTGATCGCGGGGATATCGGAACGCACCTGGTTGATCCGATCGCGAATGCCAAGCTTGCCGGACTCCTCCATGCCCTTGCAGCGTTCGCGACGGACCTGCGCCACGAGCAGCATGTACGGCGACGGGCGGTCCAGCTCGAAGAAATCGCCGACACGCTCCTCCAGGCAGCTCGGAGCGAAGGGCCTGAAGGATTCGCGGTACTTGATCTTCAGGTTCATGATGGACTGCATTTTCGACGAGCGCGCGTCGCCGATGATGGATCGGCCGCCGAGAGCCCGCGGCCCGAACTCCATCCGCCCCTGCAGCAATCCCACCACATTCTCGGACGCCATCAGCTCCGCGATGGTCCGGGCCCATTCACCGTCCGCCAACTTGCGTGCCGGGTATCCGCGGCTCTTCAGGAAAGCCTCGATCTCGTCGTCCGGAAATTCGGGCCCCAGGTATGCGCCCTGCATCCGGTCGTGGACATTGTCCGCTTCGCGGGGCTGATTCTGGACCTGGTGCCACACGACCAGCGCCGCGCCCAGCGCACCGCCCGCATCGCCCGCCGCAGGCTGAATCCAGATGTCCTCGAACGGCCCCTCCCGCAGCAGCCGCCCGTTCGCGACGCAGTTCAGCGCCACGCCGCCCGCCATGCACAAGTGCTTCTCGCCGGTGATTTCGTTAACATGCCGCGCCATGCGCAACACGATGTCCTCGGTCACCACCTGGATGGACCGCGCGATGTCCATCTCGCGTTGCGAAATCTCGCTTTCCGGCCCGCGCGCCGGCCCGCCAAACAGCTCCTCGAACCGGCGGTTGGTCATCTTGAGGTCGTCGAGGTACCCGAAGTACCCCATGTTCAGGCGGAAGGACCCGTCGTCGCGCAGGTCAAGCAGGTTCTTGTAGATCAAGTCCACGTACTTCGGCTCGCCGTACGGCGCAAGCCCCATCAGCTTGTACTCGCCGGAATTGACCTTGAACCCGGTGAAGTAGGTGAAGGCGGAATAAAGCAGGCCCAGCGAGTGCGGGAAATGCAACTCCTTCAACATCTGCAGGCGATTGCCGTCGCCGCGACCGAAGGAACTGGTGGCCCACTCGCCCACCCCGTCCACAGTCAGGATGCCCGCCCGCTGATACGGAGAGGGATAAAACGCGCTGGCGGCATGCGATTCGTGATGCTCCGGGAAGATAAGCTCCGGCACGGACCCGATTCCGCAGCGCTCGAGCGCTTCCTCGATCTCGAGCGGAATCCACAGCTTCTGCTTGAGCCAGATGGGCAGCGCGGACATGAAGGACTTGAGCCCTTTGGGCGCCACGGAGAAGTACGTTTCCAGGATGCGGACGAACTTGGTGATCGGTTTGTCGTAGAACGCCACGACATCCAGGTCATGCGCGCCGACACCGCCCTCGGCCAGGCAGTACTTGACCGCATTGAACGGGAATCCCGAATCATGCTTCTTGCGGGTAAAGCGCTCCTCCTGGGCTGCGGCGACGATCCGGCCGTCGCGAACAAGCGCGGCCGCCGAGTCGTGATAAAATGCGCTGATGCCAAGAATGTTCATCTGAACTGCTTTCGGTAATGCGCGGAATCGCATTCCCACCAATTCACCCAGTAGGTCGGCTCATCCGACGGGAACTTGCGGGTCATCAGGTCTTTGCCCCGCATCATCAGGACGAGACGCCCGGGTACGAAGGCGAGATAAAAAAAAGGGACCAGGAGGATCCACGTGAGCGCGACGCCCACCCCGCGGGCAATGAGCCCTACACCCCGCTCAAAAGCCGCGTAGGCGCGACGCACAAAAAGCGCCGTGACCACAACGTAGGCGGCAAGGCAGCCAAGGAGAACCGGGGCAATGCGATGGCCGAACCGCAACCCCAGCAGCAGAGCCACGCCGGCCATCAACAAGGCCTGGCCCCCGGCTTTGAGCAAGGTACGGTCCTTCTTCCCGCCGCCATGACCTGCCGCATCAGCCGCCTTCTGCCACTGCCATACCGTTTGCGACACCGCATTCTGCTTGAAATCACTGGACATGTATCACCGTAGTGCGGGGGAGACTACACCATCACCGGCACCATTTCCACTGGGAAAACGAACTCTGTCTTCCGGATTTGCATTCCTCTCGGAGGTCCCCCTATGCTCGAGAAATGGCGTCTCCACTGGGTCATATCGCTGCCGGTGCGGCAATCTACGCCGGCATGAAGGACAGAATGCTCGGCAAGCACGCCGGCAAGCGTTTGATCCAATGGCTCTTGTTCGGCACCGCGGTCTTCTTTTCCCTGCTTCCGGACGCCGATGCGGTACCCGGCATATGGTTCGGGGATTTCGCCGCTTATCACAACAACCTCTCCCATAGTATCGCAGCAAGCCTCTTTGCGGCCATTGTGGGCGCGTGGCTGGTTCGCGCTGTTTTTGGCGCCCCTTACGTGCGTTGTCTCGTCTTTGTGCTCCTCTGCTGCGTCACGCACATTCTAATGGACTATCTGACCGTCGGCCGCGGTGTGATGCTGTTCTGGCCAGTCACCTCCACGCGCTTCCAGGCACCCATCAAGCTGTTTTTCGGGTTGGACTGGTCCCAAGGCTGGCGTGCCACCGTTCATTTCTACACGGGGGCCAATGAAATGGCCCTGATCGGGATCGGGTGGCTGGTGTACCGCTCGACATCCAAGGGCCGTTCTGCTAGCTAGTGGGGTGTCCCAGAGTTTCCGTGGCACAAACCACGCGCTCTGGAGAGCGCGTCTACACTGTAGAAGCGGTCTCCAGACCGCTTCGTTGTGCGGAAGTACTTCGGGGAGACGACACTGGTTCCAGATTTGCCCAGGAATTTCGCCACATGAAACAGCTCATTCGTGAAAGGAAGGCGTTGACCGAAGCACGGCGTATCGTCGTGAAAATCGGCAGCCGCGTGCTGGTCCAGAAGTCCGGCCGGCCGGATACCCGCCGCATCCGTCAACTTGTCAAAGACCTTGCACGCCTGAGAAAGGACGGGCGCGAAGTCGTCGTGGTATCGTCCGGCGCCATCGGGTCCGGCATGGAAGCGCTGCGCATGAAAGCCCGGCCCACCACCCTGCCGGAACTCCAAATGGCCGCCGCCGTCGGCCAGCTTCGGCTGATGGCGACATACGACCGCCTCTTCGGCGCGGAGAAGTGCCGCATCGGACAGGTCCTGCTCACGCATGACGATCTCAAGGATCGCCGCCGGCATCTGAATGCGCGAAACAGCATGATGGCGCTGCTGCGCAACGGCATCATCCCCATCGTCAACGAAAACGACGTCGTCGCCGTGGACGAGATCAAGTTCGGCGACAACGACCTCCTCGCCGCCCTGGTTGCGTTGCTGATCGAGGCGGATCTGCTGATCCTGCTGACCACGGTGGACGGGTTCCGGGCCAAGGGCGCCGGGGGACGAACCAAGCGGGTCGGAGTCCTTCGCAATGTCACCGCGTCCGAACTGGCGATGGCACAGGGCAAGGGCAGCGACATCTCCACGGGAGGCATGGCTTCGAAGCTCCAGGCCGCGCACATGGTCGCGCGCGTGAGTTCCCCGGCCGTTATCGCGGACGGCCGCACGGCCGGAACCCTCACGCGGATCGTCAAGGGCGAGGATGTCGGCACCCTCGTCGCGGCGGAATCCGCGGGCGCGCAAGCCATGCTTGCGGGGCGCAAGCGGTGGATCGCTTTCTTCCACAAGGCGCAAGGAACGCTGGTCGTGGATGAAGGCGCCCGCGCGGCAATCGAGACCAGAGGCCGGAGCCTGCTGCCGATCGGGATCCGCGAAGTGGAAGGGCATTTCCCGTCCGGCACGGTGGTCAACCTTCGAACCACCCAGGGGGTCCTCTTTGCATGCGGACTGGTGGACTACTCGAGCGAGCAGATTCGCAAGATCAAAGGGCACAAGACCACCGAGATACAGGATATCCTCGGGGCGAAGGATTACGACGAGGTGATCCACCGCGACAACATGGTGGTGCTTGGCGTCAACGGCGGAGGCACGACATGAACCTGCACGAAGAGATGATCCAAATGGGCGATCGCGCCGTCGCGGCGGCACGTGCTCTCGCGCGGCTCTCCGCACGCCGCAAGAACTCCATTCTGCAGGCCATGGCCGACGAGCTCGACGCCCGCCGCGCCGCCATCAAGGCCGCAAACGAAAAGGACATGGAGGCGGGCCGCCAGGCCGGGTTGTCCGCCCCGTTGCTGGACCGCCTGCTCCTGACGGATGCCCGCATCGAGGGCATGATCAGGGGGCTTCGTGCCATCGTCGGACTCAAGGACCCGGTGGGCGGCAAGATCAGCCGGTGGATTCGCCCGAACGGGCTGGTTATTCAAAAGGTGCGCGTCCCGATCGGCGTCATCGCCATCATCTACGAGGCACGGCCGAACGTCACGGCCGACGCCGCGAGCCTTTGCATCAAGACCTCCAACGCCGTCATCCTCCGCGGCGGCAAGGAAGCCATGCAGTCCAATATCGCCATCGCGGAAGCCATGATGGCGGGCGGCCGGAAGAAGGGGCTTCCCGAACACGTCATCCAGGTGGTTGCGACCACGGACCGTGATGCCGTGCGCGAACTGGTCCAGATGGAAGGTCGCGTGGATCTCGCGATCCCGCGCGGCGGCGAGGGATTGATCCGGACTGTCGCGGAACAGGCGCGGGTCCCGGTGATCAAGCATTACAAGGGCGTCTGCCACGTGTATGTGGATGAGTCCGCCGATGCCGAAATGGCATTGAAGATCGTTGAGAACGCGAAGTGCCAGCGGCCGGGCGTGTGCAATGCCATCGAGAAAGTGCTCGTGCACGAGAAGATCGCTCCCGCTTTCCTGCCGCGCATGGCCGAACTGCTGCGGGCGCGCGGCGTCGAGCTGCGGGGCGATATCGCGGCGCGCATGATCGTGTCCGATATGAAGGAAGCCGTCGAGGAGGACTGGCACGCGGAGTATCTCGACCTGGTCCTGGCCGTACGCGTGATCCCGGACACGGCAGCGGCCGTGGAACACATCAACCGCTACGGCTCCCACCATTCCGACTCCATCGTGGCGGCCAGCGAGGCGGCCCAGAAGCAGTTCACCGACGAGGTGGACTCCGCCACGGTCTACGTCAACGCTTCAACGCGTTTCACGGACGGTGGCGAGTTCGGAATGGGCGCGGAAATCGGCATCAGCACCGACAAGCTGCACGCGCGCGGCCCGATGGGGCTCGAGGAACTCACCACCTACAAGTATGTAATTCTCGGCAGCGGGCAGATCAGGGAATAGCCGCAACGGACCGCTTCCCGGCGCCGTCGAGTCCGTGCACGAACATTTCCCGGAAACATCACTCTACGGGCCTGTCCGCACCCGGTAGAACGACGCCTCGATTCCCGTCACCGTGTCGGTGTACGTGTTCTCCGGCGGCGTCGGCGGGATGTCACCCTGGACCAGCTCATAGGTGCCGGTGACCGCCGCGGCGCGATACAGATCATAGAGCCTTGTCGCGACGCTGCTCCAGCGTATCAACATCTGGTCGCTGCCCACACGAACAGGCCATACATCCCCGATCTCGAATCCGGAAAGAAAATCCTTGGGATTGGTGCCGGCGAGATACTCGTCCCGGTCCGGCATGCCATCGCCGTCGAAATCACTGGCCTCCGTCATCACGTAGTCCCGTCCGAAGATCTCCAGGATCCAGCTCGCCGGGACGTCATACACATACGTCTCGGGCTTGGAAACAGGAATGCCGTTGAGGATGACGAAGTTCGTGCTGAAACTGCCCCATTCGTCCATGGTGCCGGACGAGGTCGGAAGTCCCAGGTACTTGCCGGAGATATACCGGTCGTTGCCGCTCACGGTGTCGCTCACGATCAGGCCGGACAGCGTGCAGTTCGTAATGGAGTCCAGCCCGGCTGGTGCATTGACACTGGCCCAGGGGATTGCGCACTCCCAGCGGGTGACCTGCCGGCTGGCGCTGTCCCAGGAACTCGTGCAGGCGGTCGTTCCCGTTCCATCGAACTGGGACAATTTCGCGTCCCACATCGGCCAGAAGTTGCCGCTGCCGGCATTCAGGTAAAACACTCCCTGGCCGAAGGGAGCCCCGCTCTCCAAGTTGAAGTTCGTGAAGATGCCGTCGCCCCACACATCGCCCAGCAGGATCGCGATGTCCACCGGAAGGAAGAAGGCCGCGTTATGCAGCTTGTCCAACCCGTAGGGATCCACGTCGTTCATGTTCCAGAAATTCTCCGCGTTGTCCGAGAGAGAGTCCAGGGACAGGAAGATGATCATCGCGTTGTTTGTGCCCGCGACATCCGCCCCTTCTCCGCCGACATAGATATTGGTCTCGTCGTAGTTCACGTATACCCGGCCGAAGCTGCCGAACCCGCTCGAGCCCCGCGTGGTGGCCGCCCCGCCCGATGTGACCATGTCGAAGTTGTCGCCGGCGTTGTTGGGCGACCCGCCCGAAGTGATCACCGGCGAGCCGAAGGCGAACCGGATTCCGTTGAACGTGCCGGTGCTGCAACTGGAGATCGCCGCAGACCAGTTCGCGCCCGCGTTGTCGTCGAGCGTCGTCGGAGAATCGTTGCCGTCGCTGCGGAAGTTCATCGTCACGGAACCCGCTCCGGCCGGAATCGCCGTGCTGTACATCCAGGCGCCTCCCTGCGCGGTCATCGCGTGATGGCTGTGGCTGCTCCAGCTGTCGAAAGTCAACGTGACATAGACCTCGGCGGCCGCCTGCAAGGGACGGCCAAACGCGTCATAGGCGATGGTCAGCGTATCGCAGTCGCGCGGCTGCGAAGGCGACAGGGTCACGGTCAAATTGGTGCTGGCACAGTTGCTCACCGAAACGCCGTAGTTCAAACCGTTGTTGTTGTCCCACGTCGAAGCGCCGTCATTGAAACAGATGTTGATCTCGTACGTGCCGGCGGGCGGATAATACCAGTACTCCCACGTGCCGCCGTTGTTGGTCATCGCCGGGTCCGGCGTGATCACGGTCTGCCAGTCATTGTACCCGATGTGAATCCGGACCGGGTTGGCGTTGGACAGCACGCCACTGTTGGGTTGATAGGATATCTTGACCGGATTGCAGCCGTCCGGCGCCGCCGGGTCAAAAGCGACGACCGGCGCGACGTAGCAGCCGATGATGGATTTCGACCAGCCCTGACCGCTGTTGTGATCATAGGTGCCGCCGCTGCGGAACATCACCTTGGCCGAACGCGCGCCGGAAGGAATGCTGCTCGTGTATCGCCAGAGGCTGCCCGCGACGCCGCTCATCGCGTACTCGTTGGTCAGCGCCTGGTTGTCATAATACAGCATGAGGGTCACCGGCGACGCGTTGCTCAGGCTGCGTCCCGCGGAGTTGTATGTCACCTCGAGGTCGTCACAGTCCTGCGGGACAGACGGCGCGAACGTGACCGGCACGCTGTTGGTCGTCGTGCGCTGGCCTACAAAAACGTGAAGGATACTGCTGCGGTTGGTGTTGCCCTTGTTGTCCACGGCCTCGACGTAGTAATCGAGCAACACGTTCGACTCGCCCGCGATTTGCCCCTTGTACCGCATCGCGCGGTTGGCCGGAGACGGAACAATGTGATCGGGTCCTTTCACCGTGGGCCACCAGTCGCCGCTCATGGAAACGCTGACCCAATTCTCGACTTCGTCACCGCCCGCAAAGGTCTCGTTCTGGACGGAATCCATGGGCATG
>JAKJGV010000057.1 GCA_022704185.1 Verrucomicrobiota bacterium
GCCGCGACGGCACAGGCGATGTCGTGATTGCCCGTCGCGCGTGGCGCGATTCCGACGGAGATCGGCATACGGAGGAACTGGGATTCCTCCGCGTCAGGAATCCACAAGAGGTCGAACAGATGCTGAGAAAGCTTGCGGCTTCGGCATCGGGAGGAGGGCATCCGTGAATCTCAAGACGGCAACGTGGTTGGCATTGATCGGGGTTTCAGCTCAGTTCCTGTGGTCGCTCGTTGTAGGGGTCCGATTTCTGCTGAGCGGAACGGGTCCTCTGCTTTACCGCCTGAGCCTGGTTCCCTCCGTGCTTTTCCACATCGGGTTGATAGCGTTTTTCGTGACGCTTCTGGTCAAGCAGCAGTCGGGACCACCGGCATGAACGAGGATCTCCGTGCGCTGCTGGAAATCGCCCCGGATACGCCTGCGAAGACGCCGTCGGGTCCTCCCGTCACGTTCCTTGCATGGATCTGCCAGGCGTTTGGCTGGCTCAGCGTGATCGCCGCCGCCGTTTCCTTCATTCCGGGCACGCCCAGCGGGCCGATCGGGTTGACGCTTCCCTTCGTCCTGTCCTGGCTGGGGCTTTTCGCTTTCGGGGCGCTCACCCTCCTGGCGGCCCTGGTTGCGATGCTGCGGGTGTGGTGGTCATCCGGCCGCGTCCGGGGCGGATGGCATGTGCTGGCGGGCCTGGGCCTGCTTGCGTTGGCGGTCGGCATCTTCGTGGCGCGGAACTGCACGTTCTAGCCCGCTTATTGCACGACTGCTCGTGCAGTATCCGGGCTGGTTTGCCGCCTTGGAAACAATGCTCGTCACGTGCACTTTTAACCGGCGACTGTACACGTGTGCGTAAATCGGCTATATTATACGGCCATGAGGCGTGGGGCGTCTTGCCGGGCAGACGAGGGGGTGCCGCGCAGGCCGGCATGGCCGAGCGCGCAGGCTGTGGATTCATCAGGGAAGGGGTGGAGTATCACGAGCAACCGGGCATGTGTTGTTTCGTTGGCTGTTCTGGTCTTGTGGTCGGTGGTCGCTTCGGCCGGGCTCAGCGACGGGCTGGTGCTGTACTACACTTTCAACCGGGATTTTGGCGGGGTGGTCGCCGATGCGAGCGGCCAGGGGGTTGGGGGTCTCGTGCTCGGCGCAGTCCACGTTCCCGACGGCCGGTGCGGCGCGGCGTATGGCTTCGACGGCGCGGACGACTACATCCAGGTGAGCCGTAATCCCACGACCAGCCGCAACTACACGGTGTCCCTCTGGTTCACGTTGGCCTCAACCAACCACATGCTCGAAAAGGTGCTCTTCTCCTACAACCGGCGTTACTTGGTCGAGACGGCCTTTCGGAATGACCGGTGGTGTTTCATCACGTACGCGCTGAGCAGCACGCTGAATTCCAGCTACGGAGCTGTACTTACGTGCAGCGACGAGATCGCCCTGCCCGAGAACGTGTGGCAGCACGTGGTGCTCGTGGTGAGTGACGGGACGCCGCCGACCGCGCGGTTCTACCTCAACGGCCAGGACATCGGTGGCGGGGAAGGGCTGGACGTGAACGCGGGCTCGCTGGGCATGTTCGTCGGGGCTCTGCTGAACGACCCCGCGAACCCCCCCCTCGCGAACTGGCAGGGCATGATTGACGAGGTCCGCGTCTATGACCGGGTGCTGAGCCCCGCCGAAATCGAGGAGCTGGCAGGCGGTTGCCCGGCCCCGGTGCCTCCGGAGGGCGGACCCTTTGTCGCGACGATTGGGTTCTCGACGGACCCCGCGGGCGAACAGGACGTCACGGAGTTCTACCCGGGGGAGACGCTGCATGTCCGCGTGACCGACGTGGACATGGAAGGTTGCGTGGCGCCGATGATCAGGGTTGTCCTGAGACAGCCGAGGGCCGTTGTACGGGCGTTCTTCCTCGCGCGGAACGCCGACGGCTCGTTCACGGGATCCTATGCGCTGAGCGGCTTCCGGGAGGGCAATATCCAGGTGGATATCCTCGCGATGTGCCCCCGCAACCCCTTTGGCAAGTCCATCCTGATGCGAAGAGGCGTCATTCACATGAACGCGGACTAACGACTCGCGACGTGTAGCCGGGGTTGGCCGTGTCCTGCATTTGTCATTCCGAGAAGCGAACCCGCTACGCGGGTCGCGACGAGGAATCTCCTTTCGATTCCGGATCAGGGCCTTTTCCGCTGCTGCACTACCCAGGCGGGTTCGATGCATGGAGCGCGAGCATGCCGCAGGCGGCGTGAATATCCGCTCCGCCGCTGTAGCGGCGCACCACCGGGGCGCGAATATGCCTGCGCAGCGCGTCCCGGAACGCGTTGAGCTCGTCGCGCGAGGGCGGATGGAATCGGCCGGAGGGATCGTTGACGTCAATCAGGTCTATCTTCACCGGCAGATCGCGCACCAGTTCCGCCAGTTCCCGTGCGGCGCGCTCGGTGGTGTTCACGCCGGAGATCATGGTCCAGGCGATGGTTGCCCGGCGGCGCATCGCGGCGTGGTAGTCGCGCATCGCGGCGATGATATCCGCGGTTGAATGAAGCTTCTCGACGGGCATGAGATCCCGGCGGACTTGCGGATCGGCGGTTGTCAGGGAGACGATCAGTTGGTAGCGCCGGCGTTCGGCGGTGAACCGGCGGATGCCCGGGACGATGCCCGCGGTGGAGATCGTGATGGACTTGGCGTTGATCGCCATGCCGCAGGGCTCGGAGAGAATGGCGGCCGCGGTCATGACGGCATCGTAGTTCAGCATCGGTTCGCCCATGCCCATGAAGACGATTCCGCGCACGGGGAGATCGGAGTCGGCCCGGATTTTAACGACCTGGTCCATGATTTCCCACGCCGCCAGGTTTCTCCGGAATCCGAGCCGGGCGGTGGCGCAGAACGCGCAGCCGAGTCCGCAGCCCGCCTGGCTGCTGACGCACACGATCAGCTTCCGATCGTGCGCGCGGTGCAGGATGGGGATCCCGACGGCCTCGAACGCGTCCCCGAGTTCTCCCCGGAAGAGGTACTTCGCGAATCCGTCCCGCGGAGATACGGTCTTCTCGACGAGTTCCAGGTCCGGAATAGCGGTGCTTGCCCGAGCCTTCTCGAGCGCGCGCGCGGAAATCCCGGGAGCCGCCTGCGGGAAGGCATTGTGACGGATGACCGATGTCTGGATGAGCCTCGCCATGCGCGGTGTCACCCCGTCGCCCGCCAACGCCGCATGCAACGATTCGGCCGTCTGATTTTTCAGGAGAATCGGCGCCATGTTCATCTTGCAGCCGGCCACGGGCGGCTACGAATCCCATTCGATCATGAAACAGGCGCGCCCATCGGGAACACAGTCGGCCCGCCAGAACTTGGCGAAGGCCTTTGGCCCGCGGCTGCGCGCCTCCATCTCGCTGATGAAGTTCCTGTAGGAGAACGGCTCGCCGGTAACCCATTCCGGTCCGCGTTCGCCGACCGCCAAGCCGATCCAGAACCAGCAGGTACTCTTGAACAGGGAAGCGACGAAGGCATCCTCTTCCGGAGAGGTGATGGTGACGAGGTGGCCGCCAAGCTGCTCGCAAGCGGACCGCGCGTCTTCCCAGCGGCGGAAGACCGGGATGAAGAGGTAGCGGTGTCCGTTGAAGACCGCGGCCCGGCTTCGCAGCCTGTCCGCCGCATCTTCGCGGAGGTCCATGATCGTTTCGGCATCATGGGCGTGCCGCGCATGGGCGGGATGCTTGGACCACAGGCGCTGAAGCTTCCGCAGGTCCGGCATCTCCATCGTATCGCATGCAAATAGGAGTTCTTCCGGCGGCTGCGAAGCAAAAGGTCCCAGGTTGCGCAAAGGGTTGTCGCCGCAATCCAGCTTGAGCAACGGCAGCCCCTTCAAGGGCTCCAGGTCGGCGATGCGATTGCTGTGACATCCCAGGACGGTCAGCGGCAGACCCGCGAGGGGGGCCACGCTCTCGATTTCGTTTTCTCCGCAGAAAAGCATCTTGAGCGGCATCCCGCGCAGGGGATCGAGATAGCGGATCTGGTTTCCGCCGCAGTGCAGATTGGTAACGGGCATCCCTGTGATCGGTTCGAGACTGGTGAGCCGGTTTCCCGCGCAGTTGAAGTTGTCGAGCTTCATCCCCCGCAGCGGCTCCAGGCTTTCGATCCGGGACGACCAGCAATAGAGAAAAGTGAGGGGCATGCCCTGCAGCGGAGACAGATCCGACACCTCGTTCATTCCCATCTGCAGCATCTTGAGCTTCATTCCCCGCAGCGGCTCGACATCGCGGATGGGGCAGTCCTCGCACTGGAGGTTCTTCAGCGGCGCCCCCTGCAATGCCTTGAGGCTGCGGATCGGGTTGCCGGTGCAGTTCAGGGATTTCAGCGGCATGCCCTTAAGCGGTTCAAGGCTGTGGATTCCGCAATGCGCGCAGTACAGCACGTTCAACGGCAATCCCCGCAGCGGCTCGAGCGTGCCGACCGGAATTCCGGATATGTCGAGGGAGAGCCCGTCGTTTACGACGAGTAGGCGAACATGGACCTGGGGCCAGGCCTTCTGCAGGGCGACGTTCCACTCCGGTATTCGTTCCGTGAGCGTATGTCTCTGGCGGGCCATTCGAAGGCCGTCTTCCGCGCGCCGCCGCCTCTCGGCATCCGGGAACGATTCCAGGACATCTTCGAAGAGGCCGATCGCCACCTCGTACCGGCCTTTCTGAATCTGCCGTTCGGCAAGCTCCAGCACGTCGCCCTTCCAGGGCGTTCCGAGCGTTGAAATCCGGATGCGCGTGAAGCGGACCTCCGCGTTCCAGCCCACAAACCCTACGGCGACGCGATCGTTTCCTGACAGCGGATCGGGATCGGCAAGCGATACGATCTCCCGTCCGTCGACCACGAACCGCAGGTGGGAGGCGACCCGCTCCGCCATCACCTCGTAGACCTTGCCGCACGCGACGGGATTGTCGGCGGGTTCGATCCAGATCTGTTCGTTGAAGCGATGCACGGCATTTCGCGAGTTGTCGTAGCCGCCGAACTCGAATTCGTAACCGCTCCACGGGATGTCCCGCGGATTCGGGGCGCGCATGGCATTCATGAAGCACGCGACGCAGGTGGTGCCGGGCCCGTCCTGCCGGCACTCGAACTCAATGCGGACGTCGCCGGGCACGTCGCGCTTGAGCAGCAGCACCTGCGGCTCGCCATCCCGCAGGCACAGTTCCCCGCCGTCAACTTCGGCGCTTCCGCCGGGCACTTCCCATCGGGACAGGGCATCCGGGTCGGAGAAGTCCTCTTCTATGACGAGGTGCCAGATATACCCGTTCTGGTAATCCTCGATTTCGCGCTGCAAGATCTGCACGGACGGGTAACGGTCCACGGGTTTCGTGGACAGTGCCTTCATGGTGATGTCGGACAGCGCCGTCGGGATCCATCCATCCGGGCAGTGGGGCAACGCGCCTTTTCTCGCGGATCCCGCGCGCGTTTCCCTGGGGCGCCCGCCTTCGGATTCCTCCGTTGCATTGAAGGACGCCGGCGCGGAGATATCGCCGTCCACAATGCGCCGGAGCAGTTCTTTCACGTCCCCGCCGCTGACGGTCGGGCGCAGGGTCAGGATGGCATAGAGCACGGCGCCGAGAGAGTACACGTCGGCGCGCATGTCCGGCGGTTCCTTGGCACTCTGCACGATTTGTTCCGGAGCCAGGAAACCGGGCGTGCCCATGACCCGTCCGCTGATGGTTTTCAGAGTGTCGCCGAAGTCGTCGGTGGGCGCCGGATTCCACGTGTCGCGCCGGAGCTGGTCGCGGTCCGCCCACGTGACATCCCGTTGAGGCAGCGTCTCCATCGGTTCGGCGGGCGCCTCTTCCGACATCGCGTGGAGTATCTTCGCAAGCCCCCAGTCCATGACCTGCACCTCGCCGAACTGGCCGACCATGATGTTGTCCGGTTTGAGGTCGCGATGCACCACGTTCTTGGAGTGGGCGAAAGCCACCGCATCGCAGACTTTCTGGAAGATGTTGAGGAGGCGCGCCAGGGGGAACTCGGCGGCGACGACCGCATCGCCCTTGCGGATCGCCTGCAGGATGCTGGTCAGGGTTTGCCCCTCGACGAGCTTCATCGTGTAGTACGCGTAACCGGCCTCGTCCACGCCCAGCTCGTGAACCGGCACGATGTTCGGATGCTCGAGTTGCGAGGTGAGTTGTCCTTCGCGGATAAAACGAAGAAGGTCCTGCCGCGGACAAGGCATGTCTTTCGGAAGCACCTTGAGGGCCACGACGCGCTGGGAATTGAGGTCCCGGGCCTCGTAGATGGCCCCCATTCCACCCTGGGCAATAAGGGGGCCGAGTTCGTATTTGCCGCCGCCCCGCACGGACAGGATGCTGGAGGTGGTGTAGGGAGGGCGATTGAGGATGTCCACGCCGCGACTGTAACCCTCGCCGGAAAGAAAATCGGCGACGATCATGCCGCTGGGAATGCGGCAGGGTTCGTCGGGCCGGGAACCCGCGTCGGGTTCGCCGCGCCGAGGCTTCCTCGAGTCCCCCTTCATGGCGGGGAGAATGACATGCCGGGCGTGGGAAGACGACATTTTTCCGGAACCGCGCGGCGGCTCCGGGCCGTTCCGTGTCTACCTGTTGCGGCGCACCTGGCGTTGCACGCGCCATTCCTTCTGCAGGCTGAACACCATGTTGCGCACGACCGCGCGAGCGTGTTGGGAAAGGGGAACGCCCGGATCGTCCGCCCGTTCGGCGAGAGTCGCGGTCCAGAGCACGCGGCTGCTCTCGCAGTCTATCAGGCGGACGGATATGCCGACGGAGGCGTACGTCTGGCCGCTCCGGGCGATGGTGTCGAATTCGTCCACGGTCCCGATGACCACGCCGTTGGCTCCGACCATGTGGCCCAGCTCGACCGCGCGCGCGTCCGACAACCCGGACAGTGCGATCTCCGCTTCGCTCAGCACGCCGGCCAGTTGTGTTCGTTCAACCAGTTGGTACCTGCCCATGCGCATCAGCTCGGTGACGAACAGGTCGGACATGGAAAGACCGATGAGTTCGGTCGGCGCCTTGAAGGGCATGACGGCTATGCGTTCGACCGAACTGGGGACGGGCGCGACATACACCGATGCGCCGGCGACGGCTCTCGCGGGAGCCTGCTTCTCCTCGGAGCGCCCTCCGAGGCAACAGCAACCGGCGAGCAGCAGGAGCGCCGCGCCGCCGGCGAGTCCGCATACCGTATGTTTCCTCATAGTGCTTCCACGCATGGCCTCACCCCCGGCTATCCTCGGCGACCGGGTGATTTCCGGCAAGCCGTTCCGAAAGAAAACCCATCAGAAGACAGAGGAAAAGCAGCGCGGGCGGCAAGGCTTCGAGGCCGGCGCGGGCCGCAAGCATGCCCATTGCCAGAGGGGTCAGCGCGATGCCGAGACTGCCCCCGGCCACTTGGAATCCGACGATATTCGCCACGTGAACAGGCTCAAACCGGCGCGGGGTCAGGGAGATCAAGGTAGGGAATATCGGCGCCAGCGAGAACCCGGCCAAGGCCAGGGCAGGAGCTTCCATGCCGCGTATGCGAAGGAAAACGAGCATGGCGGTGCCGACCGTGGCCCCGATTATGGAGAGCCGAAGCAAGGTGCGCGGGGAGGCGCGGTTTGCTGCGGAGCCGATCACGAATCGCCCGCAGGTCAGAGCGCCCCAATACAGGCTGACCCACAGACCCGCGGTGATCTTGGAAACGCCGCGCGATTCCACCAGCAGGCTGTAGGCCCACTGGCCCGTGGACGACTCGATGCCGCAGTAGACGAAGAAGAGGGCGATGCTCATCCATGCGGCGGGGAGGGTCAGCGTGCGCCGGCGGGAAGCATGTGGGGCGGAGGGGGTGTCCGCGGTCTCGGTCAGCGCCCACAGCTTCTGCGTTGCGAAGAAGCCGGTCGTCAGGACCAGCAAGACGGCCATGATGGCCAGGTAGCCCCAGCGCCAGGAGAGGCGCGCGCCGATGACGGCCGTCATGATCGCCGGGCCGGTCGCGGCCCCAATACCCCAGCAGGCGTGCAGCCAGTTCACGTGCCGCGGCGTGAAGCGAAACGCGGCGTACGTGTTGATCCCTGCGTCTATCGCGCCGGCCCCCATGCCGCCGGCGAAGCTCAGCGTGACGATGACGATCCAGTTCGGCGCGATCGCGCAGCCCAGGAGACAAAGAGCGGTGAGCAGCCCGCTGAAGGAGAGGATGCGGCCCACGCCCCAGCGGCGAACCCATCGTCCGCTGTTCATGCTCGCGAGGAAGTACCCCGCCGTCCCGACGAGGAAGTAAAGGCCCAGGGCATCCAGCGGCAACGCGAAATCGCGACGGATGAACGGCCACGCCACGCCGATCACGCTGTCCGGAAGGCCGAGGCTGATGAACCCGGCATAGGCGAGCAGCAGGATCATCGCATGGCGCTGGATTCGCATATGACCGCCAATGTACCCAAAAGGCCTTTGGAGGTGGAGTGAAGCGGAACATTCCTGCTCCAGCGGGTTGTTTTTCACCCGGCTTCCTGATATGCATTCCGCTCAGACGGGAGGGTCGAGCCATGCGTAAGAAGGCGAAAGCCGGCTGTGTTCTCTGGGGTCTGGGCGCTCTTCTCTGCGTGGGATTGTCCGGTTGCGCTACATCGGATCATGCCCATTTCATGTCCACGCCTTCCGATGCCAACATCTACGTGGCCCCCGGTTACAAGGAGATCACGAAAGTCGCCATCATGCCGTTCAAGGCCTCCACCGAACTCATCGGGCTTTCCGTATCCGACATGTTCGTGACGGAGAGCCTCCGGGCGGGGCGGTACGAGCTGGTCGAGCGCAACCAGATGGCCCACGTTCTCGGCGAGGCCGAGCTGGCGTTGGCCGGCGTGTCGGATTCCAAGGCGGCGCAACTGGGAAGCATGATGGGCGCGGACGCGGTCATCATCGGCACCGTGGATGAGTACGGGGCGAGTGCCCAGCGCGGCAAGACGTTTCCGGTGGTCGGCATCTCCGCGCGCATGATCGACTGCCAGACCGGGAAGATCGTCTGGAGCGTGGACCTGGCGAAGCGCGCGTCATCCAGCAGCACCCCCTTGTCGCAGCACGCGCGCGCGGTGGTTCACGAGATGATGTCGGCCCTCTACAAGAAGTGGATTCGTTGAAAGGACAGAGCATGAAATCCATCCGACGCATGATACCCGTGTTTCATATCGCCATATCCCTCCTGGCCGGGACGGCATTTGCGGCATCGCCGAAGCCGAAAGTGATGCTGCTGGTGGACGAGAAGAGTCTCGGGACCATCGCCACCTCGGAGATCGAGGCCCTTGCGATCGGCCTTCTTATCGAAGAGGGCGTGCCGGTGGTGGATCAGGACATGGTGCGCGCGAACATCAAGAAGGATCAGAAGTTGCTCAAAATGGCCGGCGATGCAAGAGGCGCGGCGGCGCTGGGGCTCCAATACGGGGCCGACGTCATCGTCATCGGGGAAGCCGTGGCCAAGCCGTCGGCGCGCCGCATCGCGGAAAGCAACTTGAGAACCTACGAAGCGGTGGTCACGTTGCGCGCCGTTCGCACGGACAACTCGGAGACCATCGCCTCGGTTTCGGAGACGGCTTCCAAGGTGGGGCTTGAAGATGTCAGCGGCAGTTCCCAGGCGCTGAAGGCCGCCGGGCAGCAGGCCCTGACCGTGTTGATTCCGAAGATGATCGAGGCCTGGGAGGGTAGCGGGGGGGCGGCGTCCCGGCGCGGACAGGTGATCAACATGACGATCGGCGGCGTGGACAAGGCGTGGAAGCTCAAGGAAATCCGCGAGAAGCTTCGGAGCATGGACGACGCGATCGTCAGCGTGCTTCAGAAGAGCTATACGGCCGGCGTCGCGATCTTCGAGGTGGAAAGCGTGATCCCGTCCGAGGAGCTCTCGGAACGCATGCTGTTGGATGCTCCAGGGGGATTGAAGTACCAGGTGCTGGAGGTCGGCCGCGGCAAGATGGAACTGCGTGTTGTCGAGGCGAACGAAGGGGGATGATCATGAGAACGTCATCGGGATCCCGGGGTCGAGGCATGCGCAAGTGGTGTGCGCTGGTTTCTTTGGGCCTGGCGGGAAACGCGTTTGCGTTGCTGGCGACGCCGCCTTCGGATACGGCGCTGTTGATGAGGAATTACATGCGGTTTCTGCTGGGGCAGCAGGTGGAGCAGCAGATTGAGATCCTGGCCGACGAGGCGTTGCCGGGCGATCGCGCGCAGGTCGAGGCGGCCGGCAACGCGTGGCGCGCAGAGCAGATGTCGGCGATCCGGGGAGAGCTCGAAGGTGCGTTCGGTTCGAATTCGCGGCAGGTATTTGAAGATTTTGTTGCCGAGCTGACCACCGCGGAAAAGAACCTGGATGCCGAGGTCCTGGAACAGGTTTCTTCCGCCCTGGCGCTGGATCCGGCTCCAGCCGACTACGCGTCACTCAGAAAAACAGCGCTCGAAAACGTCATGCAGGAGGATTTGAAGTCTGTCTCCTCGTGGCTGGGAGAGGTGCAGATGTGGATGGATCTGCGCCGCGGCAATCCCGATGTCCCGCCGCTGGAGTCCTGGCTCACGCGGAGTCTCTCTGCGGCGGACGCCGCGCGATCGCCGCTGCCGTCCTTCGAGGTTCGAAAACCGGTTCCGGAGAAACGGCTGCTGGATGAGGCGGAAGCCGGACAGGAGTCATTCTCCGGGGATGAAGAGGAAGAGGCGTCTCCCCTGGATTCCTTCACCACCATGCGCCAGGAAAGGCGTGATCGCGCGTTGCAGGAAGCGGAGGCCGGCATGCAGCAGGTCGCGGAGGAGCGCCGGGCCGCCGAGGAAGAGTTTGCCGCCAAGAAGCTCGCGCAAGCCCAGGCGGACGCCGAGGCGATGAGGCATCAAGCCGAACAGTTGGCTTCGGCAGAGCAGGAAGCGCTGGAGCAGCGGAAGAACAGTTGGGGGAATCGGCTCAAATCCATCGTGAGCGCCACCATCGGGGCTGCGACCGGCGCGTTCACGGGTGGAATCGGGACCCGCGCGGGCCAGGAAGCCGCCAACGCCATCTTCAACAACTGAAATGCGGCTTCAATGTTGCGGTTGCGGTTCGGCGCCTTCTGCGTTTTCCTCCGCGGGCGCCGGCGCCGGTGAAACCGGCACGGTCCGAACCCGCCAGATCGGCGCCGGGGTGTTCTCGCTGGTCAGATAGAGCGTGTCGTTATCCGGTCCGTAGCAGATGGATTCGCCCTGCGCCCGCCACGGCATGGGGAGCTGCCGCGGCGGCTTCTGGATCGCCGTGCCCCACGACTCGTCCGGTGCCCTTTCGAACTCGAGGGCCTCGTCGTAGGTGAGCACGATCATCCGCGATCCGTCGCGCGAGATGTCCATGGCCACCACCTTGCGAATGTCCACTTCGCAGACGATGCGGGCCGTCACCGGATTCGTGGTGGATTCGGACGGAATATCGAGCTGGTAAAGGTGGCAGGGGAGGTTCTTCTTGCTTTTCTTGGTGATCAGGTAAATGGAGGCGCCATCCGCATCCACGGCGATCGCCTCGGCGTCATGCTTGCCGTCCTCGTACTGGAAGTCGATCCGTCGCACGATCGAGAGTTTGCCCGTATGGGAGATGTCGGCGCCCACTTCCGGCTCCTCGACGATGTACAGCGTGCAGAAGTCCCGCGCGACCTTGTTATCTCCGATATCGGCGGCGATCAGGTGGGCGACCCCGTCAATTTCGCAGGCAGCCATGTCTTCCCAGTCGTACGCCGGGGCCCTTTCCACGGCGAAGGTTCCCCGCGAACGGCCCGCAAGATCGAACGCATAGAGGAAAGGCCCGTCGCCCGAGTCGTTGTGAGTCCAAATGATGTCCTCCGACCGGCGGCTGAATGCCAGGCCGCTGCTCTCGTTGATTTTCGGATCTTCCAACTCGCCCAGTTGCGCGATTTCCGCCTGGCCCACGACTGTTCCGTTCGTGTCGCGAACGGGTTCGGTGACCGGCGGGGATTCGAAGGCCTCGGCCGCGGAGAACGCAAGGACCACGATCAGCAACGCCGCGACACTCACCGGCACCGTGCTCCGGATTCTGTTCACGGCGAGCCTCCCGCCGTTTTCTGCTGCCAGGCCGCGCACGCGTCGGCCACGATCTTTGCGGCTTTCCGCACCTGGGCCGGCTTCACGCAGAGGGGCGGCAGGAACCGGATCACGGTGTCCGCCGTGGCGATGGTGATCAGGCCTTTCTCCCGCAGCAGCACTTCGAGTTCCTTCGCGGGCCGGTCGAGAACCAGGCCCAGCATGAGTCCCTTGCCCCGGACTGTTTTCACAAAAGAAAACTTCCGGGTCTTCTTCGCAAGCAACGAGGCAAGAAGCTCGCCCATCTTCGTCGCGTTCTCGAGCAGGCCTTCCGACGTGATCGTCTCGATCACGGCAAGCGCCGCGGCGCATGCGAGCGGGTTGCCGCCGAACGTGCTGGCGTGATTGCCCGGCTGGAAGACATCCGACAGCTTGGGCCCGGCGATCAGCGCGCCGATCGGGAATCCGTTGGCGAGGCTCTTCGCCAGCGAGAACGCGTCGGGTTCGATGCCGTACGCCTGGAATCCAAACCAATGACCCGTCCGCCCCATGCCGCACTGCACCTCGTCGCAAAGGAGGAGGATATTCTTTTCGTTGCAGAGGGACCGCAAGCCCGTCATGAACTCCGGCGTGGCGGGCAGGATTCCGCCCTCGCCCTGGACCGCCTCCACCAGGACCGCGACGGTCTTGTCGGTGATGGCGGCCCGGACGGATGCCAGGTCGTTGAAGTCGGCATAGGTGAAACCGGCCGGGATGGGGTCAAAGCCCTTCTGATATTTCGTCTGGCCGGTCGCGGCGAGCGCGGCCAGGGTCCGGCCGTGGAACGAGTTCCGCATGGTGACGATCTCGGACTTCCCCTGCGCGTGGCCCCAGAGCCGCGCGAGTTTGAACATGCCTTCGTTCGCTTCCGCGCCGGAATTGCAGAAGAAGCACTTGCTGCCGTTCATCGCCCGCGTGGAAAGCGCCTCGGCGAGCCGCGGCTGGTTCTCGTTGTAATAGAGGTTCGACACGTGCATGAGCTGCCCGGCCTGCCGCCGGATCGCCTTGACCACGTTCGGATGACAATGCCCGAGCCCGACCACGGCGATGCCGGACAGGAAGTCGAGATATTCCCGGCCGTCCGCATCCCAGACCTTCGCGCCCTTGCCCTTGACCAGCACGAGCCCGGGTGCGTACGTCGGCATGACATATTGCTTGTGCAACGCGACAATCTGTTCAGAAGAAGACATGGTTTTCCTCAAATCATTAGAAGGGAACGCTCACTTCACGAACGCCCGGTGTTAACCTACTGCACAATCTCCGTCCCGACGCCCTTGTCGGTGAAAAGCTCCAACAGTAGCGAGTGGGGCAGGCCGGCGTCAATAATGTGTGTTTTGCGGACGCCCGCCTTCAGGGCCTTGATCGCGCCGCTGATTTTCGGGAGCATTCCGCCGGAAATGACCCCTCGCCGGATCAACTCCTCGATTTCGGCGAGTTCCAGCGTGGATGCGATGGACTTCGGATCCTCCGGGTTCATCAGGATTCCCGGCACATCGGACAGGAAGACCAGTTTGCGCGCCCCGAGTTTCTCCGCGATGGCCGCGGCGGCT
>JAKJGV010000058.1 GCA_022704185.1 Verrucomicrobiota bacterium
TCGAGCCAGGATGATCCAGTTTCAAGTTTCCACATTCATCCATGAACCGCCGCGATCTTCTCTCCGCGCACGCGAAACTGGCCAAGCTCTACGCGCCTGTCGGCTTCAAACCGGGCGGCGATCCGCTCGGGCAGCTAATTCAAACCATCCTTTCGCAGAACACGTCCGACATCAACTCCGAGCGCGCCTATCGAAACCTCCGCCGGCGTTTCCCGACGTGGCACGCGGTCATGGACGCGCCCACGCGCCGCGTGGCGGACAGCATCCGGTCCGGCGGCCTGGCGAACATCAAGGCGCCGCGCATCCAGCAAGTGTTGCGGTTGATCCAGAAGCAGGAGGGCCGCCTGAGCCTCGCGCGGCTCAGGCGCATGAGCAACAGCGAGGGCATGGCCTACCTCTCCAACATGCACGGCATCGGGGCCAAAACCGCAGCTTGTGTGCTCTTATTCAGCTTGGGCCGGCCGGTCATGCCGGTGGACACGCACGTCCACCGTGTAACTCGGCGGCTCGGATGGGCCCTGGAGAAAGCCCGGCCGGAGGAAGTCGGTCCCCTTCTCGAACGCCTCCTTCCACCCCGGCTCGTCCTCTCCATGCACATCTATCTCGTTCGCCACGGCCGTCGTATCTGCAAAGCGCAACGCCCGCTTTGCGCGGAGTGTCCTCTGTCCGCACGGTGCGCCTTTGCGCGAAAACGGTCATAGCAGCACCGCCCATGCGGTTCCGGGAGGGACCGCGGCCCCGCGGTCCGAAACCTTCCGCCACTTCCTCCCCAACCCCTCCATCCATGATTCGCAATAGACGTCAACACGCTCTTACCGTACTATACGCCCCGAAACGGAAGGCTTTATGAAGACAAAACAGCAGGGCAAGAGCACGCTGGTTCTCGGCTTGCCGAAGGGCAGCCTGCAGGACGCGACGTTCCTCATGATGAAGAAGGCCGGGTTCTCCGTATCGGTCGGTTCCCGGTCCTATATTCCGAGCATTGACGACCCGGAACTGCAGGGCCGCCTCGTCCGCGCCCAGGAAATCAGCCGCTACGTCGAACATGGCATGCTGGATGCCGGCATCACGGGCTATGACTGGATTCTCGAAAACGGCTCCGACGTGGTCGAAGTCGCCGAACTGATCTATGCCAAACAGGGATTGCGGCCGGTCCGCTGGGTGCTGGCCGTCCCGAACGACTCGAAGATCAAGTCGGTCAAGGACCTCCAGGGCAAGCGCATCGCGACGGAGGCGGTCGGGCTGACGCGCCGTTACCTTAAGAAGAACAAGGTCAACGCCGAGGTGGAGTTCTCGTGGGGCGCGACCGAGGTGAAGGCGCCGGAACTGGTGGACGCGATCGTGGAGATCACCGAGACTGGTTCGTCGCTCCGCGCGAACAACCTGCGGATCGTCGAGACGGTGCTGGAGTCCACCACCCGCCTGATTGCCAATCGCAAGGCCTGGAAAAACCCGTGGAAGCGGCAGAAGATCGAGCAGCTTGCGCTGCTGCTGACCGGCGCGCTCGCGGCGGAAGGCCGCGTACTCCTGAAGATGAACGTCGGCGAGAAGAAGTTGAAGAAGGTACTGGCGCTGATGCCCGCGTTGCACGCCCCGACGATCAACAGCTTGAGCAGCGAAGGCTGGTACTCGATCGAATCGGTTGTGGAAGAACGCGTGGTGCGCGAGATCATTCCGCAATTGAAGGCCGCCGGGGCGGAAGGTATTATCGAAATCGGCCTGAACAAGGTTGTGCCCTGATTTTCGCGGTGCGAGGCACTGCAGAAGGAGACACCATGGGCTCGGTCAAAAAGAAACGCCGCACGAAGATGGCGAAGCACAAACGCAGAAAACGCCTTCGTGCCATGCGGCACAAGAAGCGCTGACGCCGCGGTGCGCGGCTTGAGGCCCGCGGTTCGAACCGCGGGCCTCTTTTGTTTTCGCAACTTGAAGGAGATGACATGACGATCGTGTCGGACAGTTGGGGTTTTTCGGCCTCCAAACGGACCTGTATCCTGCTGGCCGTTGCCGTTCTGTGCGCGGCAGGCTGCACCGGTCCGCGCGCGGCGCGCGCTCCGGCCTCGACGGACGAAACGCCGGGCATGACTCTTGAGGTCACCGCCCGGGCCGAAGCGCTGGCCCGGTACAGCCAGGGCCTCCTGTGCGAAAGCGACCGCGATTTCGAGGGCGCGCTGAGCAACTTCACCGCGGTGGCGAAACTGGACCCCTATCACGAAGGCCTTCACATCCGCATCGCCATCCTGCTGCTTCAGCAGAAACGGCAGGACGACGCCGTCAAGCTTCTCGAGCAATACGTCAAGAGAGTCCCGAATTCCGAGAAAGCGCTCACGTTGCTCGCCATCATCTATCGCGCGGCCGAGAACCTGCCGCGCGCCGTGCAGGCGTACCAGCGGCTCGTCAAGGCCTTCCCGGAGAACCAGGAGGCCTACGTCGAACTCGCGGGGCTGTATCTTCGGACCGACCGGGCAAAGCACGCCATCGAGCTGCTCGAACAGGCGTCCCGCCGCGTGCCCGAACCCGGGGAGCTGTTGCGCGCGCTGGGCTCCCTGTATGTGCAGCAGGCGACGCCCGAGACGCTGGAGCGCAATCGCAGGGCGGCCATCGCCGCGTTCGAACGCGCCCTGCAGCTCACGCCGAAGGATATCTCGCTGATGTTCGTGCTGGGCGAACTGCACATCCGGCTGGATGAGTTCGAAAACGCGCTAGAGTACTTCAACCGGATCGAAGACATCGCCCCGGACAATCTGAAGATCAAGCAGCGGCTGGCCACAGCCTTCCTGCACGGCGGAGAACAGGACGCCGTCATCAGCCGCCTCCAACCCCTGGCCGCCCAGGCCGCAATACCGGAACGGGTGTATTACTACATCGGCGACCTCTACGAATCGGCGCAGGACGATCTGAAGGCGGAAGAATTCTACAAGAAAGCGGCGTCGGGAACGCATCCGCAGTCCGCGGCCTTCGTCAAGATGGCGGCCCGCATGTCGCGCGAGGACGTGGAGAAAGCCGCGGACGTGCTTCGCTCGGGGCTGGAGAGGCTCCCGGACAACGCTCAACTGCTCGAAATGCTCGCGTTGGTGTACTTCAGCCAGGAGCAGTACGCGAAATCCATCGAGTATTTCGCGGTGGCGCTCAAGAACGCCGATGCCGACCCGGGATCCGAGATCAATCCCCTGTTCCTGTTCAACTATGCGCTCGCCGCGCAGAGGACCGCCGACCTGGATCTCGCCGCGACGCTGCTCAACCGGGCCATCGAGAAGAACCCCGCGTTCCTCGATGCGTATCTTCAGTTCGCGTTCCGGCAGGACGGCGAATCGCTGCGGCACGACTCCATCGCCGTGCTGGAAAAGATGGGCGAACTCCAGCCCGGCGAGCCCAACGTTTACGTTTACCTCGGACTGCTGAACAGCTACCTGAAATCCTACGCGCAAGCCCTCGCGGCGTTCGAGAAAGCCGAAAGCCTTGTGCAGGACTCGCCCCAGCAGGCCGACCTGCTGGACGCGAGCTTCTACTTCTGGTACGCGGCGGCGGCCGAGCGCATGAAGGACACCAAGCGCGCCGAGCAGTTGTTCCAGAAGTGCCTCGAGCTCGATTCCGAACACGCCGAGGCGTTGAACTACCTGGCCTACATGTGGGCCGAGCAGGGCGTGGAACTCGACCGGGCGCTCGACCTCGTGCAGCGCGCGCTGAAGATCAATCCCGCCAGCGGCGCCTTCATTGACACGCTCGGCTGGATCTACTACATGCAGGGCAACTACGACAAGGCCCTGACCGAGATCAACCGCGCCGCCGAGCTGATCCCGGACGATCCGACGATTCTCGACCACCTCGGCGACGTCTTCTTCAAACTGGGCGACGAGGAGCAGGCGATCCCCCATTGGAAGCGGGCTTTCGTGCTCGATCCGGACAGCGAAAGCGTCGCCGAGAAACTGCTCTCACACGGCATGGATCTCGATGCGCTGCGCGCCGAAGCCGCGGAATTGAAGGAGCGGATCGCCGAGGAGAAGAAGAAGCAGGCTGAAGCCAACCGGTTGATCGGCCTGCCCGAGGACGGCGAATGGATGCCGCCGGTCGAACTTCTGGAAGAGGAAGAAGAGTAGCCCGAAGGCGGGCGCGTCAATCCTGTTCGATGAACGACAGCGCGTTGCTCAGACAAAGGACTTCCTCGCGCTGCTCCATCTCCAGCAGTTTCTTGAAAAGGTCCTTGGTCTCCGGTGTCGGCGCTTTCTCGGCCATCTGCCGGTAGAGATCCACGAAACAGCGGTCAATGGTTCTTGCGGCGTCGACGATCTCGTCCACCGTCATGTCCGGCGAGAACTTGATCTTCTCGAAGCACCGGCATTGCGGCATATCGGGCGTGTACTTGAACCACACATTCAGGATGCTCTCGGTGGCGTCCGCCTCGTACTGTTTCAGGCACTCCATCAGGTGTTCCTCGTGGCGGCTCATGTAGTTGAGCAGGATGCGCATCTTCTCCTGGCCGGTGCGATCCTCGAGGCCCGCATAGAACGCCGCCAGGTCTTGATGGAATTTTTTCGCGTAGTCCAGGACACTCCGCATGGTTTCAAAAGCCATGACTCCCTCCCTTCCGGCCCGGGCTCAGGCATCCCGCGAAGCCGGCTTCTCATTAATCTCCGCCGCTTCTTCCTGCTTCAGCCACCTCACCATACCGCCGAACACGATGGCGATCAACACCACGCCGGCCACGATCGCCCCCAGCCACCCCATCAGCGACAGCACGGTCATGATGATCCCCGCGATCAGGACCCCCATCAGGATGGAGACCATCGCGTGGCGGAAGCTCATGCCCAGGAGAAAGGCCGCCATCGCGCCGGTCCACGCCCCGGTCGCGGGCAGCGGGATCGCAACGAAGATCGTGAGCCCCAGCGTTTCGTACTTCTCGATGTCCGCGCTCTTGCGACGCGTCCGGGTAAACAGCCAGTCGAAGAACTTCTTCCCCGCCGGGAATCGCATGCAGAAGTTGGACACCGGCCCCAGGAACAGAAGGATCAAAGGCACCGGCACCATGTTCCCCACCACGGACAGAACGAACACCGTCACCGGGTTCATCTGGAAGATGTGCCCGACCGGAATCGAGCCGCGCAACTCGACGATGGGAAGCGACGAGATGAGGAAGACGACCCACGCATCGGGCAGTCCCGCGCCGCGCAGGGTCCGGGCGATGCGCTCGGCGGTGGACACGTGCCCGTGCGATTCCTCTCCCGCGGCCTGCGGGACATCCGCCGCCCACACCACCGTGCCGGCGAACAGGACCGCCAGCAGCAAACCGATCGTCATGCATCGCCACATCCGGGTCATATGGAACTCCTGGAAATCCTGTCACACAGGAACATTATGCGCTTCGCCACCGGGACATCTTCTTCGATTCGCGCCGATACTTCAACAGCATCCCGAGAAAACGCACCGTGTCGCGCGCGGGACTGATCTTGCTTTTCTCATCGGCATAAATCGTGGTGATGCGGACGGCCCCGATCCGGATCCCGCGCGCCGCGACGTGAAGGAGGATTTCCGATTCCGCGGCAAACCGTTCCGACTGCGCGGAGACAAACGGGATGACATCGCACCGGTACAGGCGGAACCCGCACTGCGTGTCCGGCACGTACTGGCCCATCACGCGGCTCAACAGCCAGCTCATGAAACGGTTCGTCCACCGCCGGACCAGCGGCATGCTGCCCGGCGTGCCCATCCGGTTGCCGACCAGCACGGGGATGCCGGTCCGCACGTACGCCTCGATGAACTTCGGCACCTCGGACGGCGCATGCTGCCCGTCCGCGTCCATGGTGACCACCGCCTCGTAGCCGTTGTCGCGCGCGTGCTGGAAGCCGGCGTTGAGCGCAACGCCCTTGCCGCGGTTCGGCTCCTGGCGGACCACGACGGCCCCGGCCTCCCGCGCGACTTCCGAGGTGTTGTCCGGCGAGCCGTCGTCCACGACCAGCACATCCAGCCCGCTCTTCCGCACCTCGCGCACCACGTCCCCTATGCGCGCGGCCTCCCGGTACGCGGGGATGATTACGCAAACACGATGCCTGGTTCGATCTTCCGTAATCATGTTTTCCTGACCGCGGCGCCGGGCTGCGTCGCATACGCGTCCGCCCAGAAGTCGTCGAATATGAACCACTGGTAGGGGCGCTCTCCGATCTCCATCTCCATGGTCCGGCAAATCCGGCCGCGCAGGGCGTCCACCGAGCCCTCCTCCTCCGGAAGGATCGGCGGATGGAACCGCAGCAGGAACGAATCATCCACCTGCCGGATCAGAAAGACCATCAAGATCGGCGTGCCGGTCTTGAACGAAAGCCACGCGGGGCCGCGCGGGATCCGCGCCTTGCGCCCGAAGAACTCGACGCGGTCGTTCTTGCCCGTGAAATCGCGGTCGCCGAGCAACGCGACGATCTCGCCCTGCTTCAGCAGGCGCACGACGTTCAGCACGGCGGTGCGGCCGACCGGAATGACATGCACGCCGCGGCTTTCCCGCTGCCGCTGGAACATCCGGTTGAGCTTCTGCATCCGCTCGGGCAGCACCATGGCGCTGATCTTGTAGCCCATCGCGGCCATGACTGCTCCGCCCAGCTCCCAGTTGCCGAAGTGCGCCGTGACGAGCACGGCGCCGCGGCCGAGCGTGAGGCACTGGTCCAGGTATTCGCGATGCTCGAGGCTGAAGCGCCGCTGTACCTCGTCGGGCGTGACCCGCGCGAAGCGGAAGAAATCCACAAGATATTTTCCGAAATACTGGAAACACTTCCGCGCATGCCCCTGCAGCGCCTCATCCGCGGGCACCACGCCCCGCGACGCATAGATGGTCCGCAGGTTGGAGATGATCGCCTCGCGGCCGGCATGGTTCCGCCGGTAATACCGGTCCGCAATGCGCAGGCCCACCCAGTAGGCCATGCGTTCAGGCGGAAGCCGGCTGAGAAAAGCCGCCAACCTGTACTTCCAGTATTCGCTCATCGAATTCCCCGGTGCATGCCCCTGCCGCTCCCCCACGCCCTCTTTTGCAAGCGCATCTTAAACGGAAACCCGCGTCCGTCCAGCTCATTTCGCCGGCGGCACGTGCGCGGCGCGGGCCGCCTCGAGCAACTCCGCGGCGCGATACGAGGACCGCACCAGCGGCGCCGAGGCGACGCCCGGGAACCCGATCGCGCGCGCCTGCTCCGCGTACCGCTCGAACGCCGCGGGTTCCACGAATCGCTCCACCGGCGCGTGCGCCGGCGACGGCGCGAGATACTGGCCGAGCGTGAGCAGCGCGCAGCCGGCCGAAAAGAGGTCCCGCATCGCCTCTTCGATCTCCGCGTCGGACTCGCCCAGTCCGAGCATCAGCCCGGATTTCACCACGACCTCATCCCCCGCTCTCGCGGCGTGGCGCAGCACGTCGAGCGAACGCTCGTACGAGGCTTGCGGACGGACCGCCGGCTGCAGCCGGCGCACCGTTTCGAGATTGTGCGCAAAGACCTCGGGACGCGCCGCGAGCACGGTGTCGAGCGCCGCGGGCATTCCCTGGAAATCCGGCGTCAACACTTCCACCGTCGCGCCCGGAAGCGCGCGGCGTATCGCGGCGATCGTTTCGGCAAACACCGAGGCCCCGCCATCGGGAAGATCGTCCCGGGTCACGCTGGTGACGACCCCGTGACGCAGCGCCATTTCGCGGGCGGCCTCCGCAACCCGTCGGGGCTCGCCGGGGTCCGGCGGCGCGGGACACCCGGTCGCCACCGCGCAGAACCGGCAATCGCGGGTACACGTTTCGCCGAGGATCATGAACGTCGCCGTTCCGCTGTTCCAGCATTCGCCGCGGTTCGGACAGCGCGCGCTCTGGCATACCGTGTGCAGGCCACCGCAGCGCAGGACTTCATGAACCGCGACGAAGCGGTCGTCCGTGCGAAGCGATGTGCGCATCCATGCCGGTAAACGGGTCATACGCCTCAAACTCTAGGGTCCGCGGGATATGAGTCAATCGTTTCCTGAATGCACGCCGCGACACACCGTTGAGTGGCTGCTGAAAAAGGGTCCCCCGCGGGCTCGTGCCGCGGGAACCCAAGTTCGTCGGGCTACGATGAAAGAGCGAAAGCACTGGAGCCCGAATGAAGCGAAAGGTGGCGGGAAGTCATTCTTCGCTCTTCCCGGGCTCTCTTCCTTTTTTTTCGGCTTGGCAGGGGTAACCCGTGAACTTTGGCTCCTGCGGAGCAAGCCCGCAGGGGGCCGTGCGTGACTGTTGAAAAAAAGTCCCCGGCGGAAACCACCAACCCCACAGGGGGTTCTGATGAAGCTCGCCCTCAATCCTACCGATTCCGGGAGGATCGGCGGCTCGCCGACCGTAATCCAGATTTTCCAGGGATTGGAAAAATTCCGCGCGATTTTTCCAGACATTGGAAAACTTCGGCGGCACAATGCGTGCCGGAGAAATCGCGATGCAAGACGAGCTTTCGGCAAGGCACGAGCGATGCATGCGCCTGGCGCTCAAGCAGGCGCAGGAAGCGGCGCGGCACGACGAGGTGCCGGTCGGCGCCGTCATCCTGCAGGGCGACCGGCTGCTCGGCCAGGCCTGGAACCAGGTGGAGATGCTGAAGGACGCCACCGCGCACGCGGAGATGATCGCGATCACGCAGGCGGCCTCCGCGCTGGGCGATTGGCGGCTGAACGACACCGTGCTCTACGTCACCAAGGAACCGTGCCCGATGTGCGCGGGCGCCATCGTGCTCGCCAGGATACCGCTCGTGGTATGGGGCGTTTCCGATTCGCTGCGGGGGGGCGCGGTTTCGAAGTTCAGCATCCTGCAGAGCGACACGCTCAACCATCGCGCCGAGATCGTCACGGGCGTGCTGGAAGACGAATGCCGCGAACTCCTGCAGGAGTTCTTCAAAAAGCATCGGGCCGATTGACCGCGCAGAGGCGGGGCCTTTGCGGCGCGCCCGCGCCGGACCCGTACTCGAGCGGCCTGCAATCCATCGCCTGGAAGACGACGTCGTTCTCCTCGTTCCACACGACCGCGGCGCCGGGCCGCAACTCGTCGAGCAGTCCGCGCAGTTCGTCCGCCGAGAGTTTCCCGCCGCGGTCGAGGCACGCGAGGACTTCGGGCGTGCTTTCCCCGGAAAGGTCAATGACCCTCAGCTGCTCCGCGTAGGCGAGCCACCCGGGGACATCCGTAACCACCGGTTGTCCGGACGCCGGCAGCGACCGCACGGCGGCGGCCACGGCCTGACGGACCGCCTTCTCCCCGATGATGCGTTTCATCCGGTCCTGGAGCGCGTGACTGGTGCGGAAGAGGCATACCAGCACCAGCAGCGAGCCCATGACCGTCCACCAGATGTTGAAGCCGGTCGCGGCGGGCAGGCCTTCCTTCCATTTGCGGTACAGCGCCTCGACCAGGAACGGAACGCGGAAGATGCCGAACGCCGCGGTGATGACCCAGAGCGGCCCCAGCGTGGAGAACAGCTCCGGTGCGGGCGCCCAGCCGGAGAACGGGTATGCCAGCCCGTAGAACACGGGCAGCAACAGCATCAGCAGGCACACGATGCTGAACGGCCGCTCGTCCTTCCGGCCGATGGAAAGCCCGACCATGAACAGCGCGCCGAACCACGTGAGAATCCGCTCGAATGCGCCTGAAAGGAACGGCGTATGATGCATGAACCCGAACGCGCCCTTCATCCCGCTGAGCGCCAACCCCGCATAGCGGCCGAACATCTCGCCGCCCCCCGCGTCCGCCCACGCGTCCGCGGTCATCGGCGCGCCGACGGCCTGCGGCCAGGGGACCCGGAGCACGCGCAGGTTCCAGGCCATCAGGGGGAACAGGAACAGCGCAAGGATCAGCCATCCCGTGATGGAGCGCAGGATGAGAAACGCGGTGGTGTCGTCCTCGCGCCGCTCCGAAATGCTGACAATGAGCGCGTGCAGGAAGAAGACCAGCCAGAGGAAGGCGAACTCGATGCGGATCAGCACCAGCAGTCCCACCATGAGAAGGCATGCGACGGAAAGCGGCGAGCGATGTCCGATGAGGCCCTCGACGTGCAGGAGGATCGCCGCGGTGACCAGGGTGGTGGTCAATGCGTGCGAGGTGCCGTCCACGCAACCGCTCAGCAATCCGGGCGAGAGGATCAGCAGCACGGACGAGTAGAGAATGAACGGGGGAAAAGGGAAGAGCAGCCGTGCGAGCCTGAGGCACAGCAGGAGGGTGATCAATCCCAGCAGCGCGCCCATGAGGTAACTCGCGGTGAGGTAGCTCCCCGTCGCCCACCCCACCGCGGCCACGAGGGTTCGCCACAACACATCGCGAACGGCGGGAATCGCGGCGTCGGCCTGGAGTGCGTACCGCCAGGTTTCGATACGCGTCGTCCGCGGGAAAGTCCAGTCCGCCGCCGGAGGCCTTTTGCTCCACGACCACGGCGCACAGCGCGACGCAGAAGACCAGCGCGGGCACGAGCCAACGGAAGAACCTCTGAAAGTGCCATCTATGCATAGTGTTTCCGCCGGTCATCCGGCGCGCGCAAACTCAGTCTCCGGCGCGCGGGATGATCTGCTCCGGGATGACCACCGGATCGCGGACTCCCTGGACCCAGTATTCGCGGCCGCGCACGAGCAGCCTGCGCCCGGTAAATGTTGACAATTGAGCGTTGTTGCCGCGCACGTAGCACAGGGTTTCGATGCGATTCCCTTCCTGTCGCACCAGCCGGTACCGGCTCGGGCGTCCGAATACGAAACCCGCGAGGCGCAGAACGCCTTCGCGCTGCACCATCTTCCCCTGCCCCTCGAGCGGGATCAGCTTGAGATCTTCCGGCACGGACGGAGGTGAGGAGGCCGGCGGTACTGCGGGCTGTGATGGAACCGTCGGCGCGGCGATCATCGGCTCCCGAACGGGACGGACGGGCGCAGGTGCCGCGGGCGCTGCCGGCTCCGGCGCGCCTTCCGCAACGGGAGGCGCCTCGACCACGGGGGGACGCGGCTTCTCGGGCTGAAGGACTTCGATGTAGTCCCGGCTGACCCAGAGCGCGCACCCCGGCGGAGGCGCGACTTTAATCCACTCACCGAAATCGCCGCGCGGGATCACCGCGTCGCCCCGCGCCATCTCGCCGACCGAGGCGTAGTTGATGCCGGGACCGCCGCGCACATGCAGCTTGTTGGCGCTGACCTTGTTGTCCGCCACGAAATCGCGATGCACCCAGACGTCCACGGACTCCGGCGGGATCACTTCGACCCACTCGCCCTGGAACGAGCGGGCGGTGAGCAGATCCCCGTCGCCCGATTGCGCGACCACCTCGGAATTCAACTCCGGGCGGGCGCGAAGGTTCACGCGCTTGCCCGTCACGCGCACGCGCGTGCCGGCCTGCGCGAAGCACAATTCCGCACACAACACCGCCATCCCTGCAATCCATGCCCATCTTTTCATGCGGGCCTCCTGCGTTCCTGATGCTCAATGATCACTTTTACAGCAGGATGAAGAGCATGGCGACACAAAAGCAGTTTCCGGGCGTGGATTCGCCGGCCTGAAGGCCGGGCGAAATAGTGGCTGCAATGCGGGCTTGTCACGTCGCGGATTTGTGCCAAGAATGTGAGCCGCATGAATTCGAACCCGCATCTCGCATGGACCGCCGTGCCGTGGGCAGCCGGATGGTGTTTCAGCGCGGCGACATGGCAGGATGAGCCGGTTCGACAGCCGGGCTGCATGCTGCGCACGCTGGGCGCTCCCGGCGACCTTGCTCCGCTTCTCGTTCCCGCGCCATGGAGTTTCCACCTCGGACTGACCGCGCGGCCGACGGCGCCCCGCGTGCAGTTGAGGGCCGACGGTTTCTGCATCCGCTTCGCGTGGGAACATCGCGAGTGCGTGGCCGTGGGCGTGTTCATGGAACCCGGCGTCCTTCTCGGATACACGGACGCGCCCATCACGCCGTCGCTGTTCTCTGCCGAATACGAAATCCATCACGGGGCCGACCTGCAATGGCTCGAAGCCGGCGGGACCCAGGCGGTGCTGATCCGAAACACGCAAGGCCATACGACCAAGTTCTGCCTGGCGGCCGGCGCGTGGGATCGCACCGAGGCCGTCAACCTCGCGCGCCGCTGTCTCGACGCCAGCGCCGAGCACGCCTTTGAGGAAGGCGACGCGCTGCGCCAGAGGATCGCCGTCCGCCTCACAGACACGCCCGGCGGATACGAGGAGCTTGCGGCACACGCGGTGGAGAGCCTGCTCGCGCGGGTTCAACGGCCGCAAGGGGTCTTTGCGCACCGCTGGTGTTCGACCGCCAATGCCGGCGCGCACTCGCTGGACGCCAATCTTGTTCTCGCCGTCACCACCGCGTGGAGCCGGCTTGACCCGCAGGTCGCCGAGGGAACCCTGCAAACCCTGTTCTCGTTTCAGAGGGACGACGGGGCCATTCCGGCGATGATCCAGGCCGACGGTTCCGCCGATTTCACGCGCGCCCCGATTCCGCTCGTGGCGTTCTCCGCAAGCCTGCTCGCGGACCATCCGAACTTCCAGCGCTCCGCCATCCCTCATCTGCGCAGGTATCTCCAGTGGGCGCTCGATTACTTCGACCCCATGCAGACCGGCCGCCCGGCATGGAGAAGCGCTCGTGAAGCATGGATATCCTCCACCTTCGATGCGCGGCTCCGTTCCGCGGATCTCGCGGCGATGCTTCTGTGCGAGATCAATGCCTACGAGTCCATCGCACGCGCGCACCCTTCCGCCGCGAATTCGTTCGGCGCGGCCAAAGCCCGCCTTGTGCGAGCGCTCCAAGGCACATTCTGGAACTCCAAGGCGGGCGCGTTCCTGGACGCGTTCGAGGACGGCAGCCACGTCGAGCGGGTGACACTCGGCACGGTACCCGCCCTGCTGTGCCGCGAACTGGACGAATCCCAGACCGATTCCGTGCTCAAGCTGCTCGAACATACCGACGCCCTTTACACGCCACGCGGTGCGGCGATGTGGACGCGCTGGGAGGGAGACGCGCAAGCGCCGCCCGTGCGCGCCACGGACCAGATCGCCGTCCTCGCGGCCCTGCACTTCCTCAAAGCGGGAGCGGCCATCGAGAGGCGGCTCAAAATGGCGCTCTGGAAGACGCTGGGCGCCCGCTTGTATGCCGACCTGCAGGAGCCCCTGGCCGAAGAAAAGGACAAACCGGTTGCGTGCGGGCTTTCGGATTTCGAAGCGGCGGCTCTGGCCGTCGTCCTTGCCGCGCCGTACGCGGAACCCGAGGAGGACGAGGAGAAGACCGGGGTGTCCGCGTGGCTGATCCGCCATGCGAAGGTCGCTGTGGCCGCGGGCGTAAGCGTCCCTGTCGCCGCCGCCATCATTATCATCCTGGGATTCCTGGCCAGGAAGACGCCTACCTTCTCCTATGTTGAAGCTTCCATGGGCATGGCCCAGCAGTATTACAAGGTCGGCGAATACCAGAAGGCGATCGCGCTTTACGAAGATCTCTCG
>JAKJGV010000059.1:0-2344 GCA_022704185.1 Verrucomicrobiota bacterium
GGCCGATCTCAACCCGCTTGTGGTGGAAGGCCTCGAGCCGGGCGCGCAGCTCACGACGACGACGGAGGTCGAGAATTTTCCGGGGTTTCCCAAGGGGATCATGGGTCCGCAGCTGATGGACGACATGCGGAAGCAGGCGGAACGTTTTGGCGCGCGTTTCGAGCCGGGCCTGGTCGCGTCGGTTGATTTCTCGGGGCATCCGCTGAAGGTCGCGATGGATGGCGGCAAAACGATCCGGGCCGAAGCGGTCATCGTCGCCACCGGCGCGTCGGCGAAATACCTCGGGCTGGAGTCCGAGCAGAAGCTGATCGGGCGCGGGGTCTCGGCGTGCGCGACCTGCGACGGCGCGTTCTTCCGCAACGTGCCGGTGGTGATTGTCGGCGGCGGCGATTCCGCGATGGAGGAGGCGATGTTTCTGACGCGCTTCGCCTCCAAGGTGTACGTCGTGCACCGGCGCGACCAGCTTCGCGCGTCGCCGATCATGGCGGACCGCGCGAAGAAGAATCCGAAGATCGAGTTTGTCTGGAATTCGGTTGTGGTGGACGTGCTGGATGTCGTGAAGGGCGAAGTGACCGGCGTCAAAGTGAAGAACGTAAAGACGGGCGCGGTTTCCGATCTCGAGGTGAAGGGTTATTTCTCTGCGATCGGCCACCGGCCGAACACCGATGCGTTCAAGGGGCAGCTCGAGCTCGACGAGAAGGGCTACATCAGGACGCAGAACACGCGCACGAATGTGAAGGGGGTTTTCGCGGCGGGCGATGTGCAGGACTCTCTCTACCGGCAGGCGATCACGGCCGCGGGGAGCGGGTGCATGGCCGCGCTGGAGGCGCAGCGATATCTGGAATCGCTGGAAAGCTGAGCATGGAATCCGATCCGCAAAAGCAGAGGCCGCCGCGTACGGACTGGCAGACGTACCGCCGGCTGGTGCGCTATGCGAAGCCGTACTGGGGGCGCGTGTTGCTCGGGACGATCTTCGGGGTGGTTTTCGGAACCTCCATGGCGGGCATGATCGTCGGCCTCGGCAAGGTGATCGGCATGGTGTTCGGGACCGACGCGGACCTGCCCTGGGGAGTGCGGCTGGGGATTGCCGCGATCCTGCCCACGTTTGCCATCGTGCGGGGCGTGGGGGACTATCTCAGCACGTATTTCATCGAATGGGTGGGCAACCGCGCGGTCATGGACCTGCGGCGCGACACCTTCGAGCACATGCAGCAGCTGTCGCTTTTCTACTATCAACGGACCAAGACGGGAGAGCTCATCTCGCGCGTGGTGAACGATTCGCAGATGGTGGAGCGCGCGGTGGCGGGCGTGCTGGCGGACCTGTGCAAGCAGCCGTTCGCGCTCCTGGCGGTGCTGGTCGCGCTGCTGTGGAGCGATTTCCGCCTCGCGATGGTCGGCCTCCTGCTCTTTCCCATCTGCCTCGTGCCCGTTCTGCTTTTCGGGCGGCGCGTGCGCCGGTTCGCGCGCGAGGGCCAGGAGAAGATCGCGGACCTGGTGTCCATCCTCCAGGAGACGATCACCGGCGTGCGGATCGTTAAGGCCTTCGGCATGGAGGACTACGAGAACGGGCGGTTCGCACGCCAGTGCGGCGAGGTGTTCCATCGCGCGATGAAGGTGGTGCGCGCGCGGGCCGCGGTGGAGCCGATCATCGTCGCGCTTTCGACGGTGGGCATCTCGTTGTTCCTTCTCTACACGATGCACTCGAAGGTCACGCTGCCCCAGTTCGTGGTGTTCGCCGCCTCGCTGGTGGCGTTGTACGAACCGGTGAAGAAGCTGTTTCGCATTCACCTGCAGGTCCAGCAGAGCTCGGCGTCCGCCGACCGTATTTTCGAGCTGATGGATACGCCGATCACGGTGGTGGAGCGTCCGGGCGCGGCCGGGCTGGAAGGCGGCGTGCGCGAGGTGGCGTTCGACCAGGTCTCGTTCGGATACGAAGCGGAGCCCGTGCTGCGCGATATCAGCTTCCGCGTGGGCGCCGGCCGGCGCGTGGCCCTGGTGGGCGGCTCGGGCGCGGGGAAGACCACGCTCGTGAGTCTCATCCCGAGGTTCTACGATGTCACCGCCGGCCGGGTGATGGTGAACGGGCGGGATATCCGCGAATACACGCTCAAGTCGCTGCGCCGCCAGATCGGCATCGTGACGCAGGAAACGATTCTGTTCAACGACACCGTGGCGAACAACATCGCCTATGGACACGCCCACGCGGCGCGCGAAGCGGTGATCGAGGCGGCCCGGCGCGCTCACGCGCACGACTTCATCCTCGCGATGCCGGAAGGCTACGACACGATCATTGGAGAGCGCGGCGTGCGGCTTTCGGGCGGCCAGTGCCAGCGGCTGGCGATCG
>JAKJGV010000059.1:2354-13346 GCA_022704185.1 Verrucomicrobiota bacterium
CTGCGCAATCCGCCGATCCTGATCCTGGACGAAGCGACGAGCGCGCTGGATACCGAGGCGGAGCGGCAGGTGCAGGCGGCGCTGGACGAGTTGATGAAGGACCGGACCGTGTTCGCCATCGCGCACCGGCTTTCGACCATCATTCACGCCGACGAGATCATGGTGTTGCAGCAGGGGCGAATCGCGGAACAGGGCACGCACCAGGAACTGCTGGCGCGCGGCGGACATTACAAGTACCTCTACGATTTGCAGTTCAAGGAGTGAGGGGGTTCACTCGAACGGAAATCGGTACTCGCTCAGCCCGAGCTCATCCCTCATCTGCACAAGCTGCTTCTGGAGCACGGGGTCCAGGGGGATGCCTTTGTCCTTGCGTTCCAGCCACGCCAGGTACTCCTTTTCGCCGCAGGTGTAGATGCGTTCCGCGCCTGGCGCTTTCCGCGAGGCGCGCAATGCGCGGAGGATATCGCCGGTCGTCTTCTTGAAGGAAGCCAGGTCCGTGAACGCCTCGATGTTCACGGCCATGAAGAAGTGTCCGAGACAATGCGGCACCTTGTTCCCCTCGGCGTCGAATCCGGAGAGCGCGTGAAGAAAAGCGCCCTGCTGGAGGGCCGCGGAAAGGATCTCCGCGACGGTCGCAAACCCGTAGCCCTTGTACCCGCCCGTTTCCTCGCCGATGCCGCCGAGCGGCGTCAGCGCCACGGTCCCCTGGATCAGTCCGCGCAACGCCTCGGAGGCATCCGTCACGGATCGCCCCTCGTGGTTGATCACCCAACCCGCGGGCAGCGTCTTTCCCTCCCGCTCGTACTGCTCGATCTTTCCGCGTTGCGTGACCGAGGTGGCGTAGTCGTTCGTGAACGCGAAAGGTTCGTCGGTGGGGAAAGCGAACACGAGGGGGTTCGTGCCGAGCATGTTCTCCACGCCGAACGTCGGCGCGATGGAGGGCCGCGCGTTCGTCGAGGTGAAGCCGATCATCCCGGCTTCGCAGGCCATCAGGGCATAGTAGCCGGCGATGCCGTAATGGCTGGAGTTGCGGGCGGTGACGATCCCGATCCCGTGCCGGTGCGCCTTCTCGATGGCCATTCTCATGCAGCTTGCGGCGATCACCATGCCCATGCCGTGATGTCCGTCCACCACGGCGGTGGCCGCGTGGTCGCGGACGATTTCGAGCCGCGTGGCAGGCGATTGGACGCGATCCTTGACGATCCGGTCGTAGTAGATGGGTTTGAGCCGGCCCACGCCGTGCGAATCAATGCCGCGCTTGTCGGCGGTGATCAGCACGTCCGCGCAGAGCCGGGCGTCATCGTCGGGGACCCCGATGCCGCGGAACACGTCCGTGACGAAACGCTCCATGAGGGCGAACCCGACCCGGCAGGTGTCTGTATTGGCCATGCGCTCTCCGCTGTTTGTTTCAGTCGCGATATTTTCTCAGTATCTGTTTCACGTAGTTCCGGGTGGTCGGATAGCCGATGCATTCCTGGAACCGAAGACCGTCCGGCCCCGAATTCTCGTACCAGCGAAGCACATTGGAGCGTCCGGCGTTGTACTCCGCAAGCGCAAACGGAAGGGGATCGTCGCAATGTTCCCACCTCCGGATGGCCCGCGCCAGATACCAGGTGCCCGCCTCGATGTTCGTGGCGGGATCGAAAAGGTCCTCGCGCCGGAAAGTCGGCTTCTGCGCGGCGCGCGCCCATTCGCGCCCGGCGGGTTCGGTGACCTGCATCAGGCCGACTTCGTTCTTCGTCCCGACCGCGTCGGGACGGAAACGGCTTTCCTGCCAGATCACGGCCCAGATGAGGCGGGCATCCACGCCGTGGCGGCCCGCCGACCGCGTGATCATGGGATCAAAGCGATGAATCGCCCGGCGATACATCAAAACGTTCACGACCCCGGCCAGGAGAATCGCCAGGAGGATATTCCCGCCGATGATGCGCAGGGCTCTGCCGAGGGAAACCTTGGCCATGACGTCAGTCTAGCCGGCCCGCGCGGGAACGCAAGCCGCCGCGAGGACCTCGCGCTTGATCTCAACGCCGGGTTTGCGCATGATGAGCCGCAGTGCGTGGGGGAACGTCTATGACGAAACAGAGATCAGGAACCGCGAGACTCCGGGCCATCGCCTCGGCGTCCATGCTTTGCCTCGCTGTCGTTTGCGCCGTGACGGAGGTCCGGGCCCAGTCGTCCGAGACGATCTCCGCGCGCGAGCCGTCGGATGCGTACCTCGCGTTGGTCCGCGGCGACGAAGCGCGCGACGGTCGCGACTGGCAGGGCGCCGCGGCTGCTTACGAGGAGGCGCTGACGCGATACCGCCGCATCGCGGAAGCCCATCCGGACTGGGAAAGCGACATCGTGCAATACCGCATTCTCTACTGCGAGACGCAGCTTGACGCCATTCGCGGGCAGTTGAAGCTTCCGACGAAAGGCGGGGATAGGGGGGCTGTCGGCGACGAGGACGCTGCGGTTGACGGAGGTGCGACGGCGGCGGACGCGGCGCAGGTCGGCGCCCTGGAGGAAGACGACGAAATCACCCAGAACCGCTACCTCGCCGTGTTGCAGGAAAACGAGTATCTGCGCCGGCGCATGGCGGAGCTGATGGACGAAAGCGAACAGGAAGTCGGCACAGCGGAGGAGTCCGAGGATTCGTTCAGGGCCGAGCTGGCAACGGCGCAGGCGCGGATTCTCGAACTGCAGGCGCAGGTAGCGGCCCAGTCGAAAACCCCCGCGCACCGCGCGGAGAAGCGGTACGTGGACTGGATGCAGGACGCGTTGGCGCGCGAAAACGCGAAGGATGTGAAGGGCGCGCAGAAGGTGTATGAAAAGGTCCTCGATCGTTATCCGGACGATCTGCCTGCCTTCAAAGGGCAGGCCCGGTGCCTTTTGACTGCCGGAGAGATCGGGAAGGCGGCTGAACTCGTTGCCGGCCGGGCGGACCTCAAGGATCCCGAGCTGCCCGTTCTGCTCGCGGCCGCTTACGGCGCGATGGGCAAGTACAGGGAGTCGGCCGATTCCGTCGAGGCGCTGGTTCGCGAAGATCCCTGGAACGCGCGGGCTCGGGCGGCGCTGGGCGCCGCGTTGCTCGGGTTGGGCGAGAAGGAATCTGCGCGCAAGGAGCTTGAGAAGGCATTGGTTCTCGATCGGCAGCTGGTGGATGCCTGCTACAACCTCGCGTGGATCCTGAGCGAGGCGACGCCCGCGGATCGCGAAAAGGGGCGCGAGTTCTACCGGCGAAGCGTCGAACTCGGCGGCGCCCAGGATGCCGCGCTCGAGCGACGGCTGGCCGAGCCATAAGCGCGCGCGACACGGCCTGCTCTACTCACGCAGCGCGCGGATCAGCGCCGCCATGTCTTCGGGGATCGGCGCGCGGAATTCCATCGTCTCGCCCGTTCGCGGATGGCTGAACGCGAGATGCTCCGCGTGGAGCATCTGTCGTGACGCGTGGACGGCCCGCTTGCCGGTCCGGGCGCGCCCGTACTGGGTGTCGCCGACCACCGGGTGCCCGATATGGGCGAGGTGTACGCGGATCTGGTGCGTCCGCCCGGTTTCGATTTCCAGCCGCAGCAGGGAGCATTCGGCGTATTTTTCCACGACGCGATAGTGCGTGACGGCGCTCCGGCCCGAACGCGGCCGGGCGCTCATCTTCTTGCGATTGTGCGGGTCGCGTCCGACGAGCGTTTCGATCGTGCCCGTTTCCGGCCGCGGGCATCCCCACACCAGCGCAACGTACTGTTTCCGAACCTTGCGCTGTTTGAACTGCGCCGCGAGGCGATCCATCGCGGCCTGGTTCTTCGCCACCACCAGCACGCCGCTGGTGTCCTTGTCCAGGCGGTGCACGATGCCCGGCCGCAGCTCGCCGCCGATACCGGTCAGCCCGGTTTGCCCGCCGGCGGATGTTTCGCGGCAGTGGAAAAGGAGCGCGTTGACCAGTGTGCCGGATGCGTGTCCGGGCGCGGGATGCACCACGAGGCCCGCCGGTTTGTTCAGCACAAGCACATCGCGATCCTCGAAGAGCGGGGTCAAGGGGATCGGTTCCGGCTCCAGCTCGACGGGGCGGGGCGGGGGGATGGACACCTCGACATGCGTACCGGGCTGGATGACATAATGGGGTTTGCGGACCTGCCCGTTGACGCGAACATGCCCTTCCCGGATCAGCGCCTGCACGCGCGCGCGGGAGAGTTCACCGAGTTTTCCCGTGAGCCATGTGTCCAGCCGGTGCTCCCCGTCTTCGCAGACGAACGCATGCGTGACGGCTTCACTGGACGCGCCTGTCATGGGGATTCCTGGGAATCGGCGGCTTCGGACCTGCGGCGGAGCCACCGCCAGAGCGCGAGGCCGATGCCGAACAGCGCAAGGCTTGTGAGCTGGGCCGCGTTGAGCCCGAGCCAATGGATGCGCGGGTCGCCCCGCAGGAATTCGATCGCAAACCGGCCCGGCGGATAGGCCAGCAGGTAGCAGGCGAGCACCGTGCCCGGCTTGGGTCTGCGCAGGAAGAGAATGAACACCAGGAGGTACACGGCCCCGTTGAACGCCGCTTCATAGAGTTGGGTCGGATGCCGGAGCGCTCCCTCGACAAACACGCCGCAGGCGCAATCGGTGGGGGATCCGTAACAGCAGCCGTTGAGGAAGCAGCCGATCCGCCCGATGGTGTGGCCGAGGGGCAGGGCGGAAACGGCGAGATCGGCCATGGGGAGCAACGGTTCGCGGCGTGCTCGCGCGACGCCGACGACTCCGGCTGCGGCGCCGATGAGGCCGCCGTAGAAGACCAGTCCGCCGCGGTAGATGCGGATGATCTCCAGGGGGTCGGCGGCGAAATCGCGGAAGTTGGCCGCCACGTAGGCGACGCGGGCGCCGACGATCCCGCAAACCATCATCCAGAATGCCAATTCCGAACCGAACCCGGGTTCGCGACCCTGGCGACGCGCAAAGAAATTCCAGTTCGCGATCCCCGCCAGGAACGCCGTGGCCATCATGATGCCGTACCAATAGACGGGCCACGAAAAGATGTGGAAAGCAACCGGGTTCATCAGGGCCCCTTATAGCAGAACATCCCGCACCCCGGCAACCTGTCAGGCCAAAGCGCTCCCCACCCCCTTGCGGGGTGGGAGCGAGAAGCTGGCTGTTGCGGCGGGATGAGCGCAACACATCCACTTTTCGCCCCCGCGGCGCAAGGCCGTGGGGAGCGTGCAAATCCGCGACGAGGAATCTCTGTCCACGGGGGCGCTGGTTGCCGCTTGCCGCGTTTCCGTGATTCAGCGTTGATCACCCGCCCGCGGACTGATAAAGTTCCCCTGCGATTGTTGGGCGATGGGGGTTTTCGTGGCGGAAAACGATGGCAGCGAAATCCTGGCGGATCCGGTGGACCGGATCGCGTGCCGCAAGTGCGGCCGGCATCTCGATGTGTCCAAGCTGCCCTCTTTCTCCCACGTGGATTGTCCGGAATGCAAGATGCGCCAGACGGTCCCCGCGAAACTCGGCCAGTTCCTGCTCCTCGAAATGCTGGGCGCCGGCGGCATGGGCGCGGTGTACCAGGCGCTCGATCAATCGCTCGGCCGTTATGTCGCGATCAAGGTCATGCGTCGCTCGCTGGGCGACGATCCCCATTTCGTGGAGAATTTCCTGCGCGAAGCGCGCGCGGCCGCCGCGCTGAACCACCGGAACGTTGTCCAGATCTATTCCTGCGGCCAGGAGAAGGGCCAGCCTTACATCGTGATGGAGTTGGTGTCCGGCGGACGCTTCGACGAAATGATCGCGTCCGGCAACCCGATAGACGAGGTGCGCGCGCTGGAGGTGGGCATTGATGTTGCGGAAGGCCTGAAAGCCGCGAACGATATCGGCCTGATTCACGGTGACGTCAAGCCGGCGAACGTCCTGTTCGACAAGGACGGCATCGCGAAGGTGGCGGATTTCGGCCTCGCGCGTTTCGTCGCCTGGCAGCAGCAGGACAGCGGGGAGATCTGGGGCACGCCCTACTACATCGCGCCCGAGAAGGCGCGCGGCCAGAAGGTGGACCATCGGTCCGACATTTACAGCCTGGGCGCCACGCTGTACCACGCGCTGGGGGCCAAGCCGCCGTTTGACGGGAAGACCGCGACCGACGTGGTGCTCGCGCGGTTGAAGAATCCTGCCATCGGATTGCGCGTCATCCGGCCGACCCTGCAGCCGGAAACCGCGGACGTGATCGGCCGTATGCTCGAGTCCGACCCGTTCATGCGGTATCCGACGTATTCGTCGCTGATCGCGGATCTGCGGGAAGCGCTGCGCGTGGCGAAGCAGGAGCAACGAGCGGTCCGCACCAAGGTCAAGAAGACGCCGATCCTTCCGTTCGTCATCGTGCTGCTTGTGATTCTCGCCTCCATCGCGATCCTGTTCTTCGGGTTGCGCTGGGCGGCCGAGAAGCACGAGAAGGAGAAGCGTTTGAAGGAGGAGGCGGAACTGGCCGCCGCGCAGGCCGCGGTTCAGCAGGTTCCCATTCCGGAAGTGCAGGAGACGGCGCTGAAGCGGACGCGCACCCCGCCCGTGGTGCAGCCTTTCACGCCGCCGAAGGACAAGGAGTTGGCCAAGGCGTTTCAGATGCTCGCCGAGGGCAATCCCATCGCCATGCGGGACGCGTTACAGACCTTCTACGACCAGATGCCGGAATTGAGCATGGATCGGTACTGGATCCGCACCTTGCAGGTCGTGGGGAGTTGGGCGGCAGGGCGCGACGCGGATGCGCTGATCCATCTCCACGAAGTGCGGAATGCGCTTTTCGAACCGCTGAGCGACAAGCAGAACCATCCGGGCGTGATGCCGCAGACGCTGGTCCGGTACATGCTGAACGAGGTGGATGACGGGGCGGTCTCCTTCGAGGCGGCCAAGTGGCCGCCGTGGTACGGCGACCTTTCGCAGTTCTACTTCGGATTGGTGAGCCTGCGCGAAGGCAACCTGGTTCGTGCCAAGCAGTACTTCGAGGCCTACCTGGCGAAGAAGGGGACCGATCCGGAATGGCCCTATGGACTGCAGCCGATGGCGCAGAAGTGCATCGAGCAGATTGACGCTTTCCGCGACCAGATCACCCGGGCGGACGAATGGGTGTCCGCGAAGCAGGCCAGCCGCGCCCGGAATGCGCTCGAGGAATTCAGGCTGCAATCGCTGCCGTTGCTGCATGCCGCCGTGGACGACCGCATCAACGCGGTGCGCCTCGCCGAGAAGAAGGAACAGGAAGAGCAGCAAATTGCCGAACGGCGGCAGCATGAAACGCGGATCCAGGCGGACTTGGACCGTATTGACGAACTGCGCACACAGAACCTCCCGCTGGTTGCGCAGCGCGACTACCGCCGGGCGGCCGCCGCCATGACCCGGTTGATCCCGGAAATGAAGACGACGGAAGGGCAGCAGGCCCTGTTGCTCGCGCGCGAACTGTACGAGCGGATGGATGGGGTCAAGCGGTTCCTGATCGCCCGCATTTCTGCGGTGCCGTACCGCGCGACCAGCGAACTCGGGGGCGACGCGGTCAACGCCGATCTCAACGGGATCCGCGTGGCCTTGGGCTCCCACGGCATGATGGTGATCCCGTGGGACCAGGTGAATCTGCGCACGCTGGTGCAACTGCTGAATCATTACCTCCAGGATCCCAAGCTGGCGGACAAGGAGAAGGCGGAGATCAGCGTGTCGGGCGCGGTCCTCTGCTACGAGGGCGGCGCGATCCGGTGGGCGACCACGCTGGCGGACAAGGCCGCCGGAATGGATTCGTCGCTCAAGGAGAAGATCCGTCAGCTCATGCCCGACGTGATGACGGAGTAACCCGCCGCTCACGCGTCTTTCGGAAACAGCCGGTCGAGAATCCGGATCGCATCGCTGCCGGAAGCCCCGTAGGCATAGGCCCCGATCTCCCGCGCGAACGCCTCGCTCACGCCCGCGCCGCCGACGATCACCGGCGCGCCTCCTTCACCGGACAGGGCGTGCACGATGTCCTTGAGGACCCGCGCGCTTCGCGCGGTAAGGCAACTGCAAAGGACGGCCCGGGCGCCGGCGGCGACCGCTTTCCGGAAGCGGGCCGCATCGCAATTGGTTCCGAGGTCGTCCACTTCGTATCCGGCCGCGCGCAACAGGATCGCCACGATGTTCTTGCCGATGTCGTGGTAGTCGCCCTGCACGCTGCCGATGCAGATCCGGATGCGACGGGCCGCGCTTTGGGCGGCCATCAGCAGGGGTTCGAGGATGTCCAATCCCGCTTGCATCGCACGCGCGCCGACCATCAGGTCCGGCAGGAGTGCGTCGCCGCGGGCAAACCGGTCGCCCAGCTCGGTCAACGCGGGGATCATTGAGTCTTGAAGCAAGGCCAGTGGTGCCCCGTCGCGGTCGAGCGCGGCGCGGAGCGCGGCTTGCGCCGCGGCGCGATCTCCTTCCAGGATGGCGGTATAGAGCGCTTCGTTGCGATCCATGGAACTGGCCTCCGCCCGGAATGTAGCATCGAATCGGGCAGGTTGCCACCGCGCATCGAAGACTGCGCTCCCCGCGGCGCAAGGCCGCGGGGACGCAGAACCCGATCATGCGCGGCTCGCGATTCCGGCGGTTACTTCCGTGCCGCGAGTTCCCGGTAGACTTCGAAGTACAGCTGGCCGGTCTGCTCCCACGAATATGGCTGCGCGCGCTGGAACCCTTTCTCGCGCAGCTCCTCGCGCAGCTTGTCGTCCTTGAGCAGCCGGCCCATGGCTTCCGCCATCGCGCCGACGTCGAGCGGATCCACCAGCAGCGCCGCGCCTTCCGCCACCTCGGGCATGGCGGTCACATTGGAGGTCACCACCGGCGTGCCGACCTTCATGGCCTCGAGAATCGGAATGCCGAATCCCTCGTACAGCGACGGATAGATCAACAACTGCGCGCGACGCAGCAGGTGGTCCAGCTCTTTTTCCGTGACGAAGCCGGTGAACAAAATCCGATCCGCGATACCCGTCCGGGCCACGGCCGCATCGCAGATCTTCTTCATCTTCTCCTGGTACGGAGCGCCGGACGTGCTGCCAGTGATGATCAGCCGCCCGCCATAGCCGCGCTCCCTCACCAGGCGTTCGAAAGCGCCGATAAGCCGCACGATGTTCTTTCGCTCGTGGATGCCGCCCACGTTGAGGATGAACGGCTCGTGTATGCGGCACCGGCCCTCCAGCGCCTTGACGGTCGAGGGGTCCTCGGGATTCGGTTCGCGCAGTCCATTGGGGATGACGCGGATTTTCTCCGGCGGCACGCCGACCTTCTTCGCAATGTCCTGCTTCGAGTATTCTGAAACGGTGGCGACCAGGTCGTTCAACCGGCAGGCATGCTGAAGGCTCGGACGGTACACGAAGCGGTTGCGGAAGAACGGCATGGCTTCGCGGAAGGTGAACGGGATGACATCGTGCACGGTCAGCAGGCACGGCGCCTTGCGGTTACGCGGAAAACTCCAGTTGTAGTAGAAGTGAATGACATCCACTTTCTCCTTCACTGCGAGGTCCTGGATATAGCCGGAGTCGAGCGCCGAGTTTTCGGCGGACATGACGTGCGAACGGACGGGCAGCGGGTGAATATCAACGCCGGGAACGCCGTCGAAAAGGTCCTTCACCTTTTGAAACTGAATCTCCTTGCACAGCAGGACGACCCGGTGCTGGTTGGCCGACATCCACCGGGTGATCTGAATGGCGCCCTGCTCGACGCCGCCGATCACCCCGTCGTACTTCCGGAAATCCATTATAATTTTCATGATCCTCCGTTCAGAAGCTGTTCAGCAGGTCGGCCACGCGGGTCACGGCCACGCAGGAGCTTTCGTCTGCGGCGCCGTAATAGATCAGCAGCTCCCCGTCCTTCTCCACGACGCCGTTTGAGAAGACCACGTTCGCGAAGAACCCCTGCGTTTCATATTTCTCGGTGGGTGTCAGGATCGGACGCTCCGCGCGCTTGATCACCTTCCACGGCTGTTCGAGATCCAGCAGCACGAGGAAGATCGAATACAGGCTGCCTTCACCCTTTCCGTGCGCGATCACGAGCCAACCGTCCTTCGTCTTGATCGGCGGCGCACCGCCCCCGATCTTCATGGCCTCCCACTTCGTGTTCAGTGGGCGGACGATGCAGCGATGGTTGCCCCAGTGAAGCAAATCGGGCGATTCGGCATACCAGATGGAGGCCCGGCCGAAGCCGGAGTTGTTGGGCCGGTGCAGCGCGTGGTACAGGCCGCCGACCTTCTCGGGGAAAATCGCGACATCCTTGTTCTCGGGGTGGAAGATGAAGCCCAGCCGCTCGATGGTCCTGAAGTCCTTCGTCACGGCCAGTTTCGTGGCCCACGAATCCTGCGAGACCGCGGTGTAGTTGATGTAATAGCGATCGCCGATCTTCGTAACGCGCGCGTCCTCGCACCCGTATTTCTCCGTTTCATCCGCGGGGTAGATGAACGGGTGCTCGTCCACGGTGAAGTGAAAACCGTCGCGGCTGCGCGCGAGGCGGATATGGCTCATCGTCGAAAGGTAATCCTGTCCCCTGAAGACCACGCCGCGGGTGTCCTTCAGTTGGATGCTCGGGTCGTCGGCCTTCCATTCCATGATGTCGGGCCGCGCGGGGCCGGCGTCGAAACGATAGGTTGGAACGCGGACGAAGCCTTTCTTCGGCTCGCAGTTCTCGGCGACGCGCAGGAGCAGCAGGATTTCTCCGTTGCACTCCGTGGCGCCCGGGTTGAGCGCGCCCTTGACGTGGTATCCCCCGATGGAGGGCTTTACATCGGCAGGTTTCACTACGGGGTTGCCTTCGTATTTCCGGATCATCACCCGCTCCTTCCTGTGCGATTATTCATTCAAACATTTTTGTGCAGCCTGTGGAAAGGCGGGATTTCCAGACATTGGAAAAAATCCAGGGCGTTTTTCCAGGGATTGGAAAAATGTGAGCTGCAAAAAAAGAAGGCCACCGCTTATCAGCGGCGGCTACGCCTGCGCCGGCAAAAGAATCTTCTCAAGCTGCTTCAGCTCCGTGATCACGGTATCCGGCCGGATGCCCTCGACGAGC
>JAKJGV010000005.1:0-8807 GCA_022704185.1 Verrucomicrobiota bacterium
TTCATTGCGCCCGTGCGCGCGCCATGCCGCTCCACGAAAGCGGCAGCGGTCAGGATCGGGATGTCGCGATGGTGTTTCACCTTCAAAAGATGGCGATCGCCGCCAGCGATCGCTTCGGTTCCGGCGGTTTTTTCTCTGGCGTCCGGGGCGGTTGCTCCATAAAATCCGCCTCATCAGCGAGGAATCTATGGATTGTCCGGCCTGCAAGAAGCCGATGGTCATACTCGAGTACCAGAACGTGGAGCTCGATTTCTGCGTGGCCTGCCGCGGGTGCTGGCTGGACAAGGGGGAGCTGGGGTTGATCCTGAACGGACGGATGGAGCTGCCCGACGAATGGTCGCTGGTGGCCGAGCGCAAGAGCGGCCGGAAATGTCCCCGTTGCGGCGGGCGCATGCGCGAGGGCCGGTTGCCGGGCACGGCGGTGGACGTGGATGTGTGCGCGAACCAACACGGTTTGTGGTTCGACGAGAACGAGCTGCGCGACGTGGTGAACGCGCGCGGCGGCGCCAAGGCGGCGGAACCGCTCGCAACATTCATTGCCGAAGTGTTCCGACAATAACCTATCAAAGAACAAATGTGATCAAAAGAACCCGGAGGAAGCCATGGTAGGAATACTGATATTGCTCGCCGTCATCGTGATCGTCGCGTTCGCGCTGATCGGCATGTACAACGGGCTCGTGGCCCTGCGCAACCAGGTGAAGAACGCATGGGCCCAGATAGATGTCCAGCTCAAGCGCCGGCACGACCTCATCCCCAACCTCGTCGAGACGGCCAAGGGCTATGTGAAGCACGAGCGCGAAACGCTGGAGAACATCACGAAAGCGCGCAACCTGGCCGTGCAGGCGGGCGGCGCGGGCGCGGCGGCCGCCGGCAAGGCGGAAGGCGCGCTGGGCGACGCGTTGAGCAAGTTCTTCCTGGTGGTCGAGAACTACCCGGACTTGAAGGCCAACCAGAACTTCCTCGCGCTGCAGGAGGAGTTGTCCTCCACGGAAAACAAGGTGGGGTTCGCGCGGCAGTTCTACAACGACGCGGTGATGAAGTACAACACGCAGACCGAATCGTTCCCGTCCAATGTCGTCGCGGGGATGTTCGGATTCAAGAAAGCGGAGTTTTTCGAAATCACCGTCGCCGCGGAACGGGAAGTGCCGAAGGTGCAGTTCTGAAGAGTTGGGGCGATGGAGAGATGGAGTATTGGAGGAATGGAGTGACGAACGGACGAAGGCTTCTTTGCATCGCTCCAATACTCCAGCACTCCATTACCCCAGGCTTTTTGTCTTATGTGGGAAGCGATACAGGCCAATAAACGCAAGTCGGTCGTGTTGATCGGGCTCCTCGCGGGGGTGTTGGTCGCGCTCGGCTATTTTGCCGGCGTGGCGTTCGACCCGCAGGCCGGCCGGTTCGGCATCCTGACCGCGGTCGGGCTCTGGTTCATCCTCATGGCCGTCGCCCTTGCGGGCGGCAAGCGCATTCTGCTGGCGACCTCGGGCGCGCGAGAGGTCACGCGGGAGCAGGCTCCGCAGTTGTACAACATCGTGGAAGAGATGAAGATCGCCTCCGGACTTCCCGCGATGCCGAAGGTGTTCATCATCGACTCCGATGCGCCGAACGCGTTCGCGGTCGGGCTCCGGCCGGAGAACTCCGCGGTCGCCGTGACCACCGGCCTCCTCGCGAGGCTCAATCGCGACGAATTGCAGGGCGTCATCGCGCACGAGATCGGGCACATTGCCAATCGCGACACGCTCTTCATGACGCTCGCGGGCATGACCGTCGGCGCGATTATCATCCTGGCGGACGTGTTCCTGAGGGGTATGTGGATCACGGGGGGGAGCCGCCGAAGGTCGTCGAGAGGCGGAGGGCAGGCGGCGGCCATCATGGCGATTGTCGCGGTCATCCTGGCGGTATTGGCGCCGATGCTGGGGCAGATCCTCTATTTCGCGTGCTCCCGGAAGCGTGAGTATCTCGCGGACGCCAGCGCGGCCCAGTTCACGCGCTACCCGGAAGGGCTGGCCTCCGCGCTGGAAAAGATCGCCGGCTACCACGGCACGAACATGCAGGTCAGCAAGGCGGTGGCCCCGATGTTCACGGTGAACCCGCTCGCGGCGGCGGGCTCGGCCCGGTCGCTTTTCAGCACGCACCCGCCGACGGCGGACCGCATCCAGGTGCTGCGCGCGATGGCCGGCGGCTCGCTCACGGCATACGACCAGGCTTTCAGGAAGCTGCATGGCGACCAGGCGATACTCGGCGCGCGCACGCTGGCCGGGGCGCAGGATGTGGAAGTGCGGCCGGCCCGCGTGCAGAAGAAGGTGACGCAGGCGGAGCAGCTTCGGGCGGCCAAGGACATCCTCAACCAGGCGGCCCGATTCGCGACGATCGCGTGCGCGTGCGGCCTCCGCATCAAGCTGCCGCCCGGATTCGACGAGAAGTCGGTTCGCTGTCCGCGTTGCGGCCGGTACCACACCGTGCCTTCGCCGGACCTGCTCGCCGGCGCGGCTGCGTTGCAGACCGTGCGGATCGTGCATACGGATGATGCCGCTGATGAACAAGCCCATCTACATTCGGGGGGGGCGGGTCGTTGACCCCCTGGCCGGGCGGAACGAGACCGCCGATCTGTTTGTTCAGGACGGCTTGATAGCCCCCCTGCCGCCGTCGCCTCCGCCCGGTGCCGAGATCTTCGAGGCGCACGGCTGCGTGGTCGCCCCCGGGTTCATTGATCTTCACGTCCACCTCCGGGAGCCGGGCGGGGAGGAAGCGGAGACGATCGAAAGCGGCTCCCGCGCGGCGGCCCGCGGCGGCTTCACCCAGGTCGTGGCGATGCCGAACACGCGTCCTCCGACAGACACGGCCGAGCGGGTGTCCTTCGTGAAACAGCGTGGCGACGCCGCCGGCATGGCGCGCGTGATCCCCTCGGGATGCATCACCGCGGGGCGCGAAGGCAGGGACCTTACGCCGGTCGCGGCGCTGGTGGCCGCGGGCGCGCGGGCGCTCACGGATGACGGAAGCACGGTGATGTCCGACACGCTGATGCAGCAGGCGATGCGCCTCGCCTGGGAGTTCGGCGTTGTGGTGATGGATCACGCGCAGGACCGGAACAGCGAAGCGAAGGGCGTGATGCACGAAGGCGATTTCTCGCGGCGCTGGCAGTTGCCCGGCATACCGGCGGAAGCCGAGGTGTCCGTGATCCGGCGCGACATAGACCTGGCGCGGCGCACCGGCTGCGCCCTCCACATCCAGCACGTATCCACGGCTGCCGGCTGCGACCTGATCCGCGAGGCGCGCGCGCTCGGCCTTCGCGTGTCCGGCGAAGCCACCCCGCACCACCTCGCGCTGTGCGATGCCGACGTGGATCCGGCGAACGCCTGCCTCAAGATGAATCCGCCGCTGAGAAGTCCCGCCGATCGGGAAGCGTTGCTTCATGCCATATCGGACGGCACGCTCACGGCGCTGGCCACCGATCACGCCCCGCACACCGCGGCCTCGAAAGCCCGCGGGTTCCTCGACGCGCCGTTCGGCGTGGTCGGACTTGAAACGGCGGTCGGCGTGACCTACACGCAACTGGTGAAGAGCGGGCTGATGAGCCTGTCCGATTGGGTCGAGCGATGGACGCTGGGTCCCGCCCGCATCCTGGGACTGAACGAGCCCACGCTCAAGCCCGGGACCATCGCGGACGTCGTCGTGCTCGATCTCAAAACCGAATGGGTGGTTCGATCGGATGCGTTTCTGTCCCGCTCGCGCAACACCCCGTTCGAAGGGGCTGTTCTGACCGGCCGCGCCGTCCGCACCTTGCTGGGAGGGAAGACGGTCTGGCTGCAGGGAAGGGAGTGATCGCGCCGAAAAAGCGGTCGCTTCCCCTCGTTGACAGTTGTGCGCACCCGTGACAATATGCCCGTGCTGAATACGCGGAGGATGCATTCATGGCTGCATTGATCGGCATGTCCGGTGACGTCAAGGGCAAGACTTTCCAGCTTGACCAGGACGTGACAAGCATTGGCCGGAGCAAAGACAACACCATTGTTATCGAAAACCCGACCGTTTCGGGCCACCACTGCAGCGTCATTCGGGACGGCACCGCTTTCGTGTTGCGCGACCTGGAATCCACCAACGGCACAAGGCTGAACGCGAAGGATGTCAGCGGCGAAGCCAAGCTCCGCCCCAAGGATCTCGTGCAGGCCGGGTCGGTCGAATTCCTTTTCGATGCCGAGCAGGTGGATGCCGTGGAAACGCACAGCTATGCCGAGGCCCACGTGGAAGTGGCGGCCGGGCCGGCGTCGGCGCCCAAATCGTTCGACAGCATTTCACCGTTCGGCGCGCGGCGGAAGGAGACGAAGGGGTTGTGGTTCCTTGTCATCAGCATCGTAGGCATCCTGGCCCTGGTCGGCGTCGTGATGTTCTTCGTGCAGCTTGTTGCGGAATGAGCCCGGGTTCGGGCACGACGCTCATCGAACTGCTGCTGGCCATCGTGATCGCCCTGCTGGTCATCGGGGCTGTTTTTTCCATGTATCACACCGCCACGCGCGTCGTGGAAACCCAGGATGCGGTGGAAAGCGGACCCGCCGCCGCGGCGCGGGCGCTCGAGGGGGTCGTGCGGGACCTCCAATGCGCGGCGCTGCCGGAAGAAACCCCGGACTGCCGCTTCCTGCTCGGCCCGGCAAAGGGCGAAGACGCGGGCGAAGTGCATCTCGGGTTCTGCACGGCGGGAAGGCCCGCCGGAGACGACACCCGCTGGGTCGATTTCCAGAAAGTGCTGTACCGTTTCCGCCCGGGAAGCGATCGCGACGGAGTGCTTGCCCGCGAGACGACCCCGCTGGCCGGGCCCGGTTCCGGGGAGCCGGTCGAGGAGGAGCTCGTCCAGCGCGTCGAGGAAATGGAGATGGAAGCTTTCGACGGGACGGATTGGGTGGCCGAGTGGAAGCAGGGCGGACTCCCGCGCGGGGTCCGGTTCCGGCTGGTGATCGGCGGCCAGGCGTACGCGGCGGAGGCCTTCATCCCGGTCGCGAGCGTGGTCACGTCCACGCTCATCCGCGCCGCCGCGCCGGCGCCGTGACTCAGCGCCCGACGACTTCGTGAAGCACGGACTCGAGCAGGTTGATCCCGCGATCCCACGAGAACCGCTCTTCCACCATCGCGCGCGCGTTGCGCGCGATCGTTTCGCGGAGTTTTTCATCGTCCAGAAGCAGGCTCACCTGCTGCACGAGGATGTCCGGCGTATCCGCCAGGAATCCGGTATTTCCGATCTGGATGGGAATCCCCTCCGCGCCGAGGGTGGTGGCGGCCACCGGCACGCCGCTGGCCATCGCCTGAAGGATCTTCCCGCGCATGCCGGATCCCAATCGGTTCGGACACACGAATACGCGGGCCTTGGCAAGGTAGGGGCGGATGTCCTCCACCCAGCCGGTTACGACGATGCGGGGGTCCCGGCGGGCGAGATCGAGCATGGCGCCGGACGGATTCGGCCCGACCACGTAGAACGAGAGGCCGGGGTGTCTCTGCTTCAGCAGCGGCCAGACGGTCCGGCTGAACCAGAGCACGGCGTCGCGGTTGGCCACGTCGTCGTAGTAGCCGGTGATCGCGATGGCTTCTTCGCGCGCCGGCTGCGCGGGAGGCTTGAAGTACTTCGTATCCACGCCGCTGGGGATGACGGTCACCCGGAGGTCGGGCGCGCAGCTGAGCACGCCATAACGCTCTTCGGGCGACAGGACCAGGGTGTGATCCGCCGCGCGGTACAGGTCGAACTCGTAATCCTGCATTCGCCGCAGCGCGAGCCATTCCGCGACGGCGCGCGGCGAGCGACCGAGAAGTTGCAGGGTCTTCCGGCTCGAGAGCGTGTGACAGTGGTGCACGGAGATGATCTTGCGGACGGCCGGGAGGTACGGGTTGCGGTGCAGGTACTGTCCCATCAATCCGAACTCCGCGAGGGCCACGTCGTACTGGGTCCGTTCGATCATGTCGCCCACGCACTTCAGCATGGCGGGCGAGTACACTTCGCGGAAGCGCGCGGGCCGGCTGGGGAAGAGCGCTTCCCCGATCCGGGCGGGGAGAGGGGCGCGGGCCGGGCAGATTTCCAGTTCACGCGCGAGCGCCCGCACGGACTCCACATGCGCTTCATCGTCCGGGGAAGCGAGGCATGCCAGCCCGATCTCGTGCCCGCGTTCGGCGAGCCTGCGAACGCGCTGGTATACGATTTGGTGTCCGCTGATGACCTGCGCGTGCGGGAGGCGGGAGGAGATGACCAGGATCTTCATCTGCGGACCCTAGCTGCCGTCGACCTCCGAGATGAGGTCCACGAACTCATCCCGGGAAAGATCTTCGAGGCGTTTCCCCTTCGTGTCCAGTTTCTCGTTGATCTTGATGCACGTTTCCTGGAGGCGGTCGTGGGTCTGTTCCGAGCCGAACAGCACGGCGAAATTCTCGCCGCGCGTGATCCGGACATGCCCGTCCTCGTTGTCGAGCCCGAGCCCCAGGATCTGGCTCACCCGCTGTGTCTTTCGATCGGCCATGATTGCGCACCCTGTGGGGATTGCAGGGAAAGTATAACCGCGCGCGAGTGCCGAAGCAAGCATCCCGCGGTTGCACGGCCGGCAAGGCTTGCTTCCAATACCCGCTTGCAGTGAACGCCGTCAGGCGTGTCTTTCGTTCCCGCGGCGACCCGCGTTCGTGCCGCAAGGCCGTGGCGTGTGCATTGTTGTCTTGTGGAAAGGTGCGGCCCGTGGCAATAAGGAAGCATGTTCACTCTTCTCGGGAAGATGGGTCGGGCGAGAGCCCTTTCAGCGGCCATCCTCTTGGTTGGCGCGGCAGTCCCCGCCGTCGCGCAGGACATCACCGCGAACGCGGCGCTGCACTACTGGAAAGCGATCGCGCTGATGCGCCGCCCCGGGACGCCCGCGCAGTTGCAGACGATCCAGTTCGTTCACAACGACTTCGTTGCGCTTCCGCCGCGCGTTCTCGTGGCGGACCCGGAGGCGCTGCGCCTGCTGTTGAGCGAACAGCCGATGCTGGCCGCCCTGGCCGACGGGGCGCGCATGACGGCGTGCGCGTTTTCGATCGCGCGTCCGGAAAACGTGTCGCTCGACGTCTCTCATCTTCCGGAATTGCGCGACGTCGCCCAGCGCGCCCTCGCTTCCGCCAAGGCCTATGAATACGCGGGCAATCCCGCGGGCGCGGGCGCGATCTATGCGAACCTGCTGCGTTTGATTTTGCACCTCAGTTACGACAAGACACTCTATTCCGACTCGGCGGCCGCCGAGCTGCTGCAGATGGTCGTGCACGACCTGGAAGGTTTCGTGGCGCGCGATCAGCCGCGCGAGGCGTATGATGCGCTGCTGGCGTGCTTCGACGAGGCGCGCGAGTTCATCCTGCGCCCGGGTGCCGCGCTCCGCGAGGATCGATTGCGTTATACCGACTGGCTCCTGGCGCGCCCTGCGCAGGCGGATCAGCGGCTCGATGTTCTGTACGGGACCGCGCGCTCCAAGCCCGGCGTGGAGCGGTTGATGACGCTGGACGCTCCGCGCAAGGAAGCCCGGCTCCGGGAGTGGCTGAAAGGTTACGATCAATGGGTGGACGAGCTCGCGGACGCGCTCGAACTGCCCTATCGGCGGGGCATCGCCCGGGTCCAGGAACTGGACGACCGGCGCCGGCGGCAGCTTCGCGATCCCACAGGCGGCGACAATCCCATGATTCCGCTTCTGATTCCGGAGACCGCTGAGCTGTACCAGAAGCTGCTGCTTGCGGAGGCGCAGTTCGACATGGCGGACATCCTTTGCCTCGCAGGCGCGTACCGCGCCGAGACCCGGAAATGGCCCGAATCGCTGGACGTAATCCGCGCGCTGTTGAGGTTTCGGCATTTGCCCCAGGACCCCTTCTCAGGACAGGATTTCGCCTATCGCCTCTCGAAAGGCTTGCCGGTGTTGATTGTTCGCGTGCCGAAATGGATGGCCGCCAAGAAGACGTTTCTCTACGAGATCAACATCGGGAAAAGGGTCGAGGAGGATCGCCGGAGCGCCGAGGAGGCGATCAAGAAGATGCAGAGGAAGCTTGTTGGCGAACGGGCCCAGCCGGTTCCTCTGCGCTGAACGCGCGCTACTCGGATACGATGGCCTCCCAGGCTTCCGCGTAGCGCAAGGCGATCGTCGGTGAATCCACCCGCAGCATGTTCTCCCAGTTCGCCGAACCCGCCGTGGTGGTGAAGTTGTGACTTCCGGTGATGACGTAACGGTTGTCAATGACGAGGAACTTGTTGTGCATCGCCGAGTAATCGCCCTTCACCGTGATCAACGTGACGGGGATCTCATGCTCCTCGAGATAGGCGAGGAGGCGCTTGGCCGATGGATAGACCGCCTGCTGCGCGTCCATCTTGATGCGCACATCCACCCCGCGCCGGCGCGCTTCCACGAGCGCGGCGCCCATGCGCGTGCGCGTGAAGGCGTAGGCCGCGATCCGGATTGAATGCTGTGCTTGTTCGATCCCCCGAAGAATCAGCGGCTCGCATTCCTCGTTGAAGGCGCACTCCACGGCGCCCGTGTCGCTGTGTCCTTCGATCACGCCGAAGCGCTGGCCGATGGACTCTCCTTTCACGCGCTCGTAACGCGTCCGGATGTTTCTTGAATAGAAACCGCCCAGCGAATCCGCGCTCTTGAAGGCGTTCCAGACCGACACCGGAACGTCCAGGTAGGTGATGTTTTCGCCCTTGATCGTCACGGTCAGGCGGCCCGATTCGGCGGATTCATCCCGGATGAAGGATGCGCGTTCCAGCCAGGAACTCCGCCCGGCATCGAGGGATTCCTCCACCGGGGCGGCTGCTTGTTCGGCGGGTT
>JAKJGV010000005.1:8817-36871 GCA_022704185.1 Verrucomicrobiota bacterium
CCGGGCGCAACCCGCCAGCGGCAGCGCGAGCAGAATCGCCAGTCCCGAGGCCACGGCATGAAGGCTCATCTTCATCGCAAACGACTATACCCGCGGACGGGTCCTGTGTTGACGCCATTGAGGCAGGGTTATAGTGTACGGGAAAATACGGGTGATGAGCACCTTGCTTGCGCCCGTTTACGCGAAATGCGCGGAGGGAGGTTGTGATGAAACCGTGGGCTTGGATCATGCCGGTAGTGCTGTGCCTTGTGGTGCTTGTTCTTCCGGGCTGCGCGACCTATACGCCGCCTCCCGATTCCATGAGCGGCGGCGGATCGCCGGACGGCGACCTGGCCACGGAAATATACAGCCGCCTGTCGGACGACTCGATGACCGGCCGCTATACTTTCGGCGTCACCGTTCAGGGCGGTGTTGTGACCGTCCAGGGGGCGGTGCCGGATGAGCCGACGCGTACGCGCATCCTGGGCATCATCCGCGCGACTCCGGGGGTGCAGAGTGTCGTGGACCGGCTCTACCGCATGTAGCCGGAACGCGGTTGCGTGTCTTGCCGTGTTGCTTGCCGCCGGTTGTTCGACGCCGGCCGTCTATCGCACATTCCGCGATCAGGTCCGGATGAGGCCTGCGGAAGCGGTGTTGATCGAAGGCGTGCCTGTTGGTCGGATGTCCGATCTCCCGCCTGAAGCGGCGGGCCTGCACGCCCTCGTTCGTTACTGGAAGAAAACCTCTCCTTCGGCGCTGGCCCGGTGGCAGCGCGAGAATGCCGGCCGGTATCTCCCGCAGGAACTTCCCTTTCGGCTCGCGTGGGAGCACGGGCTCTGGGCAACAACCGGCCCCGGAACGATGGAGCAGTTGAAGAGCCTCCTGCGCAGCGGAACGCCTGTTCTTGTCGTAACGCAACGAAATGCGCTGCTGCCGGACACGCGGCGTTACGAGCTGGTCATCGGTTATGACGACGGGGACGGGTCTGTCCTGGTCGTGGGCGAGGGGCGCGACCCGTACAGGGTCGAATCGTACGGCGACTTCGAGAGGAAGTGGCGCGTGGCGCAGAACCGCATGACGGTGCTGCGCCCGCCGGAGTTCGACCGGCTGCCGCTGGGCGCGCCGGAGCTTTTCGATCGCGCAAGATTTCACGAGGCGGCCGGAGCCTACGATGCCGCCGTGGCGGACTACCGCGCCGCCGCCGACGCGGGACTGGGGCAGAGCGTGCTCTACGTGAAGCTCGGGAACACGCTGCGGAGCAAGGGCGAGGTCGAAGACGCGGAGGCGGCGTATCGCAAGGCCATCGCCCTGGATCCGGGCAACGGACAGGCCTTCAACAATCTCGCGTATATCCTGGCCGAGCGTTCGAAGGATTTGGAGGAAGCGGCGGCCCTCGCGCGGCAGGCGATGGTTCTCGATCCCGCCAACGCGCGGGTCCTGGACACGCTGGGTTTCGTCCTCTACCGGCAGGAACGTTACCGCGAGGCGGCCGACGTCCTCGAGCGGGCGCGCGGCCGTGCCCGCTCGTATCCCCCGGAAGTGCAGGCGGAAATCGCGTTCCGGCTTGTTCGCGCGCATTTGCGCAATGGCGATATCCACCTCGCGCGCGAGGTGTTCCGCGATGCGCGGCGCATGGTTCCTGCCGATCGCGTGCCGGATGACCTGCGCGAATTGCTGAAGTGATTCGCGGGCCCCATGTTCGGTGTTGATCCCGGGCCCTTGTTTCCGCTAGATGTTGTCCATTCATGGAGCCCTTTCACGACATCTACCGAAAGGAAGAGCCGCTCTTTCTCATGCGCCGGCGAAGGAAGGTTCGCCCTGAGGATCACGCGGACCCGGCGGCAGGAAAGCCGCCTCCCGACGGCGGATCGAAGAGCGCGAGTTCGACGAAGTCGGGCGTTTCCCCGGATTTCTACAAGAAGAGGCATCACCGGAGCCGGCATCCCCGGCGCGACGAGGCGCAATCGCCCAGCTGGCGCCTTTGGATACTGCTGCTTCTGATCTTTGCCGTGTACGCGGCCTTCCTGGCCTACAGCACGATCTTCAAGGGCCTGAGGAAATCCAAGCCGTCGGCTGCCGCCGCGGAGGTCGCGTCGACCAACGCCCCGGCGCCGGAGAGCGCGCCGGATGATGCCGCGAAGCATATCCAGGATCGGATCGCGGCTTGGAACCGTATTCCGGATGCCATCCTGCAGGCACAGACCCTGATCGAAAGGGGCGTCCCGGACCAGGCGGAAGCCCGGCTGCTCCAGGCGCTGGAGGCCTGCCCCGATACGGCGCGTCTTCAGTCCAAGCTGGCGCAGGTGTATATCGCCAGGAAGGAATACGCGAGAGCCGCAACCGCGCTGCTCGATGTGCTCGAATCCAATCCGGACGACTATGCCGCGCGCCTGCTCCTGGGATCGGTATACGAGAGCAAGACGAACTATGTCGCGGCGCTTGCGGTAGCCAACTGGATACTCGAAACGGATCCGGCGTCGAGCGCCGCGCACCAGATGGCGGCGAACGCATACCTCAACACGGACCGGAAGGCCCTGGCGATTCAGCATCTGCGGCGGCTGACCCAGATGGATCGGGACAATATCGTCGCACAGAACAAGATGGGCATGGCGTACGTGGACCTGGGCGAGTACGTGAAAGCGATCCAGGTGTTCAATGATATCCTGTCGCGCAACAACACGGATTCCGTCACGTATTACAACCTCGCCGCCTGTTACGCGCGCCAGGGCATGGCGGACCAGGCCGCGGAGGTGCTGAGCCGCGCGATCGCGCTGTTCGGGGACAAGTTCGTCGCGGGGTGGGTGAAGAATCCGGAGTTCGACATGATTCGTTCGAGCCGGATCTTCGCGGCGCTGACGGAAGATCTCGACAAGTCTTCTGCGGACGGAAGCAAGATCGTGATCGAGCCGGAGAAGCAGGGAAAAGATAAATAGCCTGCCCAGGTCGCATTGCAGCCCAACGGGCTGCCGACTGTTTCAGGGGAATCGCCGATCAAGGGGTTGCACCCCTTGCTGCGTTGCGCGACCCTTTCAGGGTCGAGTGCCTACTCGCTCTTCTTGCCCTCGGAATCGGCCTTGTCGGGGGCGCTCGAGTCCTGCTGGCCCTTCTTGAATTCGTTGATGCTGCGGCCCAGCGCCCGGGCGATTTCCGGGATGCGGCGCGCGCCGAAAAGGAGCAGGAGCACGGCCACGATCAGGATGATCTCTCCGGCACCCAATCTTTCCAAACCCAGAAATGCTGCGCTCACTGAGCACCCCCATCCTTTGTTTCCGCCGGCCGGATTCGCGTCACCCGGACGTGATCCCCGGCCATCGGTTCGCCTTGCAAGATGTCCGCCACCGCGAAGGGCGGCCGCAGGGGGCCGTTGACAAGAAGCCGGCCCACGGCCTGATCTTCACGCCATACTGTTGCCGCTTCGCCCAGGGAAGGCAAGCTCACACATTGCATCACCACGTAACCATGTTCGGAGTTGATCCGAACGATGCGTCCGAGGGTGAACGACACCTCGACCATCTGCGGCTGCGGTGGCGGCGGCGCCGGCGATTTCTTCTGCGTGCGACAGCCGGCGGCGCAGAGCGCCGCGATTGCCAACCCGATGACCGTTGCGTTCATGCCTCTCATCAACGTCTCCGCATGGTGCGCGCGGGCAGCAACGATTCCAGCGGGCAGCCCTCGCAACGGGGGCGCGCCTTGCATCGGTTCTTGCCCAGCGCGACGATCAACGCATGATACTCGTTGTACAGCGCGACATCACGCGACAACTGCGCGGTGAAAAGACCGGCCATCTCGTCGTAGGTTGCGCGCGCCCCGATCCAGCGATGCCGCAGCAGGAACCGGCGCGTGTAGGCGTCCACTACGAAAACCGGACGCTCCGCGGCGTACAGCAGGATGCTGTCCGCCGTTTCCGGGCCGATGCCGTTGACGGCAAGAAGGATTTCGCGCAGAGGCGCCGTTTCCAGCGCGAAAAGCCTGCGCAGGTCCCCGCCGAACTGCTCGCACGCCAGGGTGGTGAATGAGCGGATGCGGCGGGCTTTGACGCGGAAGTAGCCGGCGGGCCGGATCCATTCCGCGAGGGTTTCCAGCGGGACCCGGTGCAGGGACTCCAGGTTGAGCGCGCGGGCCTTCCGCAGGTTGCGGATGGCCCGCTCCACGTTCGACCACGCGGTGTTCTGGGTGAGAATGGCGCCGACGATGATCTCCAGGCGCGTGCGGCCGGGCCACCAGTGTTGGGGGCCGAAATGGCGGTGCAAGTCGCGGTAGACGCGGTACAGCGGTGCAGCGCGTCTTCTGTTTCCAGCCATGAAGGAGTCTCCTTCCCCGGTTGCTTCCGGTTGTGCACGACATTATGATGGGATGGACTGCGGAAACAAAATGAAACTCCACTTTCTTGGCGCGGTGGACAACGTCACCGGCTCCATGCATATCGTTGAATCCGGCGGCGCGCGTGTGCTGCGCGACTGCGGCCTGTTCCAGGGGCCCCGAAAGGAATCCCGCGAGAGGAACCGGAGCCTGCCGGTGGACCCGGGCGGGCTGTCCGCGATGGTGCTCTCGCACGCGCACATTGATCATTGCGGGAACATCCCGACACTGGTGCGAAACGGATATCGGGGCCCCATTCACGCCACGACCGCGACGACCGATCTCTGCGAGATCATGCTCAAGGATGCGGCGTTCATCCAGGAACAGGATGCCGCCTACCTGAACCAGAAGACCAATCGCAAAGGCATGGCCCCGGTCGAGCCGCTCTACACGGTGGAAGATGCCGAAGCCGCCCAGAAACTGATGGTGGGGCACCGCTATCACGAGGGGGTGAGCCCGGCGCCGGGCATGGAGGTCACCTTTCACGAGGCCGGACACATACTCGGCGCCGCGCTTACCAATTTCGATGTTGTTGAAAACGGACGCCGGTGCCGTGTCGGGTTCGCGTTCGACCTCGGACGCTACAACCTGCCGTTGATCCGGGATCCCGAGGTGCTCGATGCGGTGGACGTGCTCGTGATCGAAAGCACGTACGGCGACCGGTTGCATGACGACGCAAGGAATGCGGAGGAGCAGCTTCTTGAAGTAGTTACGCGCACACTCGCGCGCCAGGGCAAGGTGTTGATCCCCTCGTTTGCCCTCGAGCGCGCGCAGGAGATCATCTACCACCTGGTATCGCTCGTGAGCGCCGGGCGGTTGCCTCCCGTTCCCACCTACGTGGACAGCCCGATGGCGACCGCCGTTTCGAAACTGTTCGGGCGGCACACCGCCTACCTGGACGAGGAGTCGTTGCGGCTCAAGCGCAAGATCGGCGACATCATGAACCCCCGGTGGCTGACGTACGTGGACAGCGTCGAGCAGTCGAAGCGCATCACGGCGTCGGCTAATCCCTGCATCGTGATTTCCGCGTCCGGCATGTGCGAGCACGGCCGCATCCTTCACCACCTGAAGCACGGGATCGAGAACCCGCACAACACCGTCGTGATCGTCGGCTTCCAGGCCGCCCACACGTTGGGCCGCCGGCTGGTGGAAGGAGAGAGGAAGGTCCGGATCTTCGGGGACCTGTTCGATCGCAGGGCTGAAGTGGTGGTGCTGAACTCTTTCAGCGCGCATGCCGACCGGAACGGGCTGCTCGATTACGTCCGGCAGGTCGGGGCCCGCAACGTGTTCCTGGTGCACGGCGAGCCGTCGCAGCGCGAGGCGCTGGGCGAAGGGCTTCGCGAGCAGGACGGCGAATTGAACGTCGTGCTGCCCGCGCCGGGGGATATCGTCGAATTCGCGTGGAAGAACGGCCGGTGGGCGATGGGAGGCGGCTGATGCAGGAACCGGATTCGCTTCGCTGCGGATTGGTCGCGGTGGTCGGACGCGCCAACGTCGGCAAGTCCACGCTGCTCAATGCCGCGCTCGGGGAGAAGGTCAGCATCGTCAGCCCGGTGGCGCAGACCACGCGCGCGTGCGTTCGCGGCATTCTCACGGAGGCGCGCGGACAGATCGCGTTTCTGGACACGCCCGGGGTTCACAAGGCGGAATACGATCTCGGTCGCCTCATGAATCGCGTGGCGCGATCCTCGATCGAAGGAACGGACCTGGTGTTGCTGGTGCTGGATGCCTCGGTGGAGCCGCGCCGGGAGGATGAAGGGTGGATGCGGCGGCTGATTACGCAGGACACGCCGGTCGTCGCGGTGCTGAACAAGTGCGACCACCCGAAGCTTCACCGACGGTTGTACGAGGGACTCTGGGCCCGCGTGGCCGCGGAGAAGCAGGCGGCGAAGACGGCGGACTGGCTGGAGGTCTCCGCGCTCGACGGCCGCGGCGTGCCCGAGCTGGTCGGACACCTTTTTTCGAAACTGTCCGTGGGTCCGATGCTCTTTCCCGACGACGTGCTGACCGATTTTCCCCGCAAGCTGGGCATTGCGGACGTCGTGAGGGAGAAGTACTTCGAAATCCTTCGCGAGGAGCTCCCGCACGCGTTGGCCGTGGAGATCGAGGAGGTCGAGGAACGCGCGGACGGCTGGAGCGCGCGGGGCACGATTTTCGTGGAGAAGAATTCCCAGAAAGGCATCGTGCTGGGAAACAAGGGCCGTCTGCTCAAGAGCGTGAAGCAGAAGGCGGAAAAAGACCTGGCCGAGATGTACGGGCATCCGGTCTCGCTCGAGTTGTGGGTGAAGGTGGAACCGGGCTGGACACGGAATTTCTGGATGCTCAAACGACTCGGCTACGCGCCTTGACCTCACAGCCACGCCTTATCAGGCGCGGCTACAAAGAAGCGGATGCCGCCGCCGCTGATCAGCGGTGGCTTCGGCTTGACTCCGACGCGAAACCACGTAGGTTCTCCATCATATCGGTCGCGGGGGCGCTCGCTGGGCGGGCTGAGATTCCTCGATGAAGGAAAACCCCTGGAACCTGTTCGGGTAATACCGGCGAAGGGAAGCGGCGCGGATTTCGTCTCCCGCAGAGACACATCGAACTTCCGCCCGGTTTCTCTCCGCCATCAAGTCGCGAAGGAGAAACGACATGGCCAACCTCGGGAAGATCACGGACGATTTCTTTCAGCGCGTCATCAAACCGCAACTGGGCGCCAAGCGGCCGGAAGTGGCGGTCGGCCCGGAACAGGGCGTGGACGTCGGGATCATCGAGCTCGGAGAGCACGCGCTCGCGATGACCGCGGACCCCGTCTTCATCGTTCCGGAATACGGATTCGAGCGGTCCGCATGGTTTGCGATCCACATCCTTGCGAGTGACGCGGTGACCTCGGGGCTTGCGCCCGCGTTCCTGTCCATTGACCTCAACCTTCCTCCCGGGCTTGCGGACGCCGATCTCGAAGCGATGTGGGGAGTGATTCACCGCGAATGCGAGCGCATGGGGGCCGCGATCGTCACCGGGCACACCGGGCGTTACGACAACTGCCAGTATCCGATGGTCGGTGGCGCGACGTTCATGGCGATGGGGCCGCGGGACGCGTATTGCTCGCCGCGTTTCTGCAAGCCGGGCGACCGGATCATCATCACCAAGGGGCCCGCCGTGGAGGCGACAGGGATTTTCGCGGCGATGTTTCCGGACCGCATCGAGCGCCGGTTCGGGCCCGGCGTCCGGAAGCAGGCGGAGGACGTGTTCTTCAAGATGTCCGTGGTGGAAGACGCGCGGTTGTGCGCTTCGATTGGAACGCGCGACGGGGGTGTGGCCGCGATGCACGATGCCACGGAATACGGTATATGGGGCGGCTTGCACGAGTTCGCGAAGGCGGCCGGCCTGGGCTTGGTCGTGCATTGCGACGAGATCGTCTGGACGCCGGGGGTGAAAGAAGTCTGCGAGGAGTTCGGCATCGAGCCGTTCAGCAGCATCAGTGAAGGCACGCTCATCGCGGCGGTGCGGCCTCACGCGGCGGCGGAAGCCCTGCGGAGACTGGCCGACGCCGGTATTGCCGCTTCCATTTGCGGAGAGATGACGGAGGCTGCGGCCGGCATTCGCGTTGTTGAAGGCGCGCGGGAGCGGGAGCTTCAGCACCCGGGCGTGGATCCCTTCTGGGCGGCGTTCTACAACGCGCTCCGTTGAAAAAGAAAAGACGGGTCATTCTCGCGGCTCCGTATGCGGCTCGACAGAGCCTCGCCCGCCGCGGCGGGCGAGCGTCCCGCGAGCTCTTAAAGAACCGCAGGGCATTCGCGGGAATGCCCTGTGGTCGCTTACAGAACCAAGAATGAGCTTACTTGTACTGCCGGCCGCCGACGCCCTTTGTGGCTTTGGACACCGCGTGGGCTTTTTCCGCGGGGCGCAGGGCGCGAACGGCCGCGCCAGCCCGCCACATTTCGGAATTGCCGATCAGCGCCAATTCCTTGGCGAGTTGCGCCTGGTAGTCCTTCTTGCCGCAGGCCTGGATGACGCGCTCGGCTTCCTTGCCGCTGGAGACGCGCTTGTAGAGCTCCTGGAACACGGGCAGGACGGCCTTCTTGAACTTCGGCTTCCAGTCGAGCGCGCCGCGCTGCGCCGTCGCCGAGCAGTTCGAGAACATCCAGTCCATGCCGCGCTCGTCCACCAGCCGGATCAGGCTCTGCGTCAACTCCTCCACCGTCTCGTTGAACGCTTCGCTCGGCGAATGGCCTTGCTTGCGAAGGGTGTCGTACTGCGCTTCCATGACGCCCGCGAGGCAGCCCATCAACACGCCGCGCTCGCCGGTGAGATCGCTGTTCGTCTCGTGCGGGAACGTCGTCGGGAAGAGATACCCGGACCCGATCGCGATGCCGACGGCGATGCAGCGCTGCTCCGCCTTGCCCGTCGCGTTCTGGTACACCGCGTAGCTCGAGTTGATGCCCGCGCCGGACAGGAAGTTGCGCCGCACGGACGTTCCGGAGCCTTTCGGCGCCACCATGATCACGTCCACGCCCTTCGGCGGCACCACGCCGGTCTTCTTGCTGTACGTGATCGAGAAGCCGTGCGAGAAATACAGCGCCTTGCCCTTCGTGAGGTGTTTCTTCACGACCGGCCACACCACGCGCTGCGCGGCGTCGGACACGAGCAACTGGATGATCGTGGCGCGGCGGCAGGCTTCCTCGATGTCGAAAAGCGTCTTGCCCGGCACCCATCCGTCTTTCACCGCGCGGTCCCAGTCCCTCTTGAACTGGGGCGCCTGCCCGATGATGACGTTGAACCCGTTGTCCTTCATGTTCAGCGACTGGGCGGGGCCCTGCACGCCGTAGCCGATCACGGCGATGACTTCCTTCCGGAGGACCTTCCGGGCCTTGGAAAGCGGGAATTCCTTGCGCGTGACGACCCTTTCCTTCACGCCGCCAAAATCAATGATAGCCATAACTTCTTCTCCTTCCGTTTGAGCAAACGGGATACAGGTAGCCCCCGCGTGCCCGTTAATCAAGCCTTATCCGCCGGGTCCGCGGGGGAGCCGGGACGGGCGGGGGACAACATGGCTATTGCCTTGTGCCCGAGCGGTTCTCTAATATGGAGGCGGAACCGAGGGGAATAGTCATGCGACTTCACTACATGAAGAAGGACGGAACGCAGATGGAGTTCGAGCTGGGCGAGCGGCCGATCACGATCGGGCGCAGTCCGGAAGCCGACGTCGTCATCCTCGACGAGAAGGCTTCGCGTCTCCATTGCGGGATCCGCCTTTGGGACGGCGAGTTCTACATTAAGGACCTGAAGTCGCGCAACGGCACCTACGTCAACGGCGATCGCGTGGACGTCGCGAAGCTGAAGCTGGGCGACAAGATCCGCGTCGGGTCCGTCGTGTTTTCTTTCGATGTCGATCCGGCCCGCAAGGCGAACGCCGCCCTGCAGGAAGTGGAGGAGGAAATCGCGAGCGGCAAGGGATACAGCACGATCCTGCGCGAAATCGTGAGCGATATTGACCAGCCCACGGCTGACAGCGAAGCCGTGGCGACGGCGAAAGGGGATGTGCCCGTCGAGCAGCCGATGCGCGTCAAGGTTCGCAAGCCCCGAACCGATACGAAGTAACCGCGCCCTGTTGCTTCAACCCGAACCCGCGGTTTCGCCCGCTTCGGCTTTCTTCGGCTCTTCTTCGCCTTCGTCGTCCGGCAGGTTCTCACCCTCTTCGGGCTCCACGGTGGTGGCGGAGACGAGCTTGTCGCCCTCTTCCAGGTTGATCAGGCGGACGCCCTGGGTGTTGCGGCTGATGGTCCGGATATCGCTCACCGGCATGCGGATCATCTGGCCGCCGCTGGTGATGAGCATGATCGCGTCGTTGTCGTGCACGCTGTGCGCGCCGACCACCTTGCCGTTCCGCTCGGTGGTCTTGATGGTGATGATGCCCATGCCGCCGCGGCTCTGGACGCGGTACTCATCGAACGACGTGCGTTTCCCGTAGCCGTTCTCGGTGATCGCGAGCAGCGTGGCGTTCGGCTCGACGACCTCGACGCTGTCCACGCGGTCGCCCTTGCGCAGAGTGATACCCCGCACGCCGCGCGTATCGCGTCCCTGGTCGCGGAGCTGCTCCTCGTTGAAGCGGATGCTCATGCCGTTGTGCGTGATGAGCATCACGTCGTCGTTTCCGGCCGTCAGTTTGACGCCGATCAGCCGGTCGCCTTCGTCAATGGCGATGGCGATGATGCCGCCCGCGCGCGGATTGCCGAACGCGTCGAGATTGGTTTTCTTGACGACTCCGTTCTCCGTCGCGAAGACCAGATGCTGGGAGTTGGCGAACTCCCTCACGCGGATCATCGCCGCGATTTTTTCCTCGCCGCCGATGTCGAGCAGGTTGACCATCGCTTTCCCGCGCGCCGCGCGGCCGCCTTCGGGCACCTCGTAGACCTTCTTCCAGTACACGCGCCCTTTTTCCGTGAAGAAGAGGATGTAGTCGTGCGTGGAGGCGGTGAACAAGTGCTCGACGTAATCCTCGTCCTTCGTATCCATGCCCATGACGCCTTTTCCGCCGCGGCGCTGCTGGCGGTACGTGCTGACGGGCACGCGCTTGATGTAGCCGGTGTGGCTGATGGTGATGACGCAGCCGCGGTCCGCGATCAGGTCTTCGACGTTCAGCTCGCCTTCCTCGGGCACAATGTCCGTGCGCCGCTCGTCGGCGTAGCGCGCCTTCAGGTCGAGCAGGTCGGTTTTCATGACCTCGTAGAGCTTGCGCTCGCTGGACAGCAGGTCGCGCAAGTAGTTGATCAGCTTGATGACCTCGAGATACTCCTCCTCGATCTTCGTGCGCTCGAGGTTGGTGAGCTGGTAGAGGCGCATTTCGAGGATCGCGTTGGCCTGGATCTCGGAGAGCCCGAATCGCTTCATGAGCTTGGCCCGCGCGTCGTCCCGGTCCTTCGCCTCGCGGATGGTCTTTACGATCGCGTCCATGTGGTCGAGCGCGATCTTGAGACCTTCCAGGATGTGGGCGCGCGCCTCGGCCTTCTCGAGGTCGAACTGCGTGCGGCGCGTCAGCACCTCGAATCGGTGCTCGATGAAGCACTGAAGCAGGTCCTTCAGGTTCATGATGCGCGGCCGGCCATGGTCAATGGCCAGCATGATCGCGCCGAACGTCGTCTCCAGCGGCGTATGCTGGTAGAGGTTGTTCAGGATCACCTTGGCGATCGCGCCGCGCTTGACCTCGACGACGATACGCACGCCGTCCTTGTCCGACTCGTCGCGGATGTCGGCGATCCCCTCGATCTTCTTGTCCTGCACGAGCTCGGCCATCTTCTCGATGAGCGTCGCCTTGTTCACCGTGTAGGGGATGTCCGAGATGATGATGCTTTCCTTCCCCTGCGCGCCGGGCTCGATGCCCGCGCGGCCGCGGACCTTCAGCAGGCCGCGCCCGTTCTCGTACATGGTCTTGATCGGGTTCAGACCGTGGATCATGCCGCCGGTGGGAAAGTCCGGGCCCTTCACGAGGCGCGTGAGGTCGGAAACCGCGGCGTCGGGGTTGTCGATCAGGTGCACGACGGCGTCCACGATCTCGCCGAGGTTGTGCGGGGGGATATTGGTGGCCATGCCGACCGCGATGCCGGTGCTGCCGTTGACGAGGAGGTTGGGCAGCCTTGCGGGAAGGACGGTCGGTTCCCGGAGGCTTTCGTCGAAGTTCGGCTGCATTTCCACGGTGTTCTTGTCTATGTCCGCGAGCAGCTCCTCCGCCATCCGGTCGAGCCGGCATTCGGTGTAGCGGTAGGCCGCGGGCGGGTCGCCGTCGAGGCTGCCGAAGTTGCCCTGGCCGTTAATGAGCATGTAGCGCATGGAGAAATCCTGCGCCATGCGCACGAGGGTGTCGTACACGGCCGAATCGCCGTGGGGATGGTAATTGCCGATGACTTCACCGACGACCTTGGCGCACTTGACGAAGGCCTTGTTGTGCACCCAGCCGCGCTCGCGCATGGCGAACAAGATGCGCCGGTTGCCGGGCTTGAGCCCGTCGCGCGCGTCGGGCAGCGCGCGGCCGACGATCACGCTCATTGAGTAATCAATGTACGCGCGCTGCATCTCGTCTTCGATGTTTACGAAATCCACTCTCTCGTTCTGTGTGTACATGGTCTTCTTTTCGCTTCTTGAAAACGGGTCCGGCGAGCCGCCTCAGATGTCCAGGTTCCGCACGTTCAGCGCGTTCTCCTCGATGAACGCGCGGCGCGGCTCCACTTCGTCTCCCATTAACACGGTGAATATCTGGTCGGCCCGGTAGGCATCCTCGAGCACCACCTGGAGAAGCTTCCGGCGCTCGGGGTTCATGGTGGTTTCCCAGAGCTGCTCGGGGTTCATCTCGCCGAGACCTTTGTAGCGCTGGATGTCCAGGCCCTTGCGGCCCACCGTGCGCACCCTGTCCAGCAGCTCGCCGAGCGAGTGCACCGGGCTGCGCGTTTCATCGGCGTCCACGAGGTTGAACAGCGGTTCCTCGTGCGGAAGCAGCAGGTCCGGTCCGAGGCTGCGCTGCTCCAGCTTCGCGATCAGGCGCGCCAGGGCGGGCGCGGAATAGATCTCGGTCCAGCGAATGCCCTTGTGGCGGGTCGTGCCGTTTCCGCCGTTGCCGTCTTCCGTGAAGATCTCCAGCTGGATTCCGAGCTTGCGTTCCGCGTCCTCGCGCAGCTTGCGCAATTCCGCCTCGCTGTAGACGTAATGTTCTTCCTTTTCCCCTTCGATCTCGATCGTGACGAGATACTGCGGGAACGCGCCGGTCTTGGGGTCCCGCAGACGCAGGAAATCCGCGAAAACGATGCCCTTGCGCGCGAGCAGCTCCTCGATCCGTTCGATCTCGGTGAGGCTTTCGAGCAGCCCTTCGAGCTGTTGCTGCGAGAAGGCTTCGGAGCCGTCGGGTTTCTGGACCTTCACTTCGCCGAGGCCCAGCTTCAAGAGGATGCGGGTCAGCTCCGCATCGTTTTCCACGTACTCCTCGTGCTTCTTCCTCTTGATCTTGTAGAGCGGCGGCTGGGCGATGTAGATGTAGCCGCGATCGAGCAGCTGCCGCATCTGCCGGTAGAAGAAGGTCAGCAGCAACGTGCGGATGTGCGAGCCGTCCACGTCGGCATCGGTCATGATGATGACGCGGTGGTAACGGGCCTTCTCGATGTCGAACGCGTCCTGCCCGATGCTGGTGCCGATGGCGGTGACCATCGTGCGGATTTCGTTGTTGTTGAGAATCTTGTCCAGCCGCGCCTTTTCGACGTTGAGCACCTTGCCCCGCAGCGGAAGCACCGCCTGGAACCGGCGGTCGCGGCCCTGTTTCGCGGAGCCGCCGGCGCTGTCGCCCTCGACGATGAACAACTCGGTGAGCGCGGGATCCCGCTCGGAGCAGTCCGCGAGCTTGCCGGGCAGCGACCCGCTGTCCAGCGCGCCCTTCCGGCGCGTGAGGTCGCGCGCCTTGCGCGCCGCCTCCCGCGCGCGGGAGGACAGGATCGCCTTGTCCACGATGCGGCGGGCGACGGAGGGATGTTCCTCGAAATACGTGCCGAGCTGCTCGTTGACCACCGCTTCCACCAGACCCTGCACCTCGCTGTTGCCGAGCTTGGTCTTCGTCTGGCCCTCGAACTGCGGATCGGGAACCTTGGTGCTGATGATCGCGGTGAGGCCCTCGCGAATGTCCTCGCCACTCATCGTCTCGGAGTCATCTTTGATGATCTTGTTGGCCTTGGCGTACTGGTTCACCGTGCGCGTAAGCGCGGAACGGAACCCGCTGAGATGCGTGCCACCCTCGATCGTGTTGATGTTGTTGGCGTAGGAGAAGATGTTCTCCGTGTACGTATCCGTGTACTGGAGCGCGATTTGCACCTGCACCGCATCTTTTTCCTGGTCGAAGAAAATGACCTTCGGGTGCAGCACGTTCTTGTTCTTGTTGAGATGCTCCACGAACTCGGAGATGCCGCCCTTGTAGAAGAACACTTCCTCGCGCGCCGGCTCCTCCTGGCGCAACTTGATCTCGAGTCCGCCGTTGAGGAACGCCAGCTCGCGAAGCCGCGTGGCGAGGATTTCCCAGCTGAAATCGGTGACCTGGAAAATCTGCCGGTCGGGGAAGAAGGTGATCTTGGTCCCGGAGCCCTTGGTCTTCCCGATCGTTTCGAGCTTGGTGACGGCGACGCCGCGTTCGTAGCGCTGATGATACACGCTGCCGTCGCGGCGGACTTCCGCTTCCATCCACTCGCTCAGCGCGTTGACGCAGGATACGCCCACCCCGTGAAGACCGCCGGACACTTTGTAGCTCGAGTGATCGAATTTCCCGCCCGCGTGCAGCGTCGTCAAGACGACCTCGACGGCGGGCTTCTTCTCCGTCGCGTGAATATCCACCGGAATGCCGCGGCCGTCGTCGTTGACCGAAACAGAGCCGTCGGCGTTTACAGTGACCTGGATGTGGGAGCAATACCCAGCCAGCGCCTCGTCCACGCTGTTGTCCACGACCTCGTAGACGCAGTGATGCAATCCGCGAACCCCGGTGTCTCCGATGTACATCGCGGGGCGTTTCCGCACGGCATCCATGCCCCCGAGGACCTGGATGGATCGCGCGTCATAATGCGCCCCCATGCCGGCAGGAGGAGGGGTGGATGACTTCGCCGGTCCGGCCGTGCTCCCGGCGTTGTCCGGCTTCACGGTGGAATCAGGCATTTTCTTGACGCTCGCCGCCTGTGCGGAGGCCTTCTCGGACGACTTTTTCTCACGGTCTGCCATACGTATTTCTCTTCCGGTTCAGAGTCCACGAAACCTAGCATAAAAATTGAACGAAACGCAAATTCAATAGGGGGTAAATAACACCAGAAAACGACCGATGAATCCAGAATAAACCGAAAGAAATTGCGCAACATATATATTGACACTACTGTCAAGCAAAACACGTGGGATTGTGTGACTTAATGTCGCTTTTTTCGCGTCGGCAGGTGGATGAGTTTGAACATCCGGATTGCGACGGCGGAAGTCTGTCTCCGAGACCGCCGAAACACGGCCCTTATCCGACAAGTTCGCAGGGCGATGGAGCAACTCCGTACTTGGCAGGCGCGGTGGAGTTCCTGCATAGTATGCCGCCCCGAAGCAAATAACTCACGATAAGAAGCAAGAGAAAAAGAGAGCGAGCGCTATGTATACGGCATCGGATTTGAGGAAAGGTTTGAAGATCGAAGTGGATGACGTTCCCTACGAAGTGGTGGAATTCCAGTTCGTGAAGCCCGGCAAAGGGCAGGCCATGTACAAGTGCCGCATCAAGAACCTGCTGACGAGCAATGTCACGGACCGCACTTTCCGCGCGGTGGACCGGATTGACAAACCGGATCTCGAGGAACGCGATCTCGCGTACTCCTACCCCGAGGGCGATCACTATGTCTTCATGGACAACAAGACCTTCGAGCAGTTGACCATTCCGGCCGATGCGCTGGGCGACCAGAAGCATTTCCTCGTGGAACAGATCGAAGTGCAGGTGTTGTTCTACAACGGCAAGCCCATCCAGGTCTCCCTGCCGGCCTACGTGGAAAAGAAAATCATCCACACCGAACCGGGCGCGCGCGGAGATACGGCGACCAACGTTACGAAGCCCGCGAAGATCGACACCGGATACGAGATTGGCGTCCCCCTCTTCATCAACGAAGGCGATGTGGTGCGGATAGACACGCGGACGGGCAAGTATTTTGACCGCGTGAGCAAGGGATAATGCCTGTTGAAAACGTCCGAGGACGCCGACCATCCTGAACTCCGCAGGCTGAGAGCGCTTCGTCCCGTCATCGAGTTGCGCCATCGAGTGCTGCGAGCCATCCGGAACTTCTTTTCCGACCGCGGCTTCCTCGAGGTTGAAACCCCGATCCGCCAGCGCGCGCCGGCCCCGGAAGTGCATGTGGACGCCGAACCTTCCGGGTCGTACTTCCTGCGCACCTCGCCCGAGCTGCACATGAAGCGCCTGCTCGCGGCGGGCTATGCCCGGGTGTTCCAGGTGGGCCCGTGCTTCCGGCGCGACGAGCGGGGGCGCTACCACCATCCCGAGTACACCATGCTGGAGTGGTATCGCGCGCACGCGGACTACGCGGATATCCTGGCGGACACAAAGGCCCTGGTCGCGCACGTGGTCCGGGAGGTGCTGGATAAGCCCGAAATCGTGTGCCAGGGATGCTCCGTCGAGCTGCTGCCCCTGTGGGAGCGCATCACGGTCTCGGAAGCGTTCCGCCAGCACGCGGGCTGGGACCCCTGCGACCGTTTCGACGAGGACCGTTTCGACCTCGACCTCGTCAACAAGGTCGAACCGAACCTGCCGCGCAACATGCCGGTGGTGCTGACGGACTACCCGAAGGAGGCCGCGTCGCTCGCCCGCGTCCGGCCCGGCACGCCGCCGGTGGCCGAGCGATGGGAGCTCTATATCGCCGGCGTCGAGATCGCGAATGCGTACTCGGAATTGACCGACGCTGCGGAACAGCGCGCGCGCTTCGAACACGCGATGGCGCGGCGCCGCGAACTGGGCAAGGACGTGTACCCGCCGGACGAGGAGTTTCTCGAGCTGATGGAACGAATGCCGCCTTCGGGCGGCATCGCGCTTGGCGTGGACCGATTGGTGATGCTTCTTGCGAACGCCGGATCGCTGGATGGCGTCATCCCGTTCCGGGAATGATCGGCGGGCCTGCCGTCAGCGTTCCGAAGTCTCGATGGCGTCCACGATCCCGTTGATGAACTCGATGCGCAGGCGTTCGTACACCTGACGCTGCTGCACATCCACCCACATCGTGTCGCGAATGGTTCTTGTCGTGCCGTCCGTTCCCCTCACGTGAAAAGGACCTTCGACCTGCTGCCGCTCGGTCGTGGTGTAGGAATCCGTGAAAGCCCAAACCTCCGCTTCGCCCGTCGCACTCTTCCTGAGGTAGCGGCGATCCGGGTCGCCGAGCGCCATGTACACCATGTCGCGCGTGTATCCGATATCCACCTTGCCCTGGCGGATGTTGGCCTGGATTTCCGGCGGGAACGTGGCAAACAGGTCGGGGTTTCGCTTGATTCGGGCCGAGGGCGTTCCGCACCCTCCCGCCAGGAGAACAACGCACGCCAATGCGGCCGGAAGAAGTCTCTTGTTCATAGTCGCACCCTTTTTGATGAACACAGCATACAGGGGTTTCCGCGGAAATACGAATGCGAAATCGCGGCCGCGGGCCCCGCCGCGCCCGATTGCTTCGAGGGGCCGGATGGATTACATTGATCGCATGAAATCGCTGCGCTCATGGGCGTTGCTCCTGGTCCTGTGCCTGGCGGTCCGCGCGCAGGATGGGGCGCCCACCCGCTTCGAGGCCTACTCTTTCTCCGGGGCCGACCCGCGCGCGGTCGAGGAAACGCTGCGTTTCCTTGCGGGGCCGGACGCAAACGTGGTGATGGACGAAGCCCATCGGCGCGTGTTGGTCGTCACGACGGACGAGAATCATGCGCGCATCGCGGAAGCGATGCGTACGCTGGACGTGCCGCCCATGAACGTCCGCATCCGGGTTCGATTCGCCGGCCGGGCGGACTCCCGCGAATCCGAGGCTTCGCTCGGCGCCGGCGGCGAGGTGGTTCACACCGAGGGGCTCACGCACACAACCATCCGCGTGAAGCCGCGCATACGCGACACGACCACGCAGGTCTCCAGCGACGTGACGCAAACGCTGCTGGTGGCGAGCGGACGGGAAGGCATGCTGCGTATCGGGGAGGATGTGCCGTACCTGGAATGGCTGATGGACTATGGCCTGCACTGGGGCTACCTGCAGCAGCGCGTGAACTGGCAACGCGTCGGCTCTTTCCTGGTGGTCGAGCCGGTGGTGATCGGCAATGGCCCGATGATCCGGATCCGCCTGACGCCCGAATTGCGCGGGACGGTGGACGGCAATCCGCTGCACACGCGATTTGCCGGCGTGAGCACGGAGCTTGTGGTGCAGGACGGGCAGAGCTTCCAAATCGGCGGCCGCGCCGAAGACGCCGATTTCTACACGCGCTTTCTCGTGGGCTTCAGCCGCGGCGGGTCGCAGGAATCGCTGCAGATCTTCCTGACCCCCGAAATCATGCGGCCGGGCGCGCTCATGCCGGCGTCGCCCTGAACGCGTCCCCGCGGCACATCTCGTGGGGGGGCGGGGGATTCCTCGGGATGCCGGGTATACGGAATCCCGGTCCCACGGGTACTTCCTATTAGTTAATGCCCTCCGCCGTATCGCGAGCGGGCAGGAAGCGGATCATGCTGTAAATCGGCCGCCTGTCGGCGGCCGAATGGTTGTTCGTTGTGTTCAGCCGTCCCTTGACGAGAGGAACCGGGATAATGAGATCGCGCAGCCTTATCGCCATCCTCGCTGCCGCCGCCCTTCACCAGGCCTCGGCGGCAAGCAATCTCCTGAAAAATGCAAGCTTTGAGACGCAGGGGAGCAACTTGCAGCGCGCGTATTACTGGGAAATGGGGAATCCGGACAACCACGGGGCGGTGTGGGGCACGGCCACGCGCGAAAACTGGCGCTGGGTGCGCGGCTCGTGGGAAGGCGCGATTCGCGGCTTGTGGGCGGGTGCCGGAGATAACGGAGGGTTCTGGCAGGAAGTGCCCGCCACACCGGGCAAGCGCTACCGGTTTTCGGCTTTCTTGTTTGCGGATGGCGAGGGCAACAAGTGGACGGCCACCGATCAATCGATGAAGATCGAATTCTTCAACTCGTCCATGAACGTGATTGGAGTCGCGAGCCTTCCCTTGGACGACGTCGGACCCAACTGGGTCCGGAAAGCGTTCGAAGCCGTGGCGCCGGCCAACTCGGCATGGGTGCGCGTGGTCGTTTCCGCGTGGGGGGTAAGTCAGAACGGCGCGCTTCAGATTGATGAACTGGAGTTGATTGAAGTGGATGAAACCCCGGTTCCGTCAAACCCGGGCCCCTCCAGTCGCCGTACAGGCATCGTGATTTCGGAGATCATGTATCACCCGGCGGATCGCGAAGACGGAAAGGATCTGGAGTATGTCGAACTGTTCAATACGACACCCTTCACAAATCAACTCGCGGGATACCTTCTGGCGGGATCCATTGCGTACACGTTTCCCGAGTCCGCAACCATTGGTCCGTTCGGCTATCTCGTAGTGGCCAGGGAGCCCGCCTCCGTGCAAACCGTGTACGGCATCAGCGCCGTGCATGGCCCCTTCGAGGGGAACCTTCCGAACAGCGCGGGCCGCGTACGATTGCGCAGGGCGCAGGCGCGGAATCGACAGGACGACGCGATCCTGCTGGAGGTGAACTACAGCGACCAGCCGCCATGGCCGGTGGCGGCCGACGGGGCGGGCCATTCGCTTGTGCTCAGCCGGGCCTCGTACGGAGAGGATGATCCAAGGGCGTGGGGCGTGAGCGTTTCGACCAACGGGTCTCCCGGCCGCGCGGAAGCGCTCACGACCAGCGCTTACACCAATGTCGTCATCAACGAATTCCTCGCGCACACGGACGATCCGTTGTGGGACTTCATCGAGCTGTTCAACACGGCCACCCAGGAAATCGACATCTCGGGTTGCATGCTCAGCGACAGCGTGAGCACGAACAAGTTCATCATTCCGGATGCGACCATCATCCCGGGCCGCGGCTGGAAGGTGTACTTTGCGGTGACCAACCAGGCCGGCGCGACGAATCTCACCTTCAATCTCAGTTCGGCCGGCGAGGACATCGTGTTCCGCGCGCCCGACGGACGGGTGGTGGATGCGATCCGCTTTGCCGCCCAGGAGAACTCCATATCCGCGGGGCGCTACCCGGACGGAGCCTCCGACTTCCACGAGCTGTCGAGCCGGACGCCCGGCGCCACAAACGCCGCGCTGCGCATCCGGGAAGTGGTGATCAACGAGATCATGTACAACCCGATCTCCGGCGATGACAACGACCAGTACGTGGAATTGCACAACAAGGGGCCCGTCGCGGCGGCGCTCGACAACTGGCGGTTCGTCGAGGGAATCACCTTCACGTTCCCCGCGGGCGCGACGATTCCCTCGGGCGGCTACCTCGTCGTCGCGAAGAACGCGCTGCACCTGATGTCGAATTACCCCGGCGTGCTGAACAGCGGGAACACGGTTGGCAACTTCGAGGGCAACCTGGCGAAATCCGGCGAGCGCATCGTGCTGGCGAAGCCGGACAACCCGAGCCTTCCGAACCAGGACTTTGTGATGGTGGACGAAGTGACCTATCACGACGGCGGGCGCTGGGGCGAGTGGTCGGACGGCGGCGGCAGCAGCCTCGAGCTCACCGACCCGCGCGCCGACAACCGGCTGGCGGCGAACTGGGCGGACAGCGATGAGCGCGCGAAGAGCGCGTGGACGCTGATCGAGCATACCGGCGTGCTGGACAACGGCAGCAACAAGCCGCCGTCTTCCATTGATCAGGTGCAGATCTTGAACCTGCGGCGCGGCGAATTCCTCGTGGACAACGTGGAGGCCTTCCGCGTCGGATTCGGCAACCGCGTGACCAACTCCATGTTCGAGTCCGGCATCGGCGGATGGACGGTGCAGGGAAATCACATACGGTCCGCGATTTCGAACGAAGGCTACTCGAGCTCGAAGAGCCTGAAAGTGGCGGCGACCGGCGGCGGCGACATCGGCGCGAACCAGGTTCGGTCCGGGCTCACCTCGGCGTTCGGAGCGGGGGATACCGTGACGCTCCGGGCGCGCATGCGTTGGCTGCGCGGGAGTCCGTACATGCTGATGCGCCTGCGCGGCAACTGGCTGGAAGCGGAAGGCCCGCTGCCGGTGCCGAAAAACCTCGGCACGCCGGGGCAGGCGAACAGCCGCAAGGTCACGAACGCCGGGCCCGCCATAGCGGATGTCTCGCACTACCCGCTCGTGCCCGCGACCAGCCAGCCGGTGACGGTCACGGCGCGCGTCCGCGATCCGGACGGCATCAACCACGTGCAGTTGCGGTATCGCATCGACCCGTCATCGTCCATCGTCACGGTGAACATGACGCACGTGTACGGCGGTGTGTACAGCGGAACGATCCCGGCGCAGACGCGCGGGACGCGGGTGGTCTTTCACGTGCAGGCGCGGGACAGCCATGCGAGCCCGGCGACATCCGTCTTCCCCGACCAGTATCCGGAACAGGAGTGCATCGTGCGATTCGGCGACGGCGACGCCTTCAGCAATCTCGGCACCTACCGGTTCTGGTTGACGCAGGCGAACATCGACGAGTGGAGCAACCGGGTGAAACAGAGCGACGAATACCTGGATGCCACATTCATCTATGGGAACGAGCGGGTGATCTACAACGCAGGGATCCGATGGCGCGGCAGTCCCTTCATCCGTCCGACTTTCCGCGAGCCGGAGTTCTATGAACGCCGCGGCGCGTACCGCGTGAAGTTCCCGGCGGACGAGCCGTTCCTGTGCGACGACGAACTGAACATGGACACCCTGGAATCCGACGACCGGGATCCTACGAGCATGCGCGAGCGAATCGGGTTCCAGATTGCGGCGGACATGGGTCTGCCCATGAGTTACCAGCGATACATTCTCGTGTTCCTGAACGGCATTCAGCATCCGTATGCCTACGCGGACACCCACCACGTCGAGCGGGACTACTTCCGCACCTGGTTCCCCGATGCCGACGAGGGCGAGGCGTACAAGGTGGATGACTGGGTCGAAATAAACTCGTTCGATGCGGATGATTTTGTGGTGACGGATGCCGATCTCGGCATGCACGTGACGACGGGCGGCGACAAGAAGAAGGCCCGCTACCGCTGGAACTGGGAGAAGCGCGCCAACGCGGGATTCGACGACGACTACACCGGCTTGATGCGTCTCGTGGATGCGGCGAATCTTTCCAACGACCAGTACACCGCGACGCTTGAGGCGGTGGCGGACATGGAGCAATGGATGCGGATGTTCGCGTTCCGGCACGCCATCGCCGACTGGGACGGATACGGCTATTATCGCGGCAAGAACACGTTCATGTACCGTCCGCCCCAGGGGCGCTGGAACATGCTCCCCTGGGACCTGGACTTCGGCCTTGGAGTGGAAGTCGACAACTTCACGTGGCCGGACGCCAGCGTGTTTGACATCAGCGACAACACGCCGGTCGTGGCGCGGATGATCAGTCACCCGCCGTTCCGTCGCTACTACTGGCAGGCGTTGCGCGACGCGGCCACCGTCGCCATGCTCAGCACGAAGCTGAATCCGATCATCGACGAGACGTACAACGCGCTGATCGCAAACGGCGTGGCGTCCCGGAGCCCCGACGTGGCGCTGAAGACCTGGCTGGGGCTGCCGTCCCTCAAGTCCTGGATCAGCCAGCGGCGCGCGTACCTCCTCGGCCAGTTGAACCCGTTGACGAACTTCAGCCTGACGGCCGCTTGCGTCAGCACGAACGGCAACGTGGTTACCCTGTCCGGCCGCGCGCCGATCCAGATCCACACGCTGGAGTTCAACGGGATTCCCTATAACGTGACGTGGTCCACCGTAACGAACTGGACGATGACCATGGCGATCCCTTCCGGCCCGAGCACGATCGTCGTTACCGGCTACGATGAAAACGGGAGCCAGGTCGGGTCGCCTGTGTCGCTCAACGTCAATTACGCCGGCTCGGATGTGGATCCGCGGGACCACGTGATCATCAACGAGATCATGTACCACCCCGTGGACGAGATGGCGGAATTCCTCGAGCTGCACAACCGCTCCGCGACGTACGCCTTCGACCTGTCCGGCTACCAGGTGGAAGGACTGGAGTACACCTTCGAGCAGGGCGTTTTGATCCCGCCGGGCGGCTACAAACTGCTGGTGCAGAGCATCCCGGCATTCGGCGCGGCGCATACGAATCTCACGGCCGTGGCGGGCGAGTACGCCGGCAATCTCGACGATGCCGGCGAGCGGTTGCGGCTTCTTCGCCCCGCGTCGGCGGGCGGTGCCGAAGTGGATGCGGTCGCCTACGAACCGTTGCCGCCGTGGCCGGAAGAGGCGGACGGGCAGGGCCCGTCGCTGCAGCTGGTGGACGGCCGCCGCGAGCGCCGCCGCGTCAGCAACTGGGACGTGGGCGTCGGCGTGCTGTACACCCCCGGCGTTTCGAACAGCGTTGCGCGATCGCTCCCCGAGTTCCCGCGCGTGTGGATCAACGAGCTGCAATCCACGAACGTGACCGGCATCGTGGACAACATGGGTCAGCGCGAGCCGTGGATGGAGCTGTACAACGAGGAAGTGGCGTCACGTTCGTTGACGAACTTCTACCTGACGGACGACTTCGGGAACCTGGTGAAATGGCGGTTCCCCGCGGCGTCGTTCGCGCCCGCGCAATGGTTCCGGCTAGTCTGGATGGACGGGCAGACGGCGCAGACCCTGTTCACCAACTACCATGCGTCGTTCCGGTTGAGCACGACGAACGGCTCGGTGGCGGTGGTCTACTCCAACGCGGGCGACATCGTGATCGTGGACTACGTCCGCTATCCCGCGATCGCGGTGGACAAGTCGTACGGCTCGTATCCGGACGGCGACCCCTTCGAGCGCATGCTGCTCAAGACCCCGACGCCCGGCGGCACGAACCAGGCGACGGTCGCGGCCCACCTCGTCGAGCTGCTCATCCCGCGCTACATGCAGGGCGAACTGGTCGGCGGCGAGAATCTCAATCGCCTGCCGTACGCGTTTCGTGTGCAGATCGGCGGCCTGCTCCCGAACGCGGAGTACCGGTACGCGAACCGGATCGTCATCCCCAGCGATCCGGAAACGCAGGACGGCGCGGGGAATGCCGTGTTCGTCAAGACCAACGGGGCCGATTTCATCCGCACCACGGATTCACCCCGGTTTCGCGAAGGCGATCTGGATTTGCGTCACAGCCGGTTCACAACGGATGCGGCGGGGGCTTTCACCGGCTGGTTCGTCACCGAACCGTCCGGCAATGCGCGCTTCACGCCGGGCAACACGCTTTACCTGAGGATCCTGCTCAACGACGGCATGCATGGAACCAATATCGAACACTACCTCACCACCACGTCGGCGGTTTCGGTTATCGCGCTCGGACCCGGCTCGACCAACGCGACAGGCATCGTGGGGTACAGTCCTGCCGGCCCGAAGCAGTTCGTGGCCTTGTATGACAACGAGGAGGGCGGGGGGCGCCCGGTGTCGGCGACCTACGTCGAGGCCACCGGCGCGGTCGTGGACGACAAGTACGCTCCCTTCTACGAGACGGACGTCGCGGGGCGGAACGGCTGGTGGGGGACGCTGATCCCGAACGATTTCGCGTCGGGGCTCCGGAGAGTGGAATCGCGCGGGCTGCTTGACGGCGCGGTCGTGCATACGACGGAGCTCGAAGAGGGTTGGCCGGGGACGGTGAATCCGAACGGCGGGCTGGATCCGCTCGTTCTGAACGCGCCGCCGCGGCTCGATCCGGTTTCCGATGTGGAGGTGGGGCCCGGCAGCCGTGTTGTGCTGCCGAACAGCGCGTTCGATCCGGATGCGCCGCCGCAGGTGCTTTCGTTCAGCCTTATCGTCGCGCCGGCCGGTGCGGACATCGGCTCGCAGACCGGCGAGTTTGAATGGAAGCCCGGGTTCGACCGGATGAACACAACCAACACCGTCACGGTCAAGGTCACGGATGACGGCTCGCCCATGCTGCACGATACGCGGACCTTCGCGGTGCGGGTCGGCGGAGAAGACGACCAGTTCGCCGCGGACGGCGGGTTGAACCAGGTCGGGGACGAGTTCACCGTCACGTGGCCTTCGGACGTGGGCGCGACCTACCGCGTACAGTACGTTCATTCGCCGACGGCGTTCCCGTGGCTGGTGCTGGGCTCGGATGTCGTTGCGACGGAGTCCTTCAGTTCGAAGGCGGATGCCGGGGCGGGCTCGGTCACGCAGCGCTACTATCGCGTTCTGCGCCTGCTGGAGTAACGCGGCCGATGCCGAGTCATGGAGGGCGAGACTCTGTCGAGCCACGCCACCGGTTAATCAATTGTCTCCGGACGGCGAGCCGCCGTCCCGCCCGGCCTCCTTGACAACGCAAGTAGCGTGGGTCAGGATTGCTCGCGGTTCGTTCAACCATGCATCGAAAGAGGATTCATATGACAACCCTTCAGCGTCTCTCCATCGCCCTCTTTGCGTCCTGCCTGCTTGCCACATCCTTGCCCGCGGAAGAGGATGCGCTCTCCGGGCTCATCGAGGAAACGGCGAAGAGCATTTCTTCCATCCAAACCCTCCGGGAAACGGGAGTGTGGAAGATGGAGTTCGACATGGAGGGCATGAAGCAGAAGACGGAAATGGAAGTGGCCGTCATCTTCGAGCGCCCGCGCCGCCTGTATCTCAAGAGCCAGCACATGATGGTCGTGTGCGACGGCTCGAACGCGTTTGTTCGCATGCCGATGGCGGGCAAGTACTACCAGGTCGCCGTGAAGGAGGGATTGAGCGAACTCCTCGAAGGATCGTTCAAGAGTTACCTGCTCGGCATGCTGCCGGACACGAAAGCGCTGTTGGCCAAGGATGCGGCCGCCGCTCTTCGCGATGCGGCGAAGGATGCGCAGATCGAGATCCTGGACGACGAGCAGCTTGGCGACCGCGATTGCCGCGTGATCAATTTCAGGACCAAAAAGGAGGGGGATGCGCCGTGGATGAAACAGGCGCTCAAGGTTTGGCTGGACAAGGAATCGGGGATGATCCGGCGGATCGAGTCGCTTCCCCTCTCGCCGGAAGAAATCGCCGAGGCGGAGAAAGAGGATGGCGAAAACGCTCGTGTCGCGCAGATGATGAAGAGCCTGCGCTACACGTTCGAGCTGACCGAATCGGTCGTCAACGGGCCTGTGACCGACGAGGATTTCAAGTTCACTCCGGCGCCCGGCGACAAGAAGGTTGAGACGGAGATGGGCCTCGGGATGGGCGGGGCGCTGGGCGGCGGCGAAGGCTTCACGCGTTTCGAGCTGTCCGGCAAGCCGGCGCCAGAGTTCAGCCTGAAACTGCTTGATAAAGAGGAGAGTTTCTCCCTTTCCGCCAACACGGGGTCGGTGGTGTTGATTGATTTCTGGGCGACGTGGTGCGGCCCGTGTGTGAAGGCGTTGCCGGAAGTGAAGAAGCTTCATGATCTGTACGGAACGAACGGCCTCGTCATCGTCGGCGTCAGCCGGGACCGGGAGCGCGACACGGAAAAGGTTCGCGAGATGCTTGCGAAGCAGGAGATCGCCTATCCGGTGGGCATGGACTTCAAGAATATCGCGAGCGACTACAAGGTCGAAGGGATCCCCTGCATGGTGCTGGTGGATCGAAACGGGGTTGTGCAGGGGCGCAAGGTCGGCTTCAGTTCCAGCGGATTCGCCTCGTTGAAGAAGGACATCGAGGCGGTGCTGGAGGGCAAAACAATTCCCGGGGCCGAACCGCTGACGGAAGCGGAGTTGAAGGATCTGCAGGAAGAATCGGTCGCACGGAAGTCGCGTGCGACGATGCGTGGAAACACGCAGCTGAACACGAATTGGTTCCGCGTTCGCTGGGAGCGCAGCGTCGATGATGTGCGGGAGCGCGCGACCGAGAGAGTGCCGGTCAGCGTTCGCATTCCGCCGCGGGTATTGGTGTCGAGAACGGAAAGCGAGGCGTTCGTGCTGGACGCCGAGAGCGGCGCCACCAACGCCGTCATCCCCCTGCCGCCGGAGGCCCGGGTCGCCAACGAGATGGAACAGTATCCTTCGCTTTCCTTCATCCGCACGCCGGACGGCGGAAGGCTCGTGGCGATGCAGATGTTCTACAAGGTGACCGGAGAGGATTCGCGAAGAAGCTACACTGGCGATCGCACGGAGGTCCGGGGTATCAATGTCGCCGGGAACGTGATCTGGACGAACACCTTCGACAAGGACGCGCATGTCCGCAGCGTGGAAGCGTTGCCGGTGTCCGAAGAAGAAGACGTGCTTCTCGTTTCGACGTGGAACCGGCTGATGCTTCTCAACGCGGACGGGAAGACCTTGGTGAGCCAGCAGATGGACCATCGCGACCGGCTGGATTTCCATCGCCGCCCCGATTCGCCAAGCGGGCTCGGCGGCTTCATCCAGGGCCGTAGGTCGGCGGCGTTTGACCTGGTGATTCCCGCGGAGCCGCAGCCGCAGAATCCGTAGCCCGGATTCGGCCCGGCGAAGCCGCAACCAATGAGCGTGGCGGGTTGCCGGGTACACGCATGCGGGACTGCGGGGTATTGTATTTCAGATGTAGTTGAGCGCTCTCATCTGAAGGTGTTGTGTGCTTGTCAAACGCGCAGTTCTTCTGGTTCTCCTGCCGATGGCCGTGACGGCTGCGGCATGGGATACGAACGACTGGCAATTCCTGGAGTCCATCGAGCGGGCGAACCTCCGGTTCTTCGAGGAGCAGAAGCGCGGGCCGTACGACCTCCTGAACGACACGGCGGCGTACGACAGTACGTTCAACTACCCGGCTTACGCGAGCGTGGCCGGCATCGGCTTCGAACTGACCGCGATCTGTCTCGGCCATTACCGCGGCTGGGTTACATTTTCCAATGCGTACGAACAGGCGCTGCTTCAGCTCAAGCTCTTCAACGGGATGCTTTCCACGAATCCGCTGGTTGGCGAACGGGTGAACGGGTGGACGTGGCACACCTACTGGATCGAGGACAGCGGCACCAACAAGGCCGGCACGCGATACTTCATGCCCGATGGCCTGTCTTTGCTGGACCACTCGCTGTTCATGGCCGGATGCATATTCGTTTCCGAGTACTTCAAGGGCACCGAGGCGGGGCTGCTCGCGCACAAGCTGTACGCGGAGACAACCTGG
>JAKJGV010000005.1:36895-43023 GCA_022704185.1 Verrucomicrobiota bacterium
CTACAATTTTGGGTACAGCGAGAACCTCCTCGCGGTGGTCGAGTCCGCCGAGGCCCCCGCGTACAAGAAGGGCGGCGACGCGAAAACGATGTGGAATTCGTACGTCGTTCCCTGGCCGCGCGATCTTCAGCTCTACTTCTGGCAGTACCCGCATGCGTGGATTGATTTCCGGGACCGCACCGACGAACGCGGATTCAACCATGCCGATGTCGCGCGGGACAGCATTCTGCACCAGCGCCAGCGGGCGATCGAGCTGCACAACGACGATCCCGTGAAATACGACATGCTCGGATCCAACGTGTGGGGCTGGACTGCGGCCGGCGCGTCCGACGGCTACCGCCAGATGGCGCCCTGGTTGATCGTCGGGTCGAACAATGTCGAATGGTGCAGCGACAGCGGCTCCATCACGCCGATCGGCCTGCCGGGATGCGTGGTCTATGCCCCGTCCGAGGCGATGGCCGCGATGAAGCACATCTTCGAGCAGTACTACATCAACGGCTGGGATCCTTCCGTGGGCGAACGGCCGGTGTGGAGCCACGTGTACGGCTGGCTCAACTGCCTGAACGAGGGGCGGCCGTGGCGTTACTACTCGGATGCGGGCGTCAGCAATCACTACCACGGCATCAGCGCGGGGATTGATTACGGCCCGAACGTTCTGCTGATCGAGAACTACAAGCGGGGCTCGACCTGGCGCTGGTTCATGCAGAACCCGTATATCGCGACCGGGATGTACACGATCGGGTTCGGTCCGCCGTTCAGCGTGCATCACGCGACATTCACCAACTCCGTGAACCAGTTCGGCGGGACGCTCGGGCACTGGGAGAATGACGCCACGCCCGTCACCGCAACCTACGTGGACGCGGACTGGACCAACGCGTATGTCGGCGACAAGGTCGTGCGTTTCGTGGCCGACAACTCCGACGAGGGCGGATGGATTGACCTCGGCAACCGCGACCAGCGCGCGAAGGCGCAGCTCACCTTCTGGGTTCGCGGCGGCACCGGGTTGGAACAGGTGGACGTTGGGCTCAAGGATTTTTTCGACCGCGAGAAGAAAGTCGCCCTCCTCGATTACACCGGCGGCGTCACTCCCACCAACTGGACCGAAGTGAAGATCCCGATCGAACGGTTTTGCCTGACCGGAAATGTCACCAACGACATCTGGCCCGGCAATCTGCGCCTCCTTTCTTTTGCCTTCACGAACCCCGAGGGCGGAACGCTGGATGTGGATTACGTGGCGTTCACGCGCGACACCCGCGCGCCCGTGCGGCCGACGAACCATTTCGGCGCCGCGATGTTCGGCAACCGCGCGCGGCTTGCCTGGGACGCCGAGGCCGCCGAGCCGGACGTGGTGGGTTGGCATGTCTGGCGCCGCTTCGACGGCGTCAGCGGTTTCGACCGGCAGACGGACCCCCTCGTGCCGCGGCATGTCGGCACATGGCAGGACACGAACCTGTTCGTCGCGACGGACCGCGAAGTCCGCTACGCGATCCAGGCGCTGGACAATGCCGAGCCGGTGAACTCGAGCCCCTTTGCCTTCGAACAGATCCTGACCGGCGGCAAGCTGGACCTCGATTGGAACAACGGGGTGAATCCCAATACGCTCGGAGGCCGCTACGACGGACACTGGGGGCCGGACAGCGGGCGCTGGTTCGGCTTCGTGTACACCAACGGTCCGGGCGGTGCGCTGCAGTGGGTAAGGCGGTCCCTCGTTTCCACGCCGGGGTTCGGGCACTTCATTGACACCGCGGACGGCGACATCAGCGATTACAGCGCGCTGCGTTTCTTCATACGCGGGGCGGCCGGCGGCGAGGAGATCATGGTCGGGTTGAAGGACGATGCGGACGCGGAAGTCACATTCGACGTCGGGTACTTCGTTCCGGGCGGTACGATCGGAACGGGATGGAGCGAGGTGGTCATTCCGCTGAACGAGTTCGCCGGCGTTGACGTTACCGCCTTGAGCATCATCTCGTGGACCCACGCGACCAGCGGCGAGGTGTACATCGCCGACATCGCGTTCCCGCAGGGGCAGCGTTTCGCCCTCGCGACGAACGCGGCGTTTCGCGAATGCGAGGATTACGACATGCAATCCGGCAGCGGCGGCCAGGACCTCAAGGCCGGCGCGTCCGAAGGCGAGGTGCTTGGGCAGTCCTGGGGCGCGCCGCCGGGCTCCGTAGCGGTGTACTCCAACGTCGTGACCGTGTCTCACACGAACGCGTGGTTCCACCTCTGGTACGCGATGAACGCCGCGCAGCACACCGGCTGCGTCGTGGAGTTGAGCGTGGACGGAACGCCCCGCGCGCTCCTGGCATGCCCCGGCACCGCGGGATGGGGGGAGCGCGTGAGTCATTTCGACCGGGTCGCGGCGCGGATCGGGCCGCTTTCGGCCGGGTCGCACACGATCGTCCTGTCGGCGGATGCCGGCGTGCCCGTGAACATGGATTGCTTCCACGTGGGCGGAGAAGCGCCGGACAGCGAGGGGTTGGACAGCGACGGCGATGGGTTGAGCGACCGCTGCGAGACGGTGTGGGGCACGCTGCCCGCGGTCGAGGATACGGACGGGGACGGCATCGCGGACGGCGCCGAAGTGGGGTTCGGAAACATGGGACAGCTTTCCGATCCCACGCGCGCGGACACCGATTTCGACGGGCCAAGCGACTACGAGGAATGGATCGCGGGCACCGATCCCCTGTCTTTCGAGTCCGTCTTCGCGTTGCAGTCGTTCGGACAGGACGACGCGGATGGAGCGTTCATGCTGGGGTGGCGCGCGGTCTCGGGGCGCCTTTACCGGTTGTTCCATACCGGCATGTGGTCCAACGGCGCGATGGTCGCCGAGATTCCGGACCCGGAGAATATCGTGATCGAGGGGGATGCGGCGCGCTATCGCACGGGGGTCCGGACCAACGCGCGCACGTACCGGCTCGATGTCCGCCGCGGCCCGTGACGGCCGCGCGGCCGCCTCACCTTTCCCAGTACGCCTTCAGCTTGGCGAGGCCTTCGCGGATCTTGTCCACGTCAATGCCGGAGTAGGCGAAGCGTATGTACACGCGGTCCTCGCCCGGGAGGGGGCGGCCGAAGTGGCTGCGCGAGCAGAACGACACGCCGGTCGCGTGGAGCGTGTCCAGGCGGAACTTCTGCTCGTCGGTATACCCGAGCCGCTTGAGCACGTCGGTGACGTCGGGGAAGAGGTAGAACGTGACCTCGGGCTTGTAGACCGTGACGCCCTGGATGCCGTTCAGCAAGTCCACGAGGACATCCCGGCGCTCGCGGAGGACGTCGATGATTCCCTTCGGCCCCGTCTGGTCGCCCGTCAGCGCCTCGACGCCCGCGTACTGGACGAACTGGGGCGTGCAGGACTCCTGGTTGACGTTCAGCTTGTTGATGACGTTGATCACTTCCTTCGGCCCGAGCGCGCCGCCGAGGCGCCAGCCCGTCATCGCGTAGCGCTTCGAGAAGGTCATCAGGATCACGCTGCGCTCCATCATGCCGGGGATGCTCGTGATGCTCTTGCTTTTGCCGGAGTAGCGCGTGTGGAAATACGGCTCGTCGGCGAGCACCAACAGGTTGTGCTTCATGCACAGGTTGGCCAGCCACTGCATCTCCTCGTCGTCCGATTCCGCGCCGAGCGGATTCTGCCCGTTGTTGTACACGAAGAACCGCGTGCGCCTGGTGATCGCGGCCTCGATCTTGTCGCGCTGGAGGCGGAAGCCGTTCTTCGTCATCGTGTAGCCGTACGGAACGGCCACGCCGCCGAGGAACTGGATCTGGGATTCGTAGATCGGGTAGCCCGGGTTCGGATAGAGCGCCTCGTCGCCCTCGTTGAGCAGCGCCTGGAAGAACTTGCCGATGACCGGTTTGCCGCCGGGCTGAACGGACACGTTCTCCATCGTGAACTGGATGCCGCGATTTTTCCCGAGGTCCGCCGCGATGACCTCGCGCAGTTCGGGGATGCCCGCTGCGGGACAGTAGCCCGTCTTGCCGTCCAGCAGGGCCTTGTGAGCCGCCTCGATGATGTTCAGCGGCGTGCGGATGTTCATGTCGCCGAGGTGGAACGGGTAGACCTTGTTCCCCTTGGCGGCCCACGCGCGGGCGTCGTCGGACACGGCAAAAGCGGTTTCTACACCGAGGCGCGAAATACGGTCTGCAAGCTTCATGATCTTCTCCTCCTGCTGGAACGGCAATGGGTAAGAATACGTGCGAAGCCCGAGAATGTTTATCCCGCGCGTTTTTCCGGACACTTGGCCGCCTGTGGCGGATTGGGAAAAGCCTGTCCGCGCCTCACGCTCGCGGCTTGCGGGGCGGGGCGGTTGGGGGTATAGGGCGGATATGAACTTGCAGTTGGAGGTCTGCAAGAACCATCCCGAAACCCTCGCGGCGTGGCGTTGCGCGGGATGCGCCGGGCTGTTCTGCGATGCCTGCGTCAAGAGCATCCGCGTGGGGCCCACCTCGGTGCGAACGTGCGCCGATTGCGGGGAGCGTTGCGAGTCGGTCACCGCGGCCGCGGAAGCGGCGCGCGAGGAGGTCAAGGAAAAGCGGGACCGCAATTTCTTCCGGCGCCTGCCGGGCGCGTTCATCTATCCATTCCGCGGCACCGGCGTCATTCTCCTGCTCATCGGCGGATTCTTCTTCGGCGGATTCCGGTTCGTCCGCTTCCTGTACTCCGGCGTCTTCGGGTTGCTGATCACCGTGGCCGTCATCGGCTACCTGAACGCGTTCATGCTCAGCATCATCAACAGCACGGCGACCGGGAAGGACGAGCTGCCCGACTGGCCCGGGTTCACGGACTTCACGACCGATATCGTCCATCCGTATTTCCTGGTTCTGGGCGTATTTGCCGTCAGCGCGTTTCCGTTGATCGCTTTCATCGGGGCGGCCTGGTACTTCACGTTGGATCCGGTGGTCGTGCTGCCGGTCGGGCTTGCTCTCACGGGCCTGGCCGCGCTGTACTACCCGATGGGGCTCCTGGCCGTGGCGATGTACGACGACGCTTCCGGGCTGAGTCCCGCCGTGGTTTTCCCCGCGATGCTCAAGGCGCCGGCGGGCTACCTGGTGGCCTGCGTGGTGCTCGGTCTCGTGCTGGTCCTGCGCGGGCTCAGCGCCACCCTGCTCGCGCAGATTCCCGTCGCCGGCTTCCTGCTCGACGGGTTGGTGTCGTTCTACCTCATCGTTGTAGGGATGCGCATCCTCGGTTTGCTTTACTTCGCCAACGAGGAACGCTTCGGCTGGTTCAAGGACATCGGTTGACGAGCGACTGCGTCAGTGCGCGTCGTTGTGGCGGGGGCTGTCCGAAGCCTCTACAAGCCGAAACCGCACGGGAATGCCTTCTTCGAGTCCGCCTTCGCGCATCCATTCCGGAGTGCCAACCCATTCGCGCGCTTCTTCCAGCAAGGCCATGTACTCATCAGGCGTTACTTGAGGAAGAGGCGGAATGTCTTTCAGGACTGGGAAGCGCAGAGCGTTCACGATGTCCACCTTCTTCGGATCAGGTCGCGCAAGTCGGGCGTGCCATATTGTGAGCACGCGGCGGAAAACTCGTCGGTGTCAGGGGTCCACCCGCATTGCTTCATCATGTGAAGGATGTCTGCAACATCCCGATCCATGCGACTCTCGCGTCCGAATTTCAGCGCATGGAGCTTCATGCAGATCAAATGCTCCGGTGCCGCGATGCGAAACGAGCGTCCGGCCAATGTGATATCCCGGCCCATTTCCCACATGGCGTGGAAGGTTCGCGAGTCCAAGAACAGGAGATCCACGATGAATCCGGGGGCCGGAGGCTTGAAACGCACGAAATTCTCCGTGCGATGGATGCGCTCGAAGCCCTGTTGCCGGAGTGCGTCGGAGAACGCAACTTCATCCCCTTCCTCAATGACCATGTCCACATCGAAAGTAAGCCGGGTCGGGGCATATTGATTGACAGCGGCTCCGCCGACCAGCACAGCCTTCACGGTGCTTTCGGACAGGACCGATGCAACAGCCTGTAGAGTGCTTTTCACTACGCCGAGTATTGTCGTCCCGGGGCGGATTGTCCAATACTTGTTCGCTTTTACATGCTCGTCCCGCCCTTTACTTCCGGGGTCCTGCGGCGGTATTGCTTTACAGGTACAAAGGGTTCCATAACCCGAAAGGGAGAC
>JAKJGV010000005.1:43106-53735 GCA_022704185.1 Verrucomicrobiota bacterium
CGTGCCTGAAAAGGATGTCGAGCCGATCGAGTTTCTCGACCTGGTGTACCGCTGCCTGTGCGCGATGATGTACAACTTCGTGCCCGGCTCCGGCCACCCCGGCGGTTCCATCTCCTCCGGACGCATCGTCGAGGCGGTTCTCTACGACTCGATGGATTACGATCTCTCCGATCCCGACGCGCCCGGCGCGGACATCATCTCCTATGCCGCCGGCCACAAGGCCCTCGGACTCTACGCCATGTGGGCCCTGCGCAACGAGGTCGCGCGGCTGTGCCGGCCCGAGCTGCTGGCGTCGAAAGAGTCGTTCCAGTTCCGGCTCGAGGACCTGCTGGGCTTCCGCCGTAACCCGACGAACGACGCGCCGCTGTTCGCGAAGTTCAGGGCACGCGCGTTGGACGGACACCCCACGCCCGCGACGCCGTTCATCCGGCTTTCCACCGGCGCGTCCGGCGTCGGGCTGGCGTCCTCGCTCGGCCTGGCCTTCGCGGCCATGGACCTCTATCGCGACGATCCGCCGCGCGTCCACATCATCGAGGGCGAGGGCGGCATGACGCCGGGCCGTGTCAGCGAAGCGCTCGCGGTGGCCGGCACGATGGGGCTTCGCAACGCGATCCTGCACGTGGACTGGAACCAGGCGTCCATTGACAGCAACCGCGTGTGCCGCGACGGGCAGCAGCCCGGCGATTACGTGCAGTGGGACCCTGTGGAGCTGGCCTACCTGCACGACTGGAACGCGATCCTGGTGCCGGACGGAAAGGACCTGCACCAGGTCCTCGCCGCGCAGCGCAAGGCGCTGTCGCTGAATAACGGCCAGCCGACCGCCATCGTGTATCGCACCGTGAAGGGCTGGCAGTACGGCATCGAGGGCCGCGCCTCGCATGGCGCGGGCCACAAACTCTGCTCGGCGCCGTTCATGGCGGCCGTGATGCCCCTTGCCGCGGAAGCGGAAACACGCTTGCCGGAGTGCCAGGGCGGCGAAATGCGTTGTGGCGGAAGCGATAAGGTTATCATCGAAGAGTGTTTCTGGGACGCGCTGCAGGTCGTGCGCGAGGCCATGAAGAAGAAAAAAGATCTCGTGCAACCATTGGCCGACCGCCTTCTCGCGGCGCGCGAACGTCTGCAGAAACGCGCGCGCAAGCCGCGAGCGAACGCGCCGCAGGTGGAAGCGTTGTACGATTCGAAGAAGGTAAACCCGCTCCAGGTGCCCGCTGAATTGGACCTGAAACCCGGATCCAGCACGACCCTTCGCGCCGCGCTCGGCGATGTGCTGGGCTACCTCAACAAGCAATCCGGCGGCGCCATCCTCACGGCCGCGGCGGACCTGATGGGCTCCACGTCCGCGAACAACGCGGGCAAGGGTTTCCCGGAAGGGTTCCTGCATTTTCCGGGCAATCCCGACTCCCGTCTTTTCGCGTCGGGCGGCATTTGCGAGGACGCGATGGCGGGAATCCTCTCGGGGCTTTCCACGTACGGGCATCACATCGGCGCGGGCTCGTCCTACGCCGCGTTCATCGCTCCGCTCGGGCATATCGCCGCGCGGCTCCACGGCATCGGCTGCCAGTCGCGCCGGCAGTTGGCGCCGGACGATCCGTTCAAGCCGTTTGTCCTCATCTGCGCGCATGCGGGGATCAAGACGGGCGAGGACGGGCCGACGCACGCCGACCCGCAGCCGCTGCAGTTGCTGCAGGAGAATTTTCCGAAAGGCGTGATGATCAGCCTGACGCCGTGGGACCCGCAGGAGATGTGGCCGCTCTTCGTCGCCGCGCTTCAGAAGCGGCCCGCGGTGCTCGCGCCGTTCGTCACGCGCCCGAACGAGAAAGTGCTCGATCGCGCGGCGCTGGGACTGGAACCGGCCGAGGTATGCGTCACCGGTGTGTATGCGCTGAGGAAGGCCGATCCGAAACGCAAGCGCGACGGGACGGTGGTTCTGCAGGAAAGCGGCGTCGCGTACGCGTTCCTCGAGGAGGCGCTGCCGTTGCTGGACAAGCAGGGTCTGAATCTCAACGTGTTCTATGTCGCGTCGGCCGAGTTGTTCGACCTCCTCCCGGAAGCGGAGCAGAAGAGGATCTTCCCGGGCGAACTCGCGGCGGAAGCGATCGGCATCACCGGGTTCACGCTGCCGACGATGTTCCGGTGGGTGACTTCGGACCGCGGCCGGGCTGCCACGTTGCACCCGTTTATGCGCGGACATTACCTCGGCAGCGGCAGCGCCGCCGCGGTGCTCAAGGAAGCCCACATGGACGGCGAAAGCCAGTGCAAGGCGGTTGTGGAATATGTGAAAGGGCGGTGACACCCCTCACCCCGACCCTCTCCCTTTGGGAGAGGGGGAAGATGACACCCCTCACCCCGACCCTCTCCCGATGGGAGAGGACTGAGGTGAGGGGGCTATACCTTTTCCCCCTGAAATCGTAAGATTACGACCGTTCGAACCGGAATCGAAAGGAGCGTTGCGCATGAAGAAGAAAGCCCGGCCCGCCGGCAACCCCATCCCCGGCCTGATCGCCGAAATCCGCAAGCTGAAAGCCAACCTGCACCGCAAGGATTTCCTGCTCACGTGGGACAAATCCGTCGCCGAATTGAAGCTGGTTATCCTCGTCGCCGAAGCCCTCAAACAGCTTCACGCGCGAAACGTTTCCGCGAAGTGTTTCGAGACCGGCCTCGCAGTCTCCAACTTCCGCGACAACTCCACGCGCACGCGTTTTTCGTTCGCTTCCGCCTCGAACCTGCTCGGCCTCGCGGTCCAGGACCTCGACGAGGGCAAGTCGCAGATCGCGCACGGTGAAACGGTACGCGAGACCGCCAACATGATTTCGTTCCTCACCGAGGTCATCGGCATTCGCGACGACATGTTCCTCGGCGCGGGACACACGTACATGCTGGAGGTCGGCGAAGCGCTGGACGACGGATTCCAGAGAGGCGTGCTGAACCAGCGGCCGAGCATCGTCAATCTCCAGTGCGACATAGACCACCCGACGCAGGCGATGGCCGACCTGATGTGGCTGCGCGAATACTTCGGCGGGCTGGAGAAGCTGAAAGGCAAGAAGATCGCGATGACGTGGGCCTATTCGCCGAGCTACGGCAAACCGCTCTCCGTGCCGCAGGGCATCATCGGCCTGATGACCCGTTTCGGCATGCATGTTTCGCTTGCGCACCCGGAAGGCTACGACCTCATTCCGGATGTGGTTGAAGTCGCGAAGAAGAATGCGAAGGCCAGCGGCGGCAGTTTCGTCGAGGGCACTTCGATGGACGCGGCGTTCAAGGACGCGGACATCGTCTATCCGAAATCGTGGGCCCCGTACAAGGTCATGGGGCGCCGGACCGAGCTGCTGCGCGCGAACGACCGCGACGGCCTGAAGGCGCTGGAGAAGGAATGTCTCGCGCAGAACGCGAACTTCAAAGACTGGGAATGCACGGAGGCGAAGATGAGGCTCACGAAGGGCGGGAAAGCGCTGTACATGCACTGCCTCCCGGCGGACATTTCCGGCGTTTCGTGCAAGGAAGGCGAGGTGGCCGATTCCGTTTTCGAGCGGTACCGCATCGAGACGTACAAGGAAGCCGGCTACAAGCCGTTTGTCATCGCGGCGATGATCCTGACCAGCAAGTTCAAGGATCCGGCGGGCGTTTTGGGCGGGCTCCTGAAGCGGAAGCAGCCGCGCGTGGTGGCGTAAGGCCGGCGGACCGTGGGATTCAGCAAGGAGGATCGGCGTGATGAAGAATGCTCCTCTCGTCGTCATCGCGATCGGCGGAAACTCGCTGATCAAGGACGCGAAGCACATGACCGTGCTGGACCAGTATCTCGCCGCCGGCGAAACGAGTCACCATATCGCCGCGCTGGTCAAGGACGGCTACCGGGTCGTCGTGACGCACGGAAACGGGCCGCAGGTCGGCTTCATCCTGATGCGCTCGGAGATCGCGAAAACGCAACTTCACCAGGTCCCGCTTGAGAGCTGCGTGGCCGATACGCAGGGCGCGATCGGGTACCAGGTCGAGCAGACGTTGTTGAACGAGCTGCGGCGGCAGGGGATCAGGCGGGATATCGTCGCGGTTGTGACACAGGTGGTGGTGGATGCGGCTGATCCGGCGTTCACGAATCCCACGAAACCCATCGGGCCGTTCTTCACGAAAGAAGATGCCGAGCTCCATCGCGAGAAAGACGGGTGGGCGGTGAAGGAGGACGCGGGGCGCGGCTGGCGCCGCGTGGTGCCCTCGCCCAAGCCGCTGGAAATCGTCGAGGAGCGCGTTATTGAAGCCCTGCTGAACAGCGGCGTGGTGGTCATTGCGGTCGGCGGCGGCGGCATTCCGGTGGTCCGCCGGGTGAGCGGCGATCTGCAGGGCTGCGCGGCCGTGATAGACAAGGATCTGGCGTCGTGCCTGCTGGCGAAGAACCTGAAGGCCGATATCTTCGTGATCTCCACGGGCGTGGACAAAGTGGCGATCAACTTCGGCAAGCCGGACCAGCGGTTCATCGACAAGATGACGGTTGCGGAGGCGGAACGGTATCTCAGGGAAGGCCAGTTCCCCGCCGGCAGCATGGGCCCGAAGATCGAGGCGGCCATCGACTATCTCAAGCACGGCGGCAAGAAGGTCATCATCACCCAGCCGCACCTCATCGAGGACGCGATTCACGGGAGGACCGGAACCCATATTGTGCCATAGAAGGAAGGTGTCAGTGTTCAGGTTTCAGGTTTGTTTCCTGACACCTGAAACCCGACACCCGAAACCTGAAACCCATGAATTATTCCGGCTTTGAGTGTTTTGCCTGTGCAGCCCGGCAATCCGCCGATTTCCCCGGCTACGCCTGTCCTTCGTGCGGCGGCAATATCGAAGTGACGTACGACTACGCGGCGATGAAGAAGGCGGTGAGTCGAGACAAGCTCGCCGCCGATCCGCGCCGCGACTTCCTGCGCTATGCGCCGATGCTTCCCGTTTCGCGGCTCGATCTTGCGTCGCCGCTGCGCGTCGGCATGACGCCCCTGTACTGTGCCGAGCGCCTGGGGGCCGCGGCGGGCTTGAAGAATCTTTTCGTCAAGGATGAGGGCCAGAACCCGAGCGCGTCGTTCAAGGACCGCGCGGGCGCGGTGGCGCTGATCCGCGCGCGCGAGACCGGCGCGAAGGTGATCGCGGGGGCGAGCACCGGCAATGCGGGCAGCTCGATGGCGTGCCTTTCCGCGAGCGTCGGCATGCCGTGCGTCATCTTTGTTCCCGAGAAAGCGCCCGCGGCGAAGATCGCGCAGCTCCTCGTGTTCGGCGCGAAGGTGCTCGCGGTGCGCGGCACGTACGACGACGCGTTTGATCTGTGCATGAAGGTCTGCGCGGAAAAGGGCTGGTTCAACCGGAACACCGGGTACAACCCCTTCACGCGCGAAGGCAAGAAGACGTGCAGCTACGAGATCTGCGAGCAACTGGGGTGGGAGGCGCCCGACCGCGTGATCGTGCCGACGGGCGACGGCAACATCATCAGCGGAATCTGGAAGGGCATGCGTGATCTGCATGCAGTGGGACTCATTGACCGTTTGCCGAAGATCGACTGCGCGCAGTCGGAGAAGAGTGATGCGATCGCAAGAACGATCGGGAAATTGGAAATTGAAAATTGGGGATTGGATTCCGGAAACTGGCGGGAAGTCAAAATAGATCCGGTGCAGGCCACGACGATCGCGGACTCCATATCCGTGGATGTGCCGCGGGACGGGTTGGCGGCGGTGCGCGCGGTGGTGGAGTCCGGCGGCGCGGCGGTGACGGTGCCGGACGAGGCGATTCTCGCGGCGATTCCTGAAGTCGCGCGGCTGGCGGGGGTGTTTGCCGAGCCTGCGGCGGCGTGCGCGTGGGCGGGGTTGAAGGCACTGGCCAAGGCGGGCCGGGTGAAGGCGGACGAACGCGTGGTGTGCCTGGTCACGGGCAATGGATTGAAGGACATCGCCAGCGCGCGCAAGGCTGCGGGCGAGCCGACGTCGGTGGAGGCGAAGGTGGATTCGGCGCTGGCCGCACTGGTGCGGTTCGGGCTGTGAGGCTTGATGGAGGGCGAGACTCCGTCGAGCTGAATGAGCCGGCCATTCTGTCGGCTCGCCCTTCGGGAAGCTGATAAAAAGCCCCGGCTCGTGCATGAGACCGGGGCTCTTCATTATCTGCGGTGGTGTGATGCGCTCAGGTCACTTTACGCCGCAGAAGCATCAATGCGCCGCCGCCCAGAAGGGCGAGGAACGCGACGGAGGGTTCCGGGATGGCCACGAGGCTGAAGTTATCGGCCGCGAGGACGCCGCCGGCGCCGAAACCGGAGCCTTCAAAGACCACCTGCGCGTAGGTGCTTCCTGCCGGGGCGGTGCCGCTGACGCTCTGCGTCACCCATGTCGCTTCAGTGAGCCCGGAAAGCGTGTTCGTGTAGGCGGCGAGGAGATTTGCGCCGCTGTCGAAGAACTCCAGCTTGATCATCTGGGAGGCGGCCGACCAGCCGTTATCCCAGTAGAATTCTGCGCTGAGGTCATATTCGATTCCGGGCGCGATGCCGGCGTTGACCGCCTGCAATCCGCCGCCCCACGTGTCTCCTCCGCTCCATCCGCCGTAGAAGTAGATCGCGTAGGATCCTTCGGGCGGGGTATTCCATGTCTGGCGGGTGAACTGGCCGGCCCCCCACGTCGTACTCCAATCGGCTGCGCTGAGTGCGGACTCGAACCCTTCGTTCAGCAGCAGGTTGCCCTGCGCCGTCACAACAGCCATGACCGCGACAAGTGTCACGGCCACACACAACAACTTCCTTCTCATACTGCCCCTCTCTTTGATGATGTCCGAAATGATGTTACCCGTATCACAACCGTACGCAAAAAAAGAACCCGTTTTTGCTGATCCCACCCTCCTTTCTGCTGTTTTCTGCCTAAATGTCATAAATGGTCAATATGTGATATCGGTAACATAGCAAGGTGCCCAGGGAGGGTCAAGCAGCTATTTCGGGGCGCCAGAGCCCTATATGAAGAACCGCCCGACCCGTACTATTACCATCAAACATATCAAGGCCGTAGAGAGTCCGTTGCATCAGGATGCCTTCATGAAGAAATCCCTCGCCTTCTGCGTGTTGATCTCGCTCGTCTTTTGTTCCCATGCCCAGGCCGCCGGAGAACGCTTCCGCGCATCGCCCGCCGATCGCCACAAGCTGCGCGTGGATGACCCCGCCGTCGCGGCGCAGATCGTCGCCGAAGGAGGAACGCGGCTCGCCGACTACGGCGCGTTTCAGATCGTCGAGGCGAACGCCGCCGCGGAACAATCTTTCGCCGCCTCCGGCGCGATCGAGAACCGTGACGAGGACAACCGCATCCTGCTCAATGCGGGGATCCTCGACACGACCACGGACCCGGTCAAACTCACGCGCCGCGCACCCGCGCAATTCGCCGGACGCCGGCTCCACCTCGTCCAGTTCGTCGGCCCGGTGAAACCGGAATGGGTCGCGGCCCTTGAGCGCGCGGGCCTGCGCCTCGTGACCTACATTCCGAACAACGCCTACCTCGTCTACGGCGATGCGCAAGCGCTCGCCGCGCTGGATGCGCTCGCGGGAAGCGAACCGTTCATCCAGTGGCACGGCGCATATGAGAGCGAAGATTCCATTCAGCCCCGCGCGCGCAACCGCGACGCCGCCGGGACATACCGCGCGCTCGGCACCGACCTCTTCGCCATTCAACTGGTGGACGACCCCGACGCGAACGCGGGAACGCTCGCGATGGTTGACGCCGTCAAGCTCGCGCCGCTGCGCCGGCAATCGCGCCAGCTCGGCTACCTCAACTTCGTCGCGCAGATTCCGCCGGACCAGGTCCCCGTCCTCGCCGCGCAGCCGGACGTGGTCTCCATCAACACGTACATCGAGCCGAAGAAGTTCGACGAGCGGCAGAACATGATCGTCTCGGGCAACCTGAACTCCGGCGGCAGCGCGCCGACCAACTCGGGATATCTCGACTGGTTGTACTCGAAGGGCTTCACGCAGGACCAGTTCACGGCCTCGGGATTCGTGGTGGACGTCTGCGACAGCGGCCTGGACATCGGCACCACCGCGCCGAACCATTTCGGGCTGTACCAGCTCGGCAACACGGCGCTGGCCAGCCGCGTCGCCTACGCGCGCCTCGAGGGCACGCCGAACAGCGGCAGCACGATCCAGGGCTGCGACGGGCACGGAACGCTCAACGCGCACATCATCGGCGGCTACAACGACCGCACGGGCTTCCCGCACGCGGATTCCGCGAGCTACCGCTACGGGCTCGGCGTGTGCCCGTTCGTGAAAGTCGGCTCGTCGGTGATCTTCGATCCCGCCAACTTCACGGACCCGGACTACGAGGACATGATCTCGCGCGCGTACCGCGACGGCGCGCGGGTCAGTTCCGACAGCTGGGGCGCGGACACCGCGGGCGACTACGACATTGACGCCCAGCGCTACGACTACCTCGTGCGCGACGCCCAGCCGTCCGGCGCGGCCGTCTCGTCGAACGGGAACCAGGAGATGACGATCGTGTTCGCCGCCGGCAACGCGGGTTCGAGCGCGGGGACCGTCGGGTCGCCCGGCACGGCGAAAAACATCATCACCGTCGGCGCTGCGGAGAACGTGCACTCGCACGCGATCACCAACGGCGGCGCGAGCACCGTCGGCAACGACGGCTGCGAAACGCCGGACGCCGAGGCGAACAACGCGAACGATATCGCCACCTTCTCCAGCCGCGGGCCGTGCGACGACCTGCGCAAGAAACCCGAGATCGTCGCGCCCGGCACGCACATCACCGGCGGCATCGCGCAACAGACGCGCGCGATGACCGGCAACGGCAACGACCTCTCCTGCTTCGACGCGTCGGGTGTCTGCGGACTTCTCGACAACTCGGACAATTACGTCAATTTCTTCCCGACGAACCAGCAGTGGTACAGCACGTCCTCGGGCACGAGTCACTCGACACCGGCCGTCGCCGGCGGCTGCGCGCTCATCCGGCAATACTTCATCAACGAGGGCCGGAACGCGCCGAGCCCCGCGATGGTGAAGGCGTACCTGGTGAATTCCGCGCGCTACATGACCGGCGTTTCCGCGAACGACACCCTGTGGTCGAACAGCCAGGGCATGGGCGGCATGAACCTCGGGCTCGCGTTCGACGGCACGCCGCGCATCATCAAGGACCAGCTCACCAACGAGCTCTTCACCGCGACCGGGCAGACGCGGCAGTACGTCGGCACCGTCGGCAGCACCGGCAAGGTGTTCCGCGTGACGCTGTCGTGGACCGACGCCCCGGGCTCGACCTCCGGCAACGCCTACAAGAACAACCTCGATCTCACCGTCACGATCGGCGGCCAGACCTACAAGGGCAACGTGTTCAGCGGCGCGCTCTCGGCGGCCGGCGGCACGGCCGATGTCCGGAACAACACCGAGAGCGTGTTCCTGCCCGCGGGCCAGACCGGCGTGGTGGTCGTGACCGTTACGGCCGCGAACATCAATTCCGACGGCGTGCCCAACCATGGCGGCGCGCTGGACCAGGACTTCGCGCTGGTGGTCTACAACGCCACCGAGGGCGCGAGCGACCAGCCTCCCGTGCTGTCGCCCATCGGCAACAAGTCGGTCGTGACCAACACGCTGCTGTCGTTCGATGTCGTTGCACTCGAGCCGTTCGACGGCGACACGATCTCGCTCTGGGCGACGGGCGTTCCCCCGTGGGCGACCTTCACCGGCGCGACCAACGCCGGCGGCGTGACGAACACCTTCTCCGGCACCTCCAGCGTCACCGGCACGTGGACCACCACCTTCTACGCGGGCGACGTGGACGGCACGAACAGCGAAACGATCACCATCACGGTGACGGAGGCGGGCGGAGCGGGTGGCCTGTTCATCTCGCAGTACTACGAGGGATTGAGCAACGACAAGTGGATCGAGCTGTACAACGCGGGAACGTCGAACATTGACCTGTCGGCCGGCGGCTACCGGCTGGGTATCTGGGCCAATGCCAATCGCGAGCTCTGGAAATCGGGCACCGCGCCCGGAAGCTCGATCGCTCTGACGGGCACGATTGCGCCGAACACGGCCTACCTCGTGAAGAACAGCTCGGCTGTGCTTCCATCCTATGCGACGGCCGACCTGTCGAGCGGGTCGTTGACGCACAACGGCGATGACAGCGTCGTGCTCTACACGGGCAGCACGTATGCGTATGCCAATGTCGTTGACGCCTTTGGGCTGACCGGCAACACAGCGGCGGACAAGAGCTTCGTCCGAGTCAGTTCGGTGCTGCAGGGTACCAACGTGGATTTCATCGCGGGCCAATGGACCGAATACAGCCTCACGGCCGTCGACAATGCGAGCCCATCCACGGTGGAACGCCTGGGTTACCATTCCGCAAGCGGCGGCGCGCCGGTCAACACGCCGCCGGTGCTGAACTCGATCGGCAACCGCTCCGTCGTGCTGAGCAACACGCTGCAGTTCGCGGTGACGGCGACGCCGACGGAAGGCGATCCGGTGACCCTGACCGTCAGCAACGCCCCCGCGGGGACCTATTTCGTTTCGACAGGCGAGGATGGCATGTTCTATTGGACGAACGCATCGCCAGTCGGCGTCTACACGACCACGTTCTATGCGGCGGACGCGGGCGGCGTGGATTTCGAGCAGATCCTGATCAGCGTCGTCGCGGC